>CAYINJ010000001.1:0-23807 GCA_964364745.1 uncultured Gammaproteobacteria bacterium
CGCTCGGCGCAAGAATCGCCGCGTGAAATACCCTTGGTCTTTGTTTGATGGCACAGCACCATCGGCGATCAGAAATGTCGCCGCCCGCAGGTGGTCCATCACCACCCGAAATGCTTTCGTCTCCGCATCATCGGCGCCATACGTTTTGCCGGAAAGTTTTTCTAGTGTTGCGCGCAGCGGCGTGAATAGGTCGATCTTAAACACGTCCGGGTCATCATTGACCGCGGCGGCTATCCGTTCGAGTCCGCCACCGAAATCGACGTTGCGCTGCTTTAATTTTTCAAAACCAGTCGCCGTCTTCACATACTCCATGAAGACGTTGTTGCCGATCTCCATAAACCGGCCGCAGTCACAGTTGACGTGACAAGGTTCATTTTTCCACGCTGAGTGCTCGTGCAGTCCCCGATCGGCACCGAAGTCCCAAAACATTTCGCTGTCCGGTCCACCCGGTTCACCGATCAGCATGTTGGCCGGCACGCCGGCGCGACTCCACCAGTTTTTCGTGTCATCGTAGTAAAAAATTCGCCCCGCCTCCATCCCGTCACGTTCAGCGAAGTCCCTGGCTTCGGTGGTGATACCAACGCCAGAAAAACATCCTTGCCATAATTTAACCGCTTCATCGTCGCGTGAAATATCGATCGATTCGTTGCCCCGGAAAACGCTGACATATAACCGTCGCGGATCTAAGCCCAGCTCCTTGGTTAAAAATTCAAACATCCACGGGATTTGTTCGGCTTTAAAATAATCACCCAGCGACCAATTACCCAGCATTTCAAAAAACGTGGTGTGGCGGTTATCGCCGACATCATCAACGTCTTGGGCCCGAAAGCATTTCTGCGAATCAACCAGCCGCGTGCCGGCCGGATGCTTTTGACCCAAGAGAAACGGCACCATCGGCTGCATGCCCGATCCGGTAAAGAGCGTGGTCGGATCGTTTTCCGGCAGCAATGACGCCGACGGCAGCACGGCGTGGCTTTGGGCTTGAAAAAAATCCAAATACTTTTGGCGGAGTTCATGGGTAGTCATACTGCTCTAGGATAGCCGTTCGGTCCGTGAAAATCAAGCTACTGTGCCCGATTGATCACGCCACCGCCGATGAGTTCTTCTGGCCCAAACCAGTGGCGACGATAGATGACGACTGATTGGCCGGGCGTCACTGCTCGCTGGGGTGTGTCGAAGATAATTTCATATTCATCGGCAACTTGTTTGGTCACGATCGTCGGAATACTGGCCGAATGATAACGGACTCGCACCGCGCAGCGATAGGGCAACTTCGGCGCCACGCCACTTAACCAATTGACTCCACTCATCACGATCGTGCTTTGAGACAACTTCGGGTCGTCCGGGTGGTTGGTGACGATCAATTCGTTCTTGGCCTGATCACTACCACAGACATACCACGGCCCACCCGGCAAGTTAATTCCCCGCCGTTGCCCGATGGTGTACAGGGGCAACCCGATGTGGTCGCCAATGATTGCGCCAGCCGTACTGATGATTTTGCCTGGCTTCATCTTTAAGTGGCGAGTCAGAAAATCATTGTGGTGCGTTTCTTTGACGAAACAGACGTCAACACTTTCGGCCTTTTGCGCGGTCGCCAGGCCAAACCGCGCCGCGATTCGGCGGACTTGCGGCTTAGTATATTTCCCGATCGGAAACAACGTGTGGGCCAGCACCTCTGGCTTCAAGCCATAGAGAAAATATGACTGGTCTTTTTTATCATCAGCGGCGACAAATAATCTCGATCGGCCGCCATTATTTTTTTGGCGGACATAGTGCCCGGTGGCTAAGTAATCCGCGCCGAGTTGGTGGGCCTTGGCCCAAAACGCGCCGAACTTCACGTGTTTGTTGCACTCAATGCAAGGATTTGGTGTCCGCCCCGCGGCATATTCATCGAGAAAATAATCAACGACTTTAGTTTTAAACAAGTCATCAAAATTTAAAGTGTAAAGTTCGATGCCCAATTTGGCGCACACGCGACGAACATCTTCGTAGTTCGGCACCGAGCAACACTGGTTTTCCGGCAAACGCGACTCGATGCCGGTCGGATCCGACCAGTAATGCATGAAAATCCCAAAACAGTCATAGCCCTGCTGCTGGAGCAAGGCGGCAGCCACCGATGAGTCAACGCCGCCGGACATGCCGACCGCCACGCGACCTGGTTTTTTAAAAGTTTTAGCCATACGTGCTGATGAGCATAAGAGAAAATCTGGCTGATGTCAATAAAAAAACTCCCCCGCCAATTGTTACTGGCCATCGGGAGTTAAGTTTTATTATTTGGCCGGGGTGGGCTTAACAAACAGTGTCTTAGCGTAATCCCAGTAATCCGGCACACCCTGTTTTTCTTTCATCCAATACCACCACTCCGCCCCCCACAGATACACCTCATCGAATCCGGCGCGCTTAGCGTAGTCAACATTGCTTTTGAATTGATCAATACTCATCGACTTGTACTGCTCTTCGAGCGGCGTGTTCTGGAAACCATTGGTCACCCACGGTTCGGCTTGGAGTTCGCTGACGATCACCCGATCAAGTTTTGGCCCGAAAAACTGCCGGAGCATTTGGCCTTTGGCATAATAAAAATACGGCGGTAAGGGCCACTGCCAAAATCCAAACTTTTGATCTTTGACCACGCGATACAGCGTCGTGCCAAACCAGTCCCCGCCCAGTTTAGCGGCCGGGTACCACATACTCATCTCACCACTATCGGTCACCAGTACCGGCCGCGGATCAAGTTTTTTGACCAACGCAATTTCTTCTTTGACTAGCTTCGGATCCGGTTTGGGACAATCACCAAACCAATTAACCAGCGGCTCGTTTTCGACTTGCCAGGCGATAATCGTGGTATTGGCTTGAAAGTGGCGCACTGATTCTTCAACAAACTCGAGCACCGCCGCGCGATATTCTTCCGCCGTCAGTTTGGTCGCCCATGTCGGTCGATAACACTCCGGCCAACGCGGCAGCTTCGCGCCAATTGCTAGAATGATGCTGGCATTGGCTTGGCTGGCTTTGGCCACAAACAGATCCGTTTGGTCCCAATTGTACTCGCCGGGATTGGGCTCGGCGATATCCCACCGCGCAGACAGTCGGACGCGTTTAACTTTCAATTCTGCTAAGATCGCATCAAAGGTGGTAAACGGGTTCAGGTCGAGCGAATTGGCATAATAGGGATCATAGCTCACGCCAAAGCGGACGAACCCCGGGGTGTGATCAATCCCCCATGATCGCCAAATGCCAACTCCAGTGGCCACGGCGATGATAACGACAATAAGAATAATCCAAAACATTTTTGATCTGATCAGTGCCATAGATTATAGCGGCCACGAGACCAACAGCAGCCCGCCGCCGATCAAAAGAATAGAAATAATTTTTTGGACATAGACCGCCGGCGACAAATCCTCATCGAGCAGTTTCGGGTAGCGGCCTTTCAACGCCAAGACGATGCCAAACAAGAAAATATATTGTAATCCCTGCAAGGCGTTGATCATCGAGACCGACGCGAGCGAGATGGCCCAACTGATCAGTATCATGCTTAGCGCGCCAGCCGCTTGCCCAATCCCAAACGCCGTCTGGGATTCGCCGGAGCTTTGAGTAAACATTTGTTTGACGGCCTGTCGCGTGGCCGGTGACCATAATAGTCCGACTGCCACCACCGCCACGGCAATCCGAATCCAGACAAAAGCCGGGATGAACGCCGCTTGTTCATACAGCACTTTGGTCAGCACATACGACACGGCAAAACAGGCCGCGGCCGCCGCGGCCGTCCTAAATACGCCCCGTAATGCCTTTTTAGTGTGCCGATGCCAAGAGATTAACAAGGTACCGGCCAACATCACGGCGACGGCGACTAATTGTGAACCAGCTAGTCGCTCACCTAACGCCACGGCCGCGAGCATAAAGACAAACAGCGGGCTTAAACCACCAATAAATGGCGCGATGCGCGAGGCGTCACCTCGTTTGAGGGCGCGAAACATTAAGTAAAGTGCGGCCACGAACGTGATGGCAATCACGACGGCCAGCGCGGCCTGACTCGCGGTGGGCAGGGCAAACTCAAACGGCCACAGCACCACCCCCAACGCGCCAAGTAGCGCAATAAAAAAAGTATACGCTCCCGGATGAGGCACGATTTGTTTGAGCAGGGCTTTATCAATGGCGATAGCGACAGCGTTTAACGCGTAAGCCACCACCACGATCAATAACCACGACATACGCCCAGTATAGCAAAAAATTGCGTGAGCGTATAGAAATAACAACATCCCGCCGACATATGCCAGCGGGACGTAACATAGCACTTTAGCAAATTAACTAATCCCCCACTTTATACCCCATGCCGTGGACGGTTTTGATGATGTTACCTTCTAAGTCGTTTAACTTCTTGCGCATGGACCGAATGTGGACATCGACCGTATTGGTAAACGGATCAATATTCATGTCCCAGACGTGTTCGAGCATCATGGTGCGAGTCAGCGGAATCCCTAAATTGCGCATCATATATTCCATCAGGGTCACTTCTTTCATCCGAAAATCCACTAGTTTGCCATGCAGCGTCACGATGCGTTTTCGGGTGTCCAACATTAAGCCATTATATTCGATCACATCCAACATGGGAGTTTTCGGCCGGCGCAACAGCGCGTGATACCGCATGGTCAATTCTTCCATGTAAAACGGCTTAACTAGATAATCGTCGGCGCCGGCCGCGAACGCCACTTTCTTGTCTTCGGTCAGGTTTCGGACCGTGGTCATGATAATCGGCAGCTCGGGTTTGGCTTTTCTAACTTCAGCGCAGACCGTAAAGCCATCGACGTCCGGTAAACGGCCATCGATTTGGGCGATGTCGTAATCATTGGTCTTGGCCCAAAAAATTGCCTCTTTACCAAAAATGGTATGGTCAACCGCGTAGCCGGCGCTTTTGAGCACCCGGAGATACAGGTCGGCGAGGTCTGGTTCGTCTTCGACTAAGAGCACGCGCATATACAAACAATTTATGAACAGTACTTTGATCCTAGCACAAGGGAGTTAAAATAATTCTAAACTCAGAATAACAAAAAATCAGCCAAAAATCAACTTTTGGCCGATTTTGGTTCTCAATTATCGACTATTCAACGGCCGGTTGGCCAGCTTTGCAATCACAGGTGGTGCAGGTGCTATCACATTCACAGCAGTTTTTGCAACGGTCGGGCTGACATTCACAGCTGCCATTGTCGGCCATCGGATTGCCACAGGCGAGACAATTCATAACCATATTCACGATGAATAAATAATTAAATTATTGCGGTGGTGCTTGGGACGGACGGTGACGCGGTCGATCGCCGCCATGGCGACGCGGACGATGGGGACGACTGCCTGGATCGCGGGGTGGTCGCGGACCGCGATCAAAACCGCGGGGCGTGTCTTGGCCGCCTTTAATTTGTTGTTCGAGCGCGCCTAAGGAAATCGTTGGCTCGTTGTCGTTGGCTTCAACCGCGGTTGGCTCGGTGGGCGGCGGTATCATCGGCTGCGAAGCTAACGTAGCGGTTGGTGCTGCGGTCGGGGCAATGGTTGGCCGCGGGCTGGGCGTCGGGATGGTCGCCACCAACGGACCATTAGGTTGCGGCGTGACTACACCCGAGACGATATGGTCGGAAGCGCGAATCTTTGGTGGCGCGGGTGGGCCGGGCGGCACAACCACTGTCGCGGCTGGAGTCGCTGGACTAGCCGCCAGTACCAAGCGCGGCGCCGCGGGCGCCATGACGCCTTTCTGATAATCACGCAAACACTTCTTGCAATACACTGGTTTACGCGGATTTGGTTGGAATGACAAGTAGGTGACTTTTTGACAGTTATCACACAGCCAGGCGATATGGCGATCGGGCGTCGGGTCGTCCGCCACTTCGGCCATCAAGCGCTGACCTTTAAAATCAATTTCCGTGGTCTTGATTTTTTTGACACCGACGGTCACTAGCTCAGACCCTTCGATCGGCTCACTCCAACGATTAATCTTTTCTTCGACCACGGTGCGCTCGCGGGCATACCGCTCGCGCGACACCCGGATCACTTTCTGCGCGGTATCCGTTGATTCTGGTTTGAACAGCGGCGGCAAGGTCTGGGCCGAAAATGGCTCGGAGGCCATCCCGTTGATCATCAGCTTCAGATAAATCTCAAACTTGGTCAGGTTGACCAAATCCTCTTCGGTAAACCGGGGCGCTAACTCTTTGGCCAACGCGGCGGCGTCGGTCGCCCCAACTCGGAACATCACCAGTGTGCCGACGTTGCCGAAGACGGCCGCTCGCACCAATTCATTATCGAGCTGTTCAATAAACTGGTGCGCCATAATCAAATTCAACCGGTATTTCCGCGCTTCCGACAAAATGTTGGCGAAGGCCTCCGTGGCGAAATTTTGAAACTCGTCGACGTAGAGGAAAAAGTCCTTCCGATCTTTTTCGAGCGTATCGACGCGGGTCATGGCCGCCAGCTGAATCTTAGTGATCATCATCGCGCCGAGCAGCGCCGAGTTATCTTCCCCGATCCGACCTTTGCTTAAGTTCATGATTAAAATCTTGCCATTGTCCATGATGTCACGCAGATCGATCGTGGACTTCACCTGACCGACGACGTTGCGGATCAGTGAGGTCGACAAAAACTGTCCGACTTTGTTCTGAATCGGCGCGACCGCTTCGGAAGCAAATTTATCGGCGTAGCCGGCAAATTCATTAACCCAGAAGGAACGCACCACCGGGTCTTGGATCTTTTCCACGACTTTTTTGCGAAACGCTTTGTCGGCCAGCATCCGGGTGACGGCCAACAGGGTCGAGCCCGGATAGTCCAAAATCGCCAAGATAGCGTTTCGCAAAATATACTCCAACCGTGGCCCCCAGGAATCCGCCCAGAGTTTTTTAAACACTCCGACCAGTCCGGACGCGACCAAATGCCGCAGCTGAACATCAACTTGCTCGACGACGTTGAAGGCAATCGGGTATTCGAAATCCGCCGGGTTGAAATAAATTACGTCGTTAATGCGCTCCGGCGGGATGAAGTCCAGAATTTTTTCGGCGGTGTCGCCGTGCGGATCGATAAACGCCAGGCCATGGCCATTTTTAATATCTTGAATCAGCATGTTTTCCAACAACGTCGTTTTGCCCATGCCGGTCTTCCCGATGATGTACATGTGTCGGCGCCGGTCGTCTAACTTAATTCCGAACTTCCGCTGTTGGTTGCGGAAATTCGTCACGCCGAAAAAATTAATTTCATTTTCATCGTGAGCAACTGCGGGCATATCAATAGTTAGCCAACCGGTAAATCCTCCGGCGGCGCAGTCACGACCCGCGCCTCGGTTTTAGCCGCTGTTTCGGCCGGCGCAAAACCGACCGATTCTTCCGCCGGTAGGCCTTCAACCGGCACGTCAACTGGCGGTTGATGAACGGCGGTCAGCTCGGTTTGACCGTTAATGGCCGCAAACGGAATGGCATCATCGCCCGGCAAAGAGTCCGCCCCCATCGGCAACCCAAACGGCGCTTCGGCCTTGGCTGATTCCGCTTTCTTAATCACCACTGCCTTCAAACTACCGACCGGGAAATGCCAGAGCGAAGCCAATTCTTCGACGTTTAAGATAAACCCCTGGCCGAAATTCGCTCCTTGGCGCATGTTGCGAGTCCGAAAACTCTTGAGCATCGAGTTTTTGCGAACCGCGACTTTTTTGTCGCGCTGGTAATAGAGGTGCGAGCCGGACACCTTACTGTCGGTATCTTGGGTAAAGCCATTGGCGTACAGATCAACATACTGCTGCAGCGCCCCCAAAAACCCTTCTTTGACCTTGGTCTTGTTGAAGATTTCTTTGCGGGCCACGTAGACCGCCCGCAGCCGAGCGTGCAGACCAATCTTGGAGATTTTCTCTTGAATGCCCTCAATCACTTTATTTTCTTTGGTGATGTACTGCGGTGGTTCTTTGGGCTTCTTGTCTTTGGCCACCTCAAACGGCGGGATGACGGAGTGGATCACCGCGTCGACGCCTTGGCCGGCGACGCCTAACACTTTCGAGGTGACGGTTGGTGCCGGCGGTGGCGTTTTACCCAAAAGTTTTTTGACGAATCTATCGCCGGCGATTTGCCAAGCGTGATCCGTGGGGCTAACCACCACTTGTAGCCAAAACTCCTCCCCCGATCCCAGGCGAGAAATGACTTCGATGATCGAATAAACCGGATCGCGGAAACCTTCGACCGATTCACCGAAGTCCTTCCAGGTCTTAATTGGATAATAAAATTCTTTAAACTGCTTAAACTCCGTCCCCCAAATATCATAACCACCATCGTGATCCGGCCAAGATAAGTCGGCAAATGGTTCGGTATAGTCGGTGGTCTCGGCGACTTCGGCGTCGGGGTATTGGGCGTAGACTGCCGCTTCGATCAAATCACGGTAGTGGCGCGGACCGCGAATTAAAAACTCGATTTGGCCCTGACGAGAAATTAATTCAAAGCTAAACTCGGCCTGAACTTTGCCCTGCCACCACTTTTCGACCCAATCAATCCGCTTCCAAGTACCGGTCAACGCCGAGAAGATATGCTCGACGGCTTGCGGCATCTGTTCATTGGCCCGGGGAATATAAATCGACAACACCACCCAGTCCCACTGGCTGACATATTTGGTCCGGCGAGCGGCCAGCCACTTGGGGCGATAATGGCGCCACAACCACCAGAGCAGCCAGAGCGCCACCACCGCCCAGCCCCCCTGGGTAAACGCTAACCCAGCGACCGCGAGGGGGTCGGCCCCGAGCAGCGCTAGCCATTGATCAATCGGAATTACGAAGTCCATAGTCGATTATAGTATATCTTATTTTTGAGTTCGGCGCCAAAAAACGGTTGCCGGAAAAATATCCCACAACCGTTTCTTTAATTTTTTACCAACCACCGGTGACTGTCTTTTAGGCCTGGCCGGGCAAGCCGTATCGTTTATTCGGTAATTTGCCAAACCGTTCTTTATCCATCAAAGCCAGGTTAATCGTCGCCTTTTTGACCAGCCGTTGCTTAGTGACTTGGGTCACAATTTCATCCTTGGTCATCGGGCCGCGCTCTTTTAACAAAGTAGCGATCACATCCGCCACGGTGCCGGGTTCATAGCCCCATTCCCGCAGCGCGTAGATCCCTCGGCCAATCAAGACATAGCGGTCATCGAGGATCAATTCGTTGTGAATCGTCGCCGGCAAGGCCTTTTTGTGGTCAAACTTGGCTTCGTTGATCAACTGGGCAATATCGGTAAAATGCAGCGGTTTACCCGCGCGCTTCAGAATCAGATAAATCTTATCGTTCATGCGCTTGGGCGAAATCGTGTTCCAACCGGTCAACCCGATGTGACCAAACAGGTTCTGCTTGATCCGACGGCTGGTCTGGAGATAAGACATAATCGCTTCATCCAAGTCGGCCAGACCGTTAGTCGTCGCTTGCATCTTCGTAAACCGGCCCTGCAGGTGGCCATAGGCCTCCTGCTTTTTCATCAGGGAAAACAGCTCATCAGCCGTTAAGGGCTTGCCTTCACGGTTAATTAACTGCAGTAACTGTTCGATCACATCTTCCACCAACTCCCATGGCGCTTCTTTCAGCTTCCAAGTAGTGTGAAAATGATCGGTTTCCTCCAGCCGCTCAAATTTATTCGCCAGCAAATGGGCAATAATAAAGGCCAGCGCTTTCTTGTGTTGGAGCACTTCTTCTTGGTCAGCATAAGCGGTCGAAACACCAAAATAATCAGTCAACTGATCCATCAAATGCCCTTCGTGCATGATCCCGCCGTATTTCTTCAAAAACTGGCGCACGGCCGCTTCGATCTTGGCTAGCTCGCTTTCCACACCGGCATCGTTTACCTTTTCTTTCAGCTTCTTGACACCATCACGCTCAATCTGGCGCACCCGTTCCCGGGTCACCTTGTAGTCCTTGCCGATGTTTTCCAGCGTTTCTTTCCGTTGGCTGCCTTTAGCCAAAGCATGCCGGCGGCGCAAGACATCTTGCTCCCGCGGCGACAGGGCTTCAAGCAGCTTTCCCAACAGCGTTGTAAAGCTGGTGTGATTAGTGGTATTCACAAAAGTTGACATAATGATCCATTCTTTTTTGTCTAAATTAAGGTATTTCTTAACTAGTATGAATGGACCATTGATAGTATATCATGGATAACAAACACTGTCAAGAAGTGGCTAACTTTAGCGCTCGCTGGTGGTCTCCAGGCCAGATTTTCAGAGGTATTTGGCTTTGGCGGCGTTATGTTGCTCCAGGGTCTGACTATAGATGACCTCCCCGTCTGGTGTCGTTAAAAAGTACCAAAAATTATTGGGCGTTGATTCAATAACGGCCCGGATGGCATCGAGCCCCGGGTTGGCGATCGGGCCGGGAGGTAGACCGCGATGTTGATAAGTATTGTACGGCGAGTTAATCCGCCGGTCGGCCGCGGAGATGGCGGGTGTCTTTTTGCCGGTCAGATAATTAACCGTCGAGTCGGCCTGCAGGGCAATGCCGGCGTCGAGCCGCCGCCAGAAAATATCAGCCGCCAGCCGGCGATCGGCGGGAGTATTCACTTCTCGCTCGACAATGCTGGCTAGCGTCACGACCTCATGAATTGTTTTCCCCTGCCGCGCGGCGGCCTGGCGCATGGCGGTGGTGAATTGCCGATCAAAGGCCGCCAACAACTGCTCAACTACCTCGGTTGCGGTGGCATCATTAAAAAAACGATAGGTGTCAGGGAATAAATATCCCTCGACATCGACGCCAGCTGGTAGCTGCCGCACGAAATCAAGAGCGGACTGGGGCCGCAATGCGGACATGAACCCCGCTCGCCAACTGCTTGGGTCTTCTCCGCCGAGCGCGGCCGAGAGACGATCGGCATATTGCGCCGCCGTCCACCCCTCGACTAACGTCACGGCCGTTTCGCGCGCCCCTGCGCCGACGAGCAATTGATTAACGAGGCGGCGGACACTGTCGTGGGCGGCCAATTGATATTGGCCGGCTGGCAATCGACTACTATACCCCCGGAGGCGAACATAGGTCCGAAACAACCAGGCTCGATCAATCACGGCGGCGGTTTGAAGCTCTGCGGCGATGGTGGCCACTGACGACGCTGGCCCAATCGTCACCGTGGTCAGACCGGCGGCGGTCCGACTCTGGTCGACCAGCAACTCACGGCTCACACTCCCGACCCAAATCACGACCACCAGCCCAACGATCAGTCCGAGCCAACCCCACCGGTGGCGGAGCCAGTGATTACGGGTTAACCGCCGCCGGTAATTTAAAAATACCATACCAGCAAAACGGCGAGGCCAAGTAAAATCCGATACCAACCAAACCCGGCGAGGGTGTGGTGTTCTAAGAAGCGTAATAAATAACGAATCGCTAACCAGCCAACGATCGCGGCGGCACCCGCCCCCACCATAAAAGTGGGCCACCCACCAGCGGGCATGCCGACCTGGCTCAAATCAATCCCCTGTTTAATTGCGGCGGCCGCGACCGCTGGAATAGATAATAAAAAAGAAAAGCGGGCGGCCTCGCTCCGTTTCAAACCTTCCCCCAGACCTGCTATAATAGTGATGCCACTGCGTGATACGCCAGGGACCAGCGCCAGCACTTGCGCCAGACCGATTTTGAGCGCGCTGCCCCAGGACAGATCGGTCATCTTGAAACGTTGTCGGCTGGTGGCCTCAAAGATAAAAAAGAAAATACCAAAGACAATCAACATCACGGCCACTGACGGTAAAGAGCGAAAGCGCTCCTCCAGGGCAGCGCCGCCGATCGCGCCGACGATCAAGACCGGTCCGGTGGCTAAAAGTAACTGCCAGGCCAGCCGAGCATCGTCAGAATAGTGATGCCAGCGTCGGTGCCAGATCGACTGTCCCCACTCGATCAGCAACCGCCAGATGTCGGCCCAAAAAAAGCCGAGCAAGGCCAACAGCGTACCGAAGTGGAGAGCGACATCAAACGAGAGGTCGGCGGCACCTTGGATGCCGGTCAGCTGGTGCAGGACCACTAAGTGCCCCGAGCTAGAAATCGGCAAAAACTCGGTCAGACCCTGGACGATCCCGAAAATAATTGCCCACCATAATGTCATCATATGTCCCAGTATAGCATAATTTTTATTCCGGTCATCGGCGCGCTCGTGGCCCAGCTAGCCAAAGTCATCGGCGCGCTTTACCACCGCCAGTTTACCTGGCACGTCTGGAAAGAATACGGCGGCATGCCCTCGGCCCACGCGGCGTTTGTTTTTGCTGCTTTGACGGAAGTGGCCCTGCTCGACGGTGTCGCCAGTACGTCATTTATCTTGGCGCTGGTGCTGACCGTGGTGATCGTCCGGGATGCCAGCGGCTACCGTCGGACAATGGACCACCACGCCGCCACGTTGAACCGGTTAATCGATGAACTACCCGCGGCTCGCCAAACTCACTATACGACCTTTGACTCCACCATGGGGCACACCCCCTGGCAAATCACGGTCGGCGCCGTTATTGGCGCGCTCGTGGCCTGGCTGGGCCTCGGCTGGCTCGGATAAACCAATTTACTGCTGACACTGCGAACAGTAGTGGGTTCCCCGCCCCTGCTGTTTTGTTTTAGTAATAATCGTGCCGCAGCGCCGACAGGGCTGACCGCCGCGACCATAAACCATTAAATATCGGGAGAAGTTCCCCCGCTGGCCATTGGCGTGGCGAAAGTCACGCGCGGTCGTGCCACCATGGCGAATGGCCCGCGCTAAGAGGCGCGGAATTATCCGGGCTAACTTGACTAGTGTCCCCCCCGCCAACGACTGGATTGGTCGATGGGGTCTAATCCGCGCCGCGAAGCAGGCCTCATCGGCGTAAATATTGCCGAGGCCCACGATTAACTTTTGATCCAGTAAAAACTGCTTGATTGGCCGGCGCGGATACCGCTCGGCTAAAGCCACCACGGCGGCGGGCGTCAACTGTTTGGTCAGTGGTTCGATCCCATGGTGGCCGCTTAACTTGGCCAATTGGGCGGCCGATAGCAACTTCAGCCAGCCAAACTTGCGCTGATCATTAAAAAACAACACTCCGCCGCCGGCGAAGTGAATCTCGACATGAGTGAAACGATTGGGCTGACCTTGCTCTCCGCCGGGAATGGGGTGGCCACCGGCCGCGCCCAGTTTCCCGTTAGCTTGACGGTAAATCAATTGGCCAGTCATTTTGAGGTGAATCACCACTGACTGACCGGTGGACAGTTCGATCACCACCATCTTAGCCCGACGCCAGACGCGCCTAATTTTTTCTCCCATCAATTGCCGCCGCAGCGAGGCGGCGGCGGGGCTGACTAACTTGGCGACCCGCACCACTACCCGACTAATCACTTGACCACGGAGACAGCGGTCAAGTTCTCGGGTGACCACCTCAACTTCGGGTAGTTCTGGCATAAACCATTGACCACCTACAATAAGGGACTGCCCGTCATCTCGGCCGGCAGATCAAGCTCCAAGGCCTTAAGGACCGTGGGGGCAACATCCGACAATATACCGCTGGGGGCAATGATCGAGAGGTCGCCTCCACTGGCCTCCGGCCGGCCGGCGGTTTGCCCTTCTAACTCCCGCCGCACGGCAATGAACGGCACGGGATTGGTGCTATGATCCTTCAGAATTTCCCCGGTTTGCAGATCGATCATTTCTTCGGCATTACCATGATCGGCGGTGATGAACACTACCCCGTCTTTGGCCAACACCACGTCCACGATTTGGCCCAAACACTGATCAAGCACTTCGAGCCCCTTGATGGTGGCCGCCAGATTGCCCGTGTGAGCCACCATGTCGGGGTTAGCAAAATTGACCACCACAAAATCGTAGGTGTCTGGTTTGAGCTCTTGTATTAAGCGGCTGGTAATTTTTTCGGCACTCATCGCCGGCTGCTCGGCATAAGATGCCACCTTGGGAGACGGAATGACTATCTGGGTTTCACCCGGATAGCAAATATCTTTCAGACCATTGAAGAAAAAAGTGACGTGGGCGTATTTTTCTGTTTCGGCCAAATGAAGTTGTTTCAAGCCGGCTTGCGCGATCACTTCCGCCAACGGGTGGACGACTTCTTCGGGCGGAAACGCCACGGCCGAGACCGGCAAGTCCTGCTCATACTCCATCATGGTGGTGAAGAAGAGGTCGGCGATGTCGGGGCGCTTAAACTTGTTAAATGACGGCAAGACAAATGCTTTGGTCAGTTGGCGGGCGCGATCGGCCCGAAAGTTGAAAAAGATCACCCCGTCGCCAGCCTGGATGGTGGTCAACGGCTGGTCATTTTTGGTGATGACCGTCGGCTCGAATTCCTCGTCATACACTTGGTGTTTATATGACTCCGCGATCGCCACCAGCGGGTCACTGGCGGTTTGTTCACTCACCCCTTCGGCCATGGCCCGATAGGCCGCCTCCGTCCGCGACCAGTTGTTGTCGCGATCCATGGCCGACCACCGGCCGGACAGTGAGGCAATCGCTCCGACTTTTGATTTTTTGATCGCTTTTTGGAGTGTCACAATAAAATCATCGGCGACGTGCGGCAGCGTGTCTCGCCCGTCCAAAATGGCATGGATGTAGACCCGTTTTAATTTCTGGCGATGAGCTAAATTGAGTAGGGCAATCAGATGATCCAGGTGAGCGTGCACACCGGCCGGCGAAACTAATCCGATCAAATGCAGTTGGGAATTATGCCGCTGAACGTGCGCGGCGGTTTTGATAAATGCCTCGTTGGTCAAGAAACTCCCATCTTCAATCGAGCGGTTAATCCGCGGCAGGTTCTGATATAGCACTCGACCGGCCCCGATCGTCAGGTGGCCGACTTCGGAGTTCCCCATTTCTCCAAACTGAAGACCAACGTCTTGCGACGATGATTGAATCACCAGCGCTGGATAGGTGCTGACAATTTTTCGAAAATTCGGCAGCTTGGCCTGGGCAATGGCATTACCATCGTTGGGTGGAGCTACCCCAAACCCATCAAGCACCAAGAGAACGACTGGTTTTGGTCGAGCCATAGGGATCAGCTGGATGAATGGGCGAATAGAGTGGCGACGCAGTCATGTCGGCTGGGGCCGTTACGCCCATGATGGCTAAAACCGTCGGGGCGACATTGGCTAAATTACCACGGCGGAGACGATAACGATGGTGGTCGGCGGTGGCCATAATGAATGGCACGGGATAGCGCGTGTGCTCCGTGACGACAGCGCCGGCGGCGGATCGGAGGACTTCGGCATTGCCATGATCCGCGGTAATAATCAGATTCCCTTTTCGCCGCAAAACAACCATATGATACAGCTTTCCGAGACACTCGTCCACCACTTTTAATCCCGCAATCGTGGCCGCCAGATTGCCCGTGTGAGCCAGCATGTCAGGATTGGCAAAATTTAAAGCCACAAATTGATGTTCGCGACCGCGGAGGCTGCGCAACACTCGAGTGGTAATTTTCTTCGCGCTCATCGCCGGCCGTTGATCATAGTGACTGACGGTTGGCGAAGGGATCATCACGCGGTCTTCGCCGGCGACCGGATCAGCATACCCTCCGTTGAGAAAATATGTCATGTGAGCATACTTCTCCGACTCGGCAATGTAGAGCTGCCGATACCCCGCTAGAGCCATGGGCAACGTCTGGGTTAAACTCACGGCCGGAAAAGCGGCCACGACGGTATCAAGATCGGGTCCAAAGTCCGTCAGCGCCACAAAATAAAGCTGTCGCAACTGCCCCCCGCGACGAAAACCACCCAGTTGTTCAAACCGCGACTGCACAAACGGTTTGGTCAGCTGGCGCGCTCGGTCGGATCGCAAATTAAAAAATATCACCGCGTCACCATCATCAATGGTCGCGATCGGCCGACCATGGCGGACCATCACTGCTGGCTGGAGATACTCATCGGTTTCACCGCGGTCGTAGGCCGAGGCCACCGCCGCTTCGGCATTGTCGGCCTTCACGCCGCGACCATGAACCATGGCCGCGTACGCGGTGGCCGTTCGATCCCAGCGTTTATTGCGATCCATCGCATAATAGCGACCACTGATCGTGGCGATTTGCTCCTGGGGCTCCAGTTGGTCTTGGAGCCGACGCAAAAATCGACCGGCGGAATAAGGTGAAGAATCACGCCCATCCGTAAAGAGGTGAAGATAAATCGGTCTGACCTTTTTCTTCCGGAAAAATTTCAGCAAAGACAGTAGATGCGCCGGATGGGCGTGGCCGGATTGATCGCCGGACAATAAGCCCATCAAGTGAACCGCCGATTGATGCTCGCGAACATGTTTGACGGCACTGATGAAGGCCGGATTTTTATAAAACGTGCCATCAGCAATGCTGTCTAAGATTCGGACCGAGTCCTGCTTGACGATCCGGCCCGCCCCAATGTTGGCGTGGCCGGCTTCACTGTTGCCCGCTTGCCACCTCGGCAGACCAACCTGGCTCCCCGATGTTTGTAAACTAGTGTGCGGATAGCGCCGCTGCAGCCGTTTAAACACGGTCATTTTAGCTAAAGCGATGGCGTTACTTTTGCTGGCTGGACCAATCCCAAAACCGTCCAAAATGCACAGGACGGTTGGCTGCCACGACTGATCACGATACGACATAGTACCTACTTTAGCCGTTTACTTCGGCGGCGATGGCCATCAGTCGGTTGTATTTGGCAAGGCGTTCGCCGCGGGACAATGATCCGGCTTTGATATATTCGGCGTTGACCGCCACGGCTAGATCGGCGATAAAATCATCGGGAGTTTCCCCGCTGCGATGGGAGACCATCACCTGGTAGCCGTGGTGCTGGGCCAAACTAATACAATGCAGCGTTTCAGACAAAGTTCCAATTTGATTGACTTTGATCAAAACAGCGTTGGCCACGCCGCGAGCAATACCTTGCTCTAAACGGCTGGGATTGGTGACGAACAGATCGTCACCGACTAGCATCAGCTTTTTCTTCAATTGTTTAGTTAACAGCTCCCAGCCCGCCCAATCATCTTCGGCACAACCGTCTTCAATCGACATTAGGGGGTATTGACTTTGCCATGATTGATAGACGGTCATCAGCGCGGCGGCGGAATACCGACCACCATCGATCAGGTACTGTTTAGTTTTTTTATTGTAAAGCTCTGACGCGGCCACATCAATGGCTAACTTAACATTTTTGCCAGGGACATAGCCGGCTTTGCGGATAGCGGATAACAAGGTGTCAAATACTTGCGTGGTGTGTTCCAGTCGTGGCGCGCGCGGCGCGAAACCGCCTTCATCCCCCACCGCAGTGGCTAACCCTTGATCAGCTAAAATCTTTTTGAGGGCATGAAACACTTCCGCGCCACAACGCACTTTCTCCGCGAAACGACGCTGCTGTGGCACAATCATGAATTCTTGCACCGACAATCCCGAGTCGGCATGGACTCCGCCATTGACGATGTTCATCCCCGGCGTCGGCAAACGATACGGCGCTTTTCGATCCAGCGTCGTCAATGTTCGTAGGTATCGATAGAGCGGCAATCCTTTGGTTTGTGCCGCCGCTCGAGCGATCGCCAGCGAAACACCCAAAATCGCGTTGGCGCCGAGACGCTGTTTGTTCGGTGTGCCGTCGAGTTTGATCATCAATAGATCAATGTCCCGCTGCCGATTGGCTTTTTTACCAATCAGTAACGGGGTGATGATCTGCTCAACGTTCTTGACTGCTTTCAACACTCCTTTGCCGCTGAAACGTTTTTTATCGCCATCGCGAAGTTCCCAGGCCTCGTGGCTGCCGGTTGACGCCCCCGACGGCACGGCGGCGGTGCCAACCACTCCATTTTTCAATTGCACCGATACTTCAATCGTTGGGTCGCCTCGGGAGTCAAGAATTTCACGGGCGGTAATTTTCTTTATTTTCATGTGGGGAAGCTTAAAGCACTTCGTAGGATAAGCTAACCGTCATTATAATTTCATTGCTGCCAACTTGGATCTCTGGGGTTGGCGCCGTGAGACCGCCGCCCATCCCGAGGCCGTAATCCATGACGCTTTTGGCCATCATTGGCACAATGCCGCTGGGGTTTTCCCAGTAACCGACGATTTTGCCCAGTTTCATGCCGGCCGCATCGGCCAAGGTTTCAGCTTTGGTCTTGGCATCAGTAATGGCCGCCAGCCGAGCTTCATCTTTGGACTTTTCAATATCATCAACTGTGAACTGGAGGCCGCCGATATTGTTGGCACCCAAGTCGCCGGCCCGGGCAAACACTTCGCCGACTTTGTCGAGATTACGGACCTTGACCGTCAAATCCTGTGACACTTGATAGCCGCGCAAACTCTGTCGATCGTTGAGCCAGTTATACTGCGGATAGATATTGTACTGACTGGTCTGTAAGTCCTTCTGATCAATCCCCATCTCTTGCAAGGTGCTAACGATTTTATTCATTTTGGTGGTGTTTTCTTTTTGGGCCTCGGCGACCAATGATTTTTCCGTCATCACGCCGAGCGAGAAGGTGGCCACATCAGGCACCACGGTTACTTTGCCGGTCCCTTCGACACTGATCATATCGCGCGTTTCAGGCACGCCAATATAGTTGTAGCTCTTGGTCCAGTTGCGGATGAGCACCGCGCCGGCGACAATTAAAATCACCAACAAGAGCGCTTTGAGGCCACGTAGCAGCTGACTGTGGGGATGAAAGTGCAGATCAGACATATGTCATACATTAAAATAATTAATGATCAAAAGATAATTACCTAGCGTTCCAAGATGTCGGCATATTCAATTTCATAAATCTGCAGCAAGGTAAAGGCGATGGAAATCACGATCGGCCCGATGAAAATCCCCCAAAATCCAAAGGCCAAAATTCCGCCGAAGATGGAAAAGAAGATCAACAGTGGATGGACCTGGGCTTGGCCGCGAATCAAAAGCGGTCGGAGGATATTATCAATCAAACTGACCACGGTGCCGCCCCAGATCAAGATAAAAATCCCCTGCCAAACCTTGCCGATCACGAGCAGGTAAATGCCGGCCGGTAACCAGACAAAGGCCGCGCCGACGTAGGGCAAGAGCGACAGAAAGGCCATGACCACGCCGGCGAGCAATGCCGGGACCCCGACAATCATAAAGCCAATCGCTCCGACTACTCCTTGGATGATGGCCGTGACAAAGGTGCTAACCATGGTCGAATAACTGACGTCACGAAACTTCTGGAAAATCTTTTTGTCGTATTTATTCGGCAGGGGGGTTAAATGCATCACCCGGTCCAGTAGCGACTTGCCATCACGGAACAAGAAGAACATAGTGAAAAACATAATCACCAGCGAGGTAATGAACTGCCCTGTACCTTTCAAGATGGAAGCGCCACCGGAGACCAAAAAGCCGGAAATGTCGCCGCTCATGGCAATGACGTATTGTCGAAGGTTGATCACCGATGGATCGACAAAGTTAATTTTTTCAAGCAGTCCGCTGTCAACGACGACGCGCTCGAGCGCTCCGCTATTGATCCAGGCCGTCAGCGCTCCCAAGCTCTCAATCGACGCCTGCGACAGGTAAAACAAAAACTCGATCACCGGCAAGACAATTACAATCGCGATAATAATAACCATGATCAACGCCGCTAACCCCGGATGCCCCCCGATTTTTTTTAACGTCCAGATGTAGAGTGGATAAAACACGCTGACCAAAATCGCCGACAGCAACATCACCATCAAGAATGGCTTGAAAAACAAATAAACCACGTACAAACTCGCTCCCAAGATCGCCAGGAGAAATAGATTGGCAATTGTCTTTTTTTCCATAATTTAATGTCTTAGCGATGCGCGGCGAGCAGCGCCATCTCCACCAGCCGATTACTATATCCCCATTCGTTGTCATACCAGGCCAGCACTTTCACTAAGTTGCCAGCCACCACCCTGGTAAAAGCCGCGTCCACAATCGCCGAATGCGGATTACCCACAATATCAGACGATACCAGCGGCTCGTCGGAGACCTCGATAATCCCCCGATAGAGCGGCTGCTTCGCGGCGCGGCGCAAGGCGTTATTGACCTGATCAACTGTGACGTTTTTCTTGAGCAGGCAGGTGATATCGGACAGCGATCCACACGGCACGGGGACCCGAATGGAAATCCCGGTGAAATAATTAACCAAACTAGGTATCACTTTAGCCGTGGCTTCAGCCGCGCCGGTATGAGTCGGCACGATATTGAGCGCGGCGGCGCGGCCCTCGCGGAGATCTTTGCGATTTGGCTCATCGACCAGCCCTTGACTGGCGGTATAGGCATGGATCGTTGACATCATGGCTTTCTCGATGCCAAACGCGCGCTCCAATACTTGCATCACCGGCCCGATCGAGTTGGTGGTACATGAAGCATTCGACATGATCTGGCCGCTACCCCCTTGCGTCGCCGTTAATTCAGTCCCAAAGACATAAGTGTGTTCAACGTCGTCTTTGCCCGGCGCGGAAATAACTACTTTTTTCGCCCCGGCTTTGAGGTGCAGTCGGGCACCGGCCGCGTCAGTAAAAAATCCGGTACATTCTAATACCACATCAATCCCCAGTTTTTTCCAGGGTAATTTGTTTGGTTCTTTGACGGCAAAGGCAGCGATCTTTTTCCCACTAACCGCAATAAATCCTGGTCCGCTGGTAACTTTCTTGTCGTAATATCCATAGACGGAATCGCGCTGGAGCAGATAGGCCAACACCTTCGGTTCAGTCAAATCATTAATCGCCACCACTTCAACTTTCTGATTGGTCAGAGCAATTTTGAAGGCCTGGCGGCCAATCCGGCCAAAGCCGTTAATCGCCAGCCGGATTTTTGGTTTTTGGGCCATAGGAAAATGTTATGCCACTAAGCACTTCCCAGTATAGCATATTTGTTAACTTGACAAAAAGATGCCGATGGTCTATTCTTCGAAATTGTTCACCCACTACAACGATGGAGGTTCCCGTGGGCCGAGTGATTCGGATTGATCGAGCGACCAGGCCGTCCGGTAAACGAACATTCCTCTTTCATGGACTGCCGGGCATCAACGGCTACGCCACTCTCCGAGTGACGCCGGCGGCCGTGGTCGAACTGCCCACCAGCACGATCCCGACGGCGAGCGGCCGTTTGCGGATCCCCAGGCGGGTCGAACGCCTCTGCGGCGGCTCCTGGGATCATTACCCGTCAGTGATCCACGTCGGCCAAGGACCGGACACGCCTTTCACGGCCGCGTTCGTGGTCAAAGATGACGGGACCTTGGCTCAAATCTGTTCACAAGTGGGGGCGCCGGACATGACACTTTTCGCCGCGGCCGAAGCCGCCGGGGTCAAGACCGCCACGGTCTATCCCGACGCCGTCAGCTGCTAGCCGACCCACGACACAAAATCGCCCCGCTTAGCGGGGCGATTATCTATAATTTTTCAATCAAATTTAAATCTGATACCGGGCAAATTTTTCTACTTTAACATCCCCCAAGAGTTGCTCGATCGTCTGGCTGTCATCTTTGACAAACGGCTGCTTCACGAGGCAGACCTCGGCGTAAAACTTATTCAGTTTGCCATCGATAATCTTGACCAACACTTCGGCCGGCTTGTTTTCCCCCGCCATTTGTTCGGCGTAAATCTCTCGTTCTTTAGCAACGACCTCGGCTGGCACATCGGCGCCGGCGAGATATTGTGGCGCGCTGGCCGCCACGTGCATGGCTAGATCAGCGGCGAGGTCAGCCGAGCCGCCGCTTAAAGCCACCACGGCGGCAATTTTCTGGTTGGAGTGAAGATAACTGCCGACATTGGCGCCAGTCACATAATCGGCGCAGGCCAATTTCATGTTTTCACCGATCTTGACCATTAGTTCACCGGTAATTTTTTGATTGGCCACCGGGCTAAACGCTGCCACATCACCGCTGGCCAGCAATTGATCGCTTAGGGTTTGGGCCGCGACTACAAAATCCGCGTTCCGAGCGACGAAATCGGTCTCACAAGCCAGTCCAACCACCGCCACAGCCGCCGCGTTCTTGGCGACAGCAATCACGCCTTCGGCCGTGCTACGCTCGGCTTTCTTGCCGGCTTTTTCTAGGCCCTGTTTACGCAGCTGATCAATCGCGGCGGTCATGTCGCCATTAGTGGCGGCTAGGGCTTTTTGACAATCAACCATCCCAGCGCCGGTGCGCTCGCGGAGTTGTTTGATAGTTTCTAGAGTACTCATAAGAATATTTTATTTTTCATCTGGTCAACCCTGACTTTACGCGGCCGGCGCTTCTGACGTGGCTGGTGCTGGACGCGGAGCGGCAAACTCGCCTTGTTTCTGTCGCGCGACTTCGGCTTCGGCTTGACCAGCTTTAACCGCTGACGCAATCCAAGCGGTGATCAACTCGATACTCTTGGCCGCGTCATCGTTGGCCGGGATGATGTATTGAACGCCAGTTGGGTTGACGTTGGTGTCGCACATGGCGACAATCGGCAGACCCTTCTTCTTGGCTTCAGTCAAAGCGGTTTTTTCCCGCTTGAGATCGACGATGAAGACAACGTCGGGAATTTTCTTCAATTCCGCGATCCCGCCAATTCGCACTTTCAGCTTATCCGCTTCTTCTTGGAACTCTAACTGTTCGCGCTTGGTGTAAGCGCGCAAACCGCCGGTCTCGAGTTTGCCAGTCAGGTCTTTGTACTTTTTGATCAATTTCAAGATCACCGGAAAGTTGGTCAGCGTGCCACCCAGCCAGCGATGAGCGATATGGGGCATGCCGCAATCAGTCGCGGCGGCGACCACATATCCCTTGGCTTGGGCCTTGGTGCCGACAAACAAAACCACACCGCCCTTGGCGACGATGCGTTGGATGAACTCTCCGGCCGTTTCCAGCGCGACTTGGGTCTTCTCCAAATCAATCACGTGGATGCCGTTACGTTCAGCAAAAATATATGGGGCCATTTTCGGGTGCCACTTGCCCGTCTGGTGACCGAAGTGAACTCCGGCCTTCAGCAACTCCAATAATGATGGAGGGTTCATAAGTGTTCCTTTATTAGACCGCGCTCTCCGTGCCCCGCGAGTGGCAGGGAAGGAATAAAAGTGGGGAGCTGCGAGATGGGACTAAAACCGCCTTGGTTGGCACCAAGACGGCCGTAGTGTAACAGAAAAATTTCAGCTTGGCAAGAGGCCTGGAGGTGGTCACTACTGGGCCAATGGTCTGGTTAATTGCAACGAGGCCAATATCTGATCATAGAGTGCCTGTTGAGATGAACTAATCCCCTGCTCACTAGTGACGGCTGCACTGAAGTAAAGATCACCCAGCTTGATCCGCGCCGGAAATCCAGTTTCGTCATCAGCAATGTTTTGAGCGTAGATAATGGTTTTAACCGCACCACGATCACCGAAGAGCGTTTTTTCCGTTATGGTTCGATTACCGAACGGCAACTGGATACCGACTTTTGCCAATTCCAAATACCCCAAACCGGCTATTACCCAGGTGGTGGCGGTAGCATCATTCGTCTGGCGATAACAGACCGCGAGCGTTTCTCGATCCATCCTACTAGAAAATTCCGCACACCGACTATTTTTTCCACTAATTGCCTTATCGGCCGTTGTGACCAGTTCGTTCACCGTCAAGTTGTCGGGATAACGAATCGTAAATGCAACCGGCGCATCAGCCGTGCCGGGCGTATACGTCTGCCACCCGTCATAGTTCATCGCCCCGGCTTGGTTCGCGAGTTTATCCTCCGCCGCCAGTTTGGCGGCTTGGAGTTTGGTCAGGGTAAGGTTTTGATCCTGTAATTGATTCATCAGCGTGGTTTTTTGCTGATCGACACTGGTCAACTGCTGTTGCAGCGCGGTCCGGGTCTGACTGACCTGCCAAGAAAAAAAGAAGTACGCGCCCGTGCCCACCAAGATCGCCACGACCACGACAATCAACAAATCAAACAACCCTAGATGGTGTTTGGCGTGCGGCAGCGGCGG
>CAYINJ010000001.1:23907-43531 GCA_964364745.1 uncultured Gammaproteobacteria bacterium
GCGGCAGCGGCGGCTCGGGCCGGCGCGGCGCTAGGGGTGGCAGCGACGGTGGAGTGCCGGGATTTGGCATCGGACCAATCGGGACGATATCTTCCATACAAAAAAGTTAAGAGTAACTTGATAGTAGTATATCACAAATTAACTCCAGCCGTAAAAAGTGAAAACCCCCGGTCGGTGGACCGGAGGGTTCGGAGTGGCTGGGGCGGTTGGCGTCAGTCATCGGTGACGACACCATAATTGATGTACACCTCCATCTGCATGGCAAGCATCCGCAGCTCGCCGATGAGCTCGGCGTCAGTCAGCTGGGTCTCTTGGACACCTCGTTCCAAATGAAGTTCTTGGAAGATGGCGTCCGCCACGGTGATTATCCGGAGGCGTTCCCGGCCCAGGGTCGAGAATGGCCGACAGTCATTGAACTGTCGCTGCACCACGGCCGATAACGGCTGCCGGATCTGCTCGAACCGGGGCATGGTCGTCAGCCCCAACTTGGCTTCAAAACCAGCCACCACCGCCGGTTCGATGCGCTGGGCGGCCTCACATGACCGGGCCAAGAGGACCGCCCCATGAAAGACCGCAAAGCGGTCTTCTTGATAGGACTTCTTGGGGCGATCCCCTCGGTCAATGCCCCAACGATTAAGAACTGCCAGGCCTCCTTTGGTTTCGAACGTTAGTCGAGCAACACCCACTTGTCGACAGCACTCGGCAACCACGCACACCAGTAACCCCCTTTTTGGTCTGATCTAAATTAAAGAGCGACCGTTGTGTCCCTGCATGACACACAATTTATAACATAAGCTATTTTTTCATTGCCGTCAACTAGGGTTTGCTCATCCCGGTTGATTTCTCTAAGATCATATCCAAAACACCACCCCCCGGTTCCCCGGCTGGTGTGGTGAAACAATCAACTGTTAGTTTAGGCCTTAGCTGACGTCGGCTTTTTGCTCTAAAATTTTTACCCGGCGATCAAGGTCATTTAATTCAAACCGATAGGCGACATTGCCGAGCCGCAGTTTAATCTCTTCCTGACCACGCTCTAAAACGGTCAACCGACCGTTCGTTTCTGCCTGCCCATGCTCCAGAGAGGTCAACCGACCGTTCGTTTCTGCCTGACCATGCTCCAGAACCGTCAATCGGCCTTCAACCGAATCAAATCGAACTCCAACTTCATCAAAGCCGGTTTTAATCATGCCTGCCAAATTATCGAGGGTGATGCTGGGTGACATACTTGAGTAGTATATACCATTAAATTATACCTCGTCAAAACAGGGGTTAGTTTTGACTAACCACTAGCATATCCTACCAGACATTAACAAAATCTAAACTCGCCCTGCCCCTTTATTGGGAGCCATATTGAGTAATGACTGCCGCCACTTCGCTAGCATTGGTCGTGGTCATCAGTTTGGCTCGCAACTCGGCCGCGCCGGCAAAACCAGAGACATAGGCCTTGAAGTGTTTTTTCATCAGTTCAAATGGCTTGATGCCGCTCATCAACTCATCGTAGATCCTGGCGTGTTCGACCATCACCGCCAGCCGTTCGGCTAGTGGCACGTCAGCGATTGACCGCTCGCGATCAAACAACCACGGATTACCAAAAATCGCCCGACCGAGCATGACACCGTCGACTCCATACTCGGCGACCCTCTGCCGCGCGTCAGTCAAATCACGCACGTCGCCGTTGCCAATGATTAACACGCCACTGCCGCGCGCGATCTCAACGGCTTGGCGGATTGCCTCCCAGCGGGCGGGCACTTTTGACATTTCTTTTCTGGTCCGGCCGTGAACCGTGATCGCGGCTGGTTGCGCGGCCAACAACGCTGGTAGCCAAGTGTCAATTTCATTCTTACTAAAACCCAAGCGCGTTTTGACGGACACCGGCAAACCACCCCCTCCCGCTTTGGTCGCGGCAATAATTTCTTGGGCTAATTTTGGCTGTTTGATCAAGCCGGCGCCGGCGCCCTGTTTGCCGGAAATACTTTTTTCCGGACAGCCCATATTAATATCAATGCCATCAAAACCAAGGGTGACCAACAACTGCGCGGCGGTGTAAAAATTATCCGGTGTCGAGCCAAAAATCTGGGCGACGATCGGCCGCTCACCTTCAGTGTAGCGCAACGTCGGTAAGAGCTTTGGCCGGCCTAGATCGGAGCACAGCCCATCGGCCGAGACGAACTCGGTCCACATCACGTCCGGCTGGCCATATTTGGCAATTACAGTCCGAAAGGCCGGATCGGTGACGTCGGCCATCGGCGCCAAACAAAAAAACGGCCGCGGCAGGGTAGTCCAGAAGTTCTTATTCTTTGGCAGCGATTTCGTCATAACATCTAATAGTGCCACGGTTTTCCTTTGATTGCAATATAGCACATTACCGGATCAAATTTCTAACTCGATATTTTCCCCCAGAAATTTACTTGATAGACAGGCCTAAAAAAACATGCTACAACCTCTAGTGAACCACCCCAATTTCATGGAGACCATTATGTCCATTGACGAGACCAATCCTCAGCCAAAGAACCGGGCCGAACGGCCGACTTGTTTGGCGGGGGAACTATGGTTCACCGCCAATGGCAGCACCCCAGCCGATATCCATAAACGCCTCATGAGTGGCGCGATTGCCGCAACAATTCGTTTGGGTGACCGCACCAGCGCGGCCGCCGACTTCAAAGGTGGCTACGTGCCGGGGCGATCGGTGCGCTTGCTCGTGCAATTGCCCGATGGGTCATTTACACCTCAAGCCCACGCGGCCGTAGTGACTGCCGCCCGCCGTCTCTTGGCTGGTGAACTGACCGATGCTGATTGTGTCGGTGCCGCGCTTGATGGTGACACGGCTGTGGCCGTGAAAGACCGTCTGGCGGCGACGTACGGCCGACCGATTGCCGATGATGACGACCTGACCGTGGTGCGTTTCGCGCTCTTTGAGAACATGACCAGCGCGGCTGATTTGATGGCCGCCGGCGTGGCCCACCCCGCCGAGCAGCCCACGGATAACCCGACCACGCTGGACTTCGAGCACTACACGCTCCCCTGCCAAGAGCATGACTATCCGGCCCGGACACCGACCATGTGGAACGCCGCTTATCGGGAGTTTGATCTCCCCGTGGGCAATTGCATTCTACTGGGCGATCCGAGCCAAGCCCGGTCGATCTTCGATGTCTTGCGGCGCGATCCGAAATATCTCGGCGGTGGCACGGGAGTGGGCTTTAAGGATGTGATCCCGCCGCTCCTCGACGAGCTCGACCCCTTGGCTGAAGCCATTGGCGCGGTTAATTTCGTCAGGAAAATGCCGGATGGCAAGTTGCGCGGCTATAACACCGATGGCCGCGGCTATGCCCAAGGTCTGGCCGACTTGTTAGCTGAACGCGGTGAAGAGTTGAGCGGTAAAAAAGCCGTGCTCTTAGGCGCCGGCGGCACCGGTAATGCCGTGGCCTTCGCGCTGGCTGAGCGCGGCCTGGTCGTGCAGATTATAAACCGCACCAAGGCGAAGGCCCAAGTGCTGGCCGACAAGATCAACCGCTACTTTGGCACCGAGTTAGCCAGCGCTGATGATGAGTCGGTCATCGCTGCCGCCGCGGCTAGTGCCGATGTCGTCATCAATGTGTCAACCAAAGGTGCCGCTGGAGAGATGGCTGACTATTCAGCGCTAGCCCCAGCCAGCTTGCCGGCCACACCTGAAAATATCGCCGTCAACCTATCGGTGGCGGACACCGTGCTAGCCCAGATCCCGTCGACCACGATCATCAGTGACGTGGTGCTAACCAAAGCCGGCACGCCATTGTTACGTGCAGCGGCTGAACGCGGATTCACCACGCTCGATGGTCTGCCGATGGTCATCAATCAAGGCGTCGAGGCCTTCTGGATCCTCCATGGTGAAGAATTGGCCGCCCGTGGTATCGCCAAGGCCCAAGTCGCTGACGTCATGCGCCGCGCCGCTTACGCGGTCTGATTTTGTCCCACTGAAACTCAAACCCCCGAGGTCGTACCTCGGGGGTTTTCTAATACCAAAAAACCGCCGGGGCGGCGATTTTTTAGACACTTGACCCCACCGGGAATCGAACCCGGATTACCAGGATGAGAACCTGGCGTCCTAACCGTTAGACGATGGGGCCAAATCTAGAGTCCTAACCGTTACCTGCCTGCCGGTTTACCTACCTGCCGGTAGGCAGGCCTGCCGGAGGCATGGCAGGCCGGGACGATGAGGCCGTAATTCGTAATTACTTGGCGAGCCATTTCGGATCGTGGCGGCAGAGGAGTTCTTCGGCCCGTAATGGCTCGGCCATTAACTCTTTGACAATCCGCTCCATCCGCACGCCTTGCGACCCTTTGACCAGAATTAAATCCCCTTGTTCGATCCGATCTTGCAAGAAGATACCAGCTGCCGCGGCTTTGTCAAATGACCAAACGCGATCTTTGGCCATCCCGACGCCGATGGCCGCATTGGCCATCAAGCGAGATTTTTCACCCACCGTCACCAAATAATTAATCCCCAACTCCGCCACTTTGCGCCCGACTTCTAAGTGAGCGCGATCGGTATAGGTACCGAGTTCCAACATATCGCCTAACACCGCGTACTTGTGGCGACTGCCGGGTAACTGCACTTGGTGCAAGACGTCTAGCGCGGCCAACGCCGGGTTCGGTGAAGAATTATAGGTGTCGTCAATAATCAAGGTGTATTTGATGCCATCGATCAAGTTCATCCGACCGCGCGGCGGTCGGTACTGGCGCAAGTTTTCCGAGATCCGCACTAAGTTCATGCCCAAACTCACCCCCACCGCGATCGCGGCCAGCGCGGCGTTGACCGAGTGGCGGCCGACTGATGAGGGCAAAAACACGGGCACGGTACTGCCCTGATATGACACCTTAAAACTGACCCCCCGGATTGACTCGACGCCATCAGTGGCCATTTGCTGACCCGACACGCGTTCTTCATAGGCCCGGACCTCGGCTGATTCAGTGAAGCCGTAAGTTAGTTTGGCGGCCTTGACTTTGGCGCTGGCCGCCATGACTAGTGGATCGTCGGCGTTTAACACCGCCACCCGCGTGGCCGGCAGTCGCCGCACCAGGGTACTTTCTTCTTTGGCCACCCCGTCGAGATCGCCAAAAAACTCCAAGTGGACTGGCGCGATCGCCGTCAGAACACCGACGGTGCACTCGACAAAGCTAAGCAGATAATTTGTGTCGCCGGGATGATCAGCGCCCAGCTCTAGCACCAACAATTCCGGGTATTGTTTGTCGCGGATAATTAACAGTCGGATGGCGCGGCCTAACACCGCCAACCACTTCAACGGATTGCGACCACCGGACTCCGCGCCAATAATGGTCAGGGGCACGCCCAGTTCATTGTTGTAGCTTTTGACGCTATGGCGGGCTGGCCGCTCCGATGACAAGACGGTAAAAATGGCCTCCTTGGCGGAGGTTTTGCCGATGCTGCCGCTGATCCCCACGACCTTCGGCTGGTATTTTTTTAACACCGCTCGAGCCAAGACCCGCAAGATGCTTTGTAATAATTTCACCATAACGAATCTAGTATAATCCGCTTAATCCTTCTCGGCAACTGTTCGATCATCGGCGCCCGCTAGCGCTGGGTCGTTATCTCATCTGGCTTAATTTGATAATAATTCAAAATAAACTCGGCCAGTTCACGGAAGACCGGCACAGCCGAGCCGTCGGCAAAGCGGCTGTTGGCCGGCCGGTCAAAACGGATCAGCATGACGAAGACCGGATGGCTGACCGGGCCAAAACCAATAAAGGTCTGCATGGTTTGATTGCCATAGCCGCCGCCGGACGACGCGATCTGGGCCGTGCCGGTTTTGCCGCCCAAGTAATACCCTGGCACCTGGGCCCGAGTACTGTGGCCGGTCCGGACGACTTCGGCCAACATGCCGGCGATCAAACTGGACGTTTTCGTCGAGATCACGCGGCGGACAATCGTTGGTTTGGTCTTGGTCACGACCTCGTCTGGGCCAATTACGCGATCAACAATGTATGGTTTCATCAGCAGCCCGCCGTTGACCAGCGCACTATAAGCCGTAATCAACTGCAACGGCGTGGTCGTAATCCCCTGGCCGAAGGCGGCGGTCGCCGAGTAGACCTCGCCCGACTTGGTCAGTGACGCCAATGACCCACCGACTTCACCGGCCAACTCGATGCCGGTCGGTTGGCCGAAGCCAAATTTTTCCACATAGTCGCGGAAGGTGTTTTGGCCGGTCTGGCGCATGACAAAAATCGCGCCGAGGTTGAGTGACTGCTTTAGGACCTCGATCATGTTTTGGGTGCCATAGGCCTGATCATCGAAGTTGCGAATACTAAATCCCCCGATTTTGTCTTCGCCGGTGTCTTCGTAAGTCGTCTCCGGCGTCACGGCATCAGTATCGAGACCGGCGGCCATGGTGATGCCCTTAAAAACCGACCCCGGCTCGTAGGCGTCAAAAATACTTGGGTTAGTGTAGGCCCGGGCATCGGTGACTTGACTATAGGCGTTCGGGTCATAGTCGGGATGGCCGCACATCGCCCGCACCGCGCCGGTCGATGGCTCCATGACGATGATCGTCCCGCCGGTGGCGGCGTACTTGACGACCGCCTCATCGAGCTTCCGACAGATGGTTTCTTCGAGGGTGGCATCGACCGTCAGCACGATGTTACTACCATTGACGGCCGGTTGTTCGACCCGCGTGCCAATCCCAATCGGCCGACCGGCGGCGTCGCGCTCAATCACCCGCGTGCCGGCCATCCCGGCCAGCTCTTCATTCCAATACCCTTCCAAACCGTACTGCCCCACTAGCTCATCGCCCTGCCAGCCGACGAATCCGGCGATGTGACTGCCGCTCACACCGGCCGGATAGTAGCGCTGGGCCTCCGGCTCCCAATGAATCCCCGGCAGTTGGAGTGTGGCCAGCGCGGTAATTTTATCTTCGGTGACGCGATGGACCAGCGGCTCATATGGATCATCCGGTCGCGCCAGCTGCTGGCTAATTCTGGCGACCACCTCCGGCGGCAGATCCAAGACGGTGTTCAGTTCTGCCGCCGTCCCGACCGGATCCTCAACCGCAAACGTCTGACCATAAATTAAATAGAATTGCTGATTAGTCGCCAATGGCACCAACGACGGTTCATCATCAGGCGACTGCCGCGTGTCTTGTAAATAAATTGATCCCCGTTCCGCCGGCAGGGCTTGGGTCACTTCATGCTGGTTGGCGGCCAGACCGGCAAAGAAATCGTGCCGGACGATCTGCAGCCAACCGAGGCGGAACACCACCACCACCGCCACCAATAACAAACCGTACCAAAACGCCCGCAGGCGCCACTCGGCAAAGGTGGGGTGGGATTTTTTGGTAAACAGGCGTGGTTTCATTGTTTCTTATTGTATCAAAACCCCGCACATAACTGCCGCTAGTTTCCCCAAACCGCTCGTGGCGCGGCGGCAATTATGTGCGGGGTTAAGTGCTTCGTCGTCAAATTATTTCTTCTTGCCGCAACCGCAATCTAGCCCACACCAGCCGTGCCAACAATTGCCTTTTTTCATTAATAAGCTGACCCCCAGGGCGATCAAAACCGCCGGCCACAGCACGCTCCAGAAATCCTGTGGCAACAAGCCGACATTTTGGGCCAAGAGCACCAAACCGACGAGCATTAACAAAGCTCCAAAAAACATATTGCGGTTAATTAAATGATGAGTGATTTAAAAGTAAGCTGGCTTGATTATACCACATTTCAGTCAGATAACCAAGTACCCTTGACAAAATAAGTAAAATAATGATAAGGTAAGGTATCTGGTCAATTCCGACTGGATGCCCAGTTTTTTGAAAACTAAACCCGTTTCGCAGGAGGTTTGCCATGAAACGGTTCGCGTTGATCCTGACCATCTGTTTGGTGGTGGCCTCCTGGGTCACCGTGGCTTCGGCCTTCGAGGAAACACTGGAGATGAACGTCCGTTCGCCAGGGGGCGGGTTCGCTCTCTTGTTCATCGGTGGTGCCATGGTGGTGCTCGGTATTCTGGCCGCTGTCTTGGCCAAACATGACGACATCAAGGTGCTGGCCGCCATTTTCCTAGTGCTGGGGGGCGGAATATGCGTATGTCTGGGAGTCGTTTCCCTAACGAGCTGCACGCCGGCGTTCGCGGTTGACTCCGTGGACGGGATGGGACAGACCGTGCCTGACGCTGCCACGCCGCTGACGAATCCGTTCGGCGCGAAGCACATACTCGGGGCAATTGCCGGACTCATGATGATTGTCGGCGTTCTGGGAGCCCTCTTACCCGGAGAGAAAACCCGTCGATTCCTCTACTTGACTCTGGGCGGTCAGCTGCTGCTCCTGGCCGTTTTCTTCTTCGGCTGCGCGACGCCAGCGGCAGCCGCCCTCATCGAGGGTGATGAATCTGACCAGATCGACGACGGGTCTGTTCCTCCGACCGAGGCCATTGATCTGATCGCCTTGTCGACGGCCGAAGACCCCAACAGCGATCTGAAGACGGCACTAGGAGTCATCGGCTTGCTGATCGCCTTGTTGGGAGTCGTGCCCAGAGCTTTCATGCTTCGCCTCCACCCATGGGGTTTCGTGCTGATGGCTGTCGGGCTGATGGTTGCGGCCATTTGCTTTTTGCCTGCCTGCGCTAGCCCGGCCTATGCCAGCGACTTCGCCGACTACCAGCAGCTCGCCGCCACCGGCGATCCGGTCAGCGGTCTGCGGACCGCATTCGGCCTGGTCGGTGTCGTGGCGATGTTGGTGGGATTGATCGGGGTCATCCGAATCAAGTACTACGGCGACAAGCTCCTTCGACACTGCTGTTTTCTGCTAGGTGGTATATTGCTGGCCGTGGCCTCTTTCCCGGCCTGCGCCACCACGCCACCGCCAGCGGCTAAGATCGAGGCCCCCGCCCCGCCGGTCGGCCGCCAGAACTGCGCCATGGCCAACGTGCCAAAGTTCGAGGCCCAAGTCAAAACGGCCGAGGACTCCTTCACCAAAGTGAAGGAGAAGGCCGCGGCCCTTGAGAAACAAATCCTTGAAGTCGCCAACCCGGCTCTCGAGGCCAAGATTGCCGACCTGCAGGGACAGCTCGCTGCCTTGCCGCAGCCGACGCCGGACCTCGACGAACACGGCAAGCCGCGCAACAAAGAAGAGTTGGACACCTATCGGGTGGCCAAATCCACTTTCGAGCGCGACATTGCCGGCGCGCGACTGCAAATCGCGCTAAACCTGAAGTCCATTAGGGACATTTGGGCCAAGCGCGATGAGCTCTATGTCCAACTGGAAGCGGCCAAGAAGAACTTGGCCGAAGAGAACGAGTGTTTGAAGCGGAAGGCCGAGGAAATGGCCGCCGCGACCAACCAAAAATCCGGCGAGGCCGCCAAGGCCCCACCGCTGAAGTAATCCACGCACACGAAAAGCCCCGCCGTCAGGCGGGGCTTTTGCTATTGTCATTGCGAGGAGCGAGTCGGCGAGTGACGTGGCAATCCCAGTGGGCAAGCAATGAACCTGGGATTGCCACGCCCCGCCAAGCGGGGCTCGCAATGACGATAAGATGATGGCTAACTCTAAATTATTGTCCAAATTATCCCCCAAACCCCTTGACTTCTTCCCAATCATCGAGCTCTTCATTCCATTTGTAAGCATGGAACTGCTGACTGACTTCAGTATCCGAATAAATATATTCCACCGTCGTGTTGCCGCCAATTCGCTTGGAGCCAATAGTTTTCTTGTCTAACACGACCGGGCGCGTGACATATTCTAGCCGCATTTCCCCCAGGGGCCCATCGAAAATCAGCTCTTCGTAGGTCCCGGGCTGCCCGACCAATTCGCCGCGACGCTCTTCTAAGTCCGGGAATTGCCCCTTGATCTGGCGCTTTAATTCCTGCCACCGCTCGGGCATCATACGATTTAGAAGTAAGAACCGACTTTGTCACTGGAAATAATCCGGTGGTTGTAAACATCTTCGCTGATTATCCCCTGCTGGAACAAGGCGCGCAAGGAGTTGTTCATAGTGACCATACCTTCACTCTTACTGGTCTGGATCACTGACTGGATTTGGGCGATTTTGTTTTGGCGAATCAAGTTGGCCACGGCCGGGGTGTTCAACATGATTTCCCGAGCGACCGTCACGTGGCCATCGGCCGTCGGCACGAGTTGTTGGGTGACGACGCCGCGCAGAGCGGCGGCGAATTGGATCAAAATTTGCCGTTGTCGTTCGGTATCAAAGGAATCAATAATCCGCTCGACGGTCTCGGCGGCCGAGTTGGTGTGCAAAGTCGAAAACACCAAGTGGCCGGTTTCGGCGGCGGTCAGCGCGGCGGCGATCGTCTCGGTATCGCGCATTTCACCGATCAAGATGACGTCGGGGTCTTGGCGTAAGATGTGCCGCAGGGCGGCGTTAAACGTGCGGGTGTCGCGGCCAACTTCGCGTTGAGCCACCACCCCTTTTAATTTTGGATAAATAAACTCGATCGGATCTTCCAGCGTGACAATCCGACACGGTCGCTCTTGGTTGATAATATTAATCATCGTCGCCAGCGTCGTCGACTTCCCACAGCCGGTCGGGCCAGTGACCAAGACAAATCCTTGCGTCAAATGAGTCAGATCATAAAGCGATGGCTCGAGATGAATCGCTTCGGGGGTGGGGATTTTTCCCGGGATCAAGCGCGCCGCCAGACCGATCGCTCCCAGCTGATAGTGGAGGTTGACCCGGAATCTGTTCTCGTTGTGTTGATAGGCGTAGTCCAATTCCCAGTCAGCGGTAAACCGCGTGCGCTGCTCTTCGGACAAGGTCTGAAAAATTGCGGCCGTTAACTCTTTATTTTCTAATACTCCAGCGTCGGCGATCGGCACCAACTCACCGTGGATCCGTAAAGTCGGTGGATAGCCGGCGACCAAGTGAAGGTCGGAGGCCCGCTTGTCGACGGCCAGTTTGAAAAATTGATGGATATCCATACGCCTAAGAATAAATTAATCTGCCGGCTAAATTATACCACAACTCCTGCCTCGACCCTAAAAAATCAGTGGGTCATGCGCTCCGCGTGGCCACAGGCGCCCACCTCTTGACGGCCGGGGTCGACCCTTGTATAATGCCACTATAACGGCTGCCCATCGGGGGCAGTTTTAAAAACCGTTGCTGTATGGCCAATAAAATCATCACTTATTTAGTGGAGGCGAAAGCCGAGCTGAAGAAGGTCAACTGGCCCAGTCGCCAGGAAACGATCAAGCACACCATTCTCGTCATCGGCATCAGTATCGCGGTGGCGTTGTTTTTGGGCGCGCTCGATTATGTCTTCGCCTGGGCGTTTGAACAATTGATCAATCGATAAAAATTAAAATTACCACTCGCTCAACCGTATGGCCAAACAAACTCTCAACTTGGGCCGACGCTGGTATGTCATTCATACCTATTCGGGCTACGAGGAAAACGTGGCCGAAAACCTCAAACAGCGCATCGTCTCGATGAGCATGGAAGACAAGATCTTTGCCGTGGTCATCCCGACCGAGAAAAAGATTAAGATCAAGAACGGCAAGCGCAAAGTGGTCGAAGAAAAGATTTTCCCGGGATACGTTTTGGTGGAAATGCTCGTGACCGACGATTCATGGTACGTGGTGCGCAACACGCCAAACGTTACCGGCTTCATCGGCTCCGGCACCACGCCGACGCCGGTCTCACCGAAAGAAATGGAATCACTCAAGCGTCGGATGGGCGTCGAGCAGCCGACCTACAACATCGACCTAGAGATTGGTCAGTCCATCCGGATTGTCGATGGTCCATTCAAAAACTTCGAAGGAAAAGTGTCAGAGATTGACGAGACCCGCGGCAAAGTCAAGGCGTTGGTATCAATGTTTGGTCGCGAGACCCCCGTCGAACTTGATTTCCTGCAGGTGAAAAAGGTTTAAGTGATTGACACTCCTGCTGACTTGTTGATCCGACGCGATCGTCGGATTAAGCTTCTCAAGCTCGGCGGTGTTGATCAATTCAATTACTATTTACTTATATGGCCGCCAAGAAAATTAAAGCCATCATTAAACTCCAGATCCCCGGAGCGCAGGCCAACCCCGCGCCACCGATTGGTCCGGCCTTGGGTCAGCATGGTGTCAACATCGGTGAGTTCTGCAGCCGATTCAACGACGCGACCAAGACCACGCCGGGTGACATCATCCCCTGTGAAATTACCGTCTACGAAGATCGGACCTACACCTTCATCTTGAAAACCCCGCCGGTGGCCGAACTCTTGAAGAAGGCCGCGGGCGTGAAGAAGGGTTCTGGCAAGCCGTTGCAGGAAAAAGTTGGCTCGGTGACCAAAGCCCAGGTCCGGCAGATCGCCGAGCAGAAACTAGTGGATTTGAACACGACCGATGTCGAAGCCGCGATGCGGACGGTCGAGGGCACGGCGCGGCAAATGGGCATCACCGTCAAATAAATTATTCATGTGGGAGTCCCACCCTGGGGCGTTCGCACCACGTCATCAATCTTTATGTCTCACGGAAAGCGTTATCTCGAAGCCGCCAAGAAAATCGACGCGAACAAGGTCTATTCGCTCGATGAGGCCTTGGCTTTGGCGATCGTCAATGCGGCCGAAAAGTTCGACAGCAGCATCGAGATCCACTGCAATTTGGGCATTGACCCCAAAAAGAGCGACCAGCTGATTCGCGGCACCATCACGCTGCCCCACGGCACTGGTCAGAGTAAGCGCGTGGTGGCTTTCGTCAACCCCAACCAAGAAGCCGATGCCAAAGCGGCTGGCGCTGACTTGGTCGGCGGTGAAGAGCTGATCAGTGAAATTAAGAAGACCGAAAAGACCGACTTCGACGTGGCTGTCGCCACGCCGGACATGATGCCGAAACTCGCGGTGGTCGCCAAAATTTTGGGCACTCGTGGCCTGATGCCTTCCCCCAAAAACGAAACTGTCACCGCTAACTTCAAAAAGGCGATCGAAGAGCTAAAGAAAGGCAAAGTGACATTTAAAAATGACGACACGGCCAATGTCCACCAAGTCGTGGGCAAGGTGTCGTTTGGTCAAGACAAGTTAACCGAAAATATCAACGTGTTTATTGAAGCCCTGCGCAAAGCCAAGCCCGCGTCGTCCAAAGGGATTTACTTCCAAACCGTGACGGTTTGCTCGGCCATGAGCCCAGGAATCCGCGTGGCGATCAGCTAAACTCTTCCCAAATTATAAAACCACCCCGCCGCCGGGGTGGTTTTTGGTTGCCGTTACTCTTTATGGGTGTCATCCCGCGTGCGCTTCGCAAAACTTCAACAGTGCTTCTTCGTCGGAAAACTCCAGCGGTTGCGGCATGGTCGGGCGGATTTTCAAATTATAAATTTCTAACGTCAACGGTACAACGGTGTAGGTGTGTTTGATCCCGTCCGCGCCCAAGCCACTGAAGACAAAATGTTCGGGGTTGGGGACAATCACCTGCTGGAGTGGCACTTGGATTGACCGACTCGTCGAGTGCCATCGCACAGTCCGCGTCGGCGCGTCGATCAATAAACTCATCGCCAGCCGCACGCTCGGATCGGTTGGCGACGCTACAAAATAGGCGCGCGCCGGAAAGCGCCACTGGGTTGATATGACTTTGGTCGGGGCAATAGAATCCATGGCGGTCATATTCATTATCATAGCAGATCATCAAGCAAGGTATCCAGCTCTTCATCTTTTGGCTCGCGGGGAATCACTTGGCCATCCCCGCGCTTGATCCGCTCGACGATCGTGCCAGCCGAGGCGTGAGTAATAGTTTTTTCATCCACATCGACCGTCGGCGCTAGTTCACAAAAACTGCGACAGGAACAGCGATCGAGGTCAACGGCTTGGTTGGCTTGGCCGGCGCGGAGCCCGTAATGATGTTCGAGAGCATCTAAAATGACTTCACCGCCCAGCGGGCCGCAAGTTTTCCCCAGGCAGACTCGGATTTTTTTCGGTGGAGTGGGTTGATCAGTCATACTCTGGTCGTATTCGTACCATAAATTAGCTCAACCGGCAACTTGTGAGCTGTCGTCCGGCAAGGTACAATACCGGTACTTCTGTTCATAATCTACCCCTATGGACTCCCCCCGACATCAGCGTCCCAGCTGGGACGAATTTTTTATGGGCGTGGCCAAGGCCGTCGCCCAGCGCGCCAGTTGTGATCGCGGCCGAAGTGGCTGCTGTGTCGTTCGCGAAAACCGCATTTTAGTCACTGGTTATGTCGGCGCGCCCCGCGATTGTGCTCACTGTGATGACATCGGCCATGAGTTTCACACCACCCGTCACCTTGATGGCCATGAAAGCCAACATTGCGTCCGCACTACTCACGCCGAGCAAAATGCCGTTTGCCAAGCGGCTTACCTGGGCGTTTCCCTCAAAGACGGCGTGCTGTATTGCACCATGACGCCGTGTTACACTTGCGCCAAGATGATCATCAACTGTGGCATCAAGAAAGTGATTGCCGAGTTTGACTACCACGCCGGCCAGCGGACGAAAGAAATCTTTGCCGAGGCCGGTGTTCAGCTTAAGATTTTAAACCCCACTCCGCTGGCTTATGCTCAACAGTAATCAAATTATTTTCGCCTTCATCGGCGAAATGCTCGGCGGCAAAGGGACGGCTTGCCAGTACCTCCAAGCCAAATACGGCGCGCCAACGTACCGTTTCTCGACCATCCTCCGGGATATTGCCACCCGCCTCCGGATTGAACACTCGCGCGCCAACCTCCAAAAAATCTCCACGGCCTTACGACAGTGCCTGGGGGAAAATATCTTAGCCCAAGCCGTAGCCAATGATGTCAAAGCTGATTCCTCGCCATTAATTACGGTTGACGGCGTTCGTCGGCTATCTGACGTCGCTTACATTCGGGAGCTTCCAGGGTTCCACCTCATTTACGTCACGGCCGATGAAGCAGTGCGTTACCAGCGCGTCGTGGCCCGAAAAGAAAATAGCGATGATGGTCAGAAAACTTTGGCTCAATTTCAACAAGACCACTTGGCAGAATCCGAATTGGGAATTGCCACCGCGGCCGCTGACGCGGGGTTCCGCATTGATAATAACGGCACACTCCAAGAGTTTTACGGCAAAATTGAAGATATTTTGAAACAACTGGGCTATGGAGGTCAAAATCCATCGGCTTGATCCGACTCTGCCTCTCCCCGAGTACCACAGTCCTGGCGCGGCGGCTTTTGATTTGGCTAGCCGGCTGGACATGACTGTAGCGCCAAAAACCGTGGCGTTGATTCCCACTAACATCATCATTGCCATTCCGGATGGATATGTCCTCATCGCCGTTCCCCGCTCGGGCACGCCGCGGAAAAAGGGCTTATCTTCGCCCCATGGGATCGGCATTATCGATCGCGACTACTGTGGCCCGACCGACGAGCTTATGTTGCAAGTTTATAACTTTACTGATCAGCCAGTGGTCGTGGCTCGCGGTGAGCGTATCGGCCAAGCCATGATCGTGCCGGTCGTGACGGCTGAGTGGGTGGAGGGTGAACCCACCGCCCCGACGCGTGGCGGTTTCGGTTCCACCGGCTAATTATTGCTTATGGCTCAGGGCAAGTTTATCGTGATTGACGGCACTGACGGCGCGGGCAAAGCCACCCAGACCGCGCTGTTGATCGAGCGGCTGACCGCGGCTGGTTATAATGTGGCCACGACTGATTTCCCCCAATACGGCAAAAAATCCGCCGGACTAGTGGAAGAATATCTCAATGGTAAATATGGCCAAGTCGGTGAAGTCGACCCACGAGTGGCGTCCATGTTTTTTGCCGCTGATCGGTTTGACGCGAGTTTTGCCATAAAGCAATGGCTGGCTGAGGGCAAGGTGGTCATTTCCAATCGCTATGTCACGGCCAACATGGGCCACCAAGGCGCCCAAATTACCGACCCGGCTAAACGACAAGAGTTTATCCGGTGGCTGTATGATCTCGAGTACGGATTATTTAAAATTCCCCGGCCGGATTTAAACATCATCCTTCACGTTTCACCAGAGATTTCTCAACAGTTAGTCGACGCCAAAGGCCACCGCGATTATGTTGGCGGCCAGAAGCGGGATATTCATGAAGCCAGTGTTGATCATCTCCGGGCCGCTGAACAGACCTATCTGGCGATTGCCACGGCTTACCCGGGGTTTAAATTAATCGAATGCGTCCGCGACGGGCAAATCATGGGCCGCGAAGAAATCGCCGAGTTGGTGTGGCAAGCCGTGCAGCCGGTGCTTGGGTAGTCAACAAGTAGCCAAAATGGAGTGCCAAGTGTTAGGAACCGGAGAGAATTACTCGTCATTGCGAGGATGGCCGACGCTTTGGTCGGCCTGACGCGGCAATCCCAGGTTGAGCACAACAACCGGATGGTGGGATATGCGCTGGGATTGCTTCGTCACTCGCCAACTCGCTCCTCGCAATGACGATGAAAAACCACTTTTGACCTGGTAGTTCACCATAGACAGGGAAAACTAAAACACGGGGCGATGAGCCCCGTGTTTTGTGTGTCTACAATCTGAAATTTACTTCCCCTTGATCGGCTGAAAGGTATAAACACCTTCCACCTTGCTTTCGTTTCCGGTGTGGATGACCGGCGGCGGAATCACCACCACCCGGTCATCGTGCCGCAGCTCGGTCCAATTGTTCCGAGCTAAATTCAACCGCTGAAAGGACTCGGTGGCAACCGGATCCGCGACCTTGGTCGCTTCAGCTGCCGCCCGACGGTCTCGCCACAGTTTCATCGTCCGACCAAAGAGCGGGTAGGTCGGCTCGTCGAAGAAGTAGAGCACCCCCCACTGATCGACGAGCACGGTAGCGACGGTCACGATGCCGACCGGCCCGTTCTTCACCGCCAGGCCGCCGTTAATCGACGGCTCGTACAGGACTCGGTACGGCATAGTCGGAGAGCCCAGTTTCTGCGGCTCGCCCGTGCCTGCGGTCTTGGCTCTGTGTAGGTTGCCGTACATGGCGTTACGACAGACCGCCTTCGTCACCATATACTCCTGGCGACTGCGCCCCGAGCTAATGAAGCGATCCGTCGTGACCTCCTGGGCCTGTTCGCTCGTCATCTCTCCCGCGGCCAATCGCGCCGCGATGTCAAACCCTTCCTTGACCCCCTCCGCACAGGCATCCCAGACCTGCTCGGATGTCAGGGGGGACTTTCCCTTGTCCAACTCCGCGCTCACCGCGATCGTCAGCAGGACACCGATTGCGATGCAGAGGACGTACGACAAGATATTTTTCCACGGTTTCATGGGTTTCTACTCCGCCGGCTCGCTAGAGCCTAGGTAGGCGAATCCCTGGGCAAAGCCGATCCGGTTGTCCGGACCGGCAAAGGCCTCAGCCACAGCCACTTTGTAGCCGTACTCCGAGATGCCTTTCAACCCCGCCAGCTTGTCATCCGCCGCTTTCAGGGCGGCGATCTCCTTGGCGTGGTAGTGGTCATAGTCCCGGTCGCCTTTTTGCGCCGAGACCTGCGTGGACGTGAAGCCAGGCCGCGGCCAGACGTCGTACTTCGGATTGGCCACCCGGAAGGCCCGGGTGTATTCTCCGTTGTACTTGTCCTCGTCCGTCGGCTCACGCCCCAGCGTTTGCCGCAAATAGGTCAGAAATCCATCTTCTTCGGCCACCTCGATCTTCATCCGCATCGAGATCTGCTCGTCGAGCATGGAGAGCAGAATCTGATAGGCCTGGAGGCCGCCCCGAAATCGGGTCAGCCGGGCCGAATCAGAATCGGCTTGGGTGATGTACTCATTACACACCCCCCAGAACATGCCGATGCCCGGCTCGATGGCATCGGTGTACGACCCGTCCGTTCCGAGCACATATAGGCGAACCATCTCGGCCTTTTCTTGGACGGTCTTAGCCGCCGGAAACCAGTTCTCGGGCGAGCCGTCAATGTCGGCCCGGACGTTGGTTTTGACCGCCTTTTCCAGCAGCGGCTTGACGCCGGCCCAGGCCGCGACGGCCTCCCGCTTGACGGTCGCGGGATCTTTGGGCGGCTCGGCGGCCTGCATGGCGTGGTACTGGGCCTCGGCCTGATCGGCGGTGGCGGCGGCGATCTCAGCTTTGGCCTGGTCCCTGAACTTATCTTTGATGACGCTGAGGTTGCTCCGTAGAGCGGTTGAACAAACCTCTTTCATGGCCAAGTACTCTTGATTCAATACCGGGCTCATGTAGCGATCGACCGTGGACTGGTCGGGAGCGATTGACCCAGCCGACGATCGCACGCTAAGGGTCAAGCCGTCCTTGATGCCGACGTCGCAGGCCTGAAAGGACTGCTCTGGGGTCATCTTCGGATTGTCGGCCTCTTTGTCGCCGCAGGCCGCAAACGCGACCAGAGCAAGGGTCATGATCAGAACCAGGGTCATTTTCCGTTTCATGCGCGTTTCCTCCTTAAGAAACGGGTTCAATTTTCAAACAACGACTCTCCAGCCACACTGGACTAGATTATTACATAATAGCATAACTTGTAAATACTGTCAATAGTAAGTCAATTTAGCCCCATTTTGTCAAAAATATGCTATAATTCAGCCACTCTATCCCCTATGGCCACTTATCTCCCTACAATTGGCATGGAAATCCATTTTCACTTGAAGACCAAGTCGAAAATGTTTTGTAGCTGTGCCAATGAGTACTTAGCCGCGCCAAATAAAAACATCTGCCCGGTCTGTACGGCGCAGCCCGGCGCGCTGCCGGTACCCAACGCTCAAGCGATCGAATGGGTGGGATTGATTGGTTTAGCGCTGGGCTGTAAGCTGGCTAGCCAGTTTAATTTTGAGCGGAAAAACTATTTTTACCCCGATTTGCCAAAAGGGTATCAGATCACGTCGGCCAACCAGCCACCCTGCCTTGGCGGGTCCATCATGGTGGGAAGCAAAAAAATCCGCGTTAATCACGTCCACCTCGAAGAAGACACCGGCAGCTTGAAACATAGCGCCGATGGCAAGAGTAGTTTGGTGGATTTAAACCGGGCTGGTGCGCCACTAGTTGAACTGGTCAGTGAAGCGGACATGGTCAACGGCTGGGAAGCTAAGACGTTTTGCCAAGAGCTTCAGCTTATCTTGCGCACGCTTGGTGTCGCTGACGCCGACATGGAAAAAGGCCAGATGCGCTGTGAGGTCAACATCTCCGTCCGGCCAAAAGGCCAGTCGGAGTGGGGTACGAAGGTGGAGATCAAAAACTTAAACTCTTTCCGCACGGTTGAAAAGGCGATTGATTATGAGATCGAGCGCCAAAGCGCCCGGCTCGAGTCAGGCGAAACTGTCAGCCAAGCCACGCGGGGTTGGGATGAGAAAAAACAGCAAACTGTCTCGCAGCGGACTAAAGAATCAGCCCATGATTATCGCTATTTCCCCGAACCAGACATCCCCCCGCTGACCTTTGACCAAGACCATTTCGAACAACTCCAAGCGCAGCTGCCTGAATTGCCGATCGCCAAACGTCAGCGGTTTGAGGCGGAATATGGCTTCACCGCCGAAGATGCTCGCCTGCTGACGGCCGACGCCGCGCTGGCCAGCTTTGTCGAACACACCATTTCCGAACTCCAAGAATGGGCCGGCTCGAGCGACGTCGACTGGGCGACCCACCGACCCGCGCTGATGAAGCTGCTTGGTGGCTGGCTGACCTCCGAGCTGTTTAAACTGATGAACGAACACCATCACACCGCCGCTGACCTGAAAATCACGCCGGAAAACATGGCCGAGTTT
>CAYINJ010000002.1:0-36279 GCA_964364745.1 uncultured Gammaproteobacteria bacterium
GTTTGGGACGAGGTTTTCCCCGCGGTTCCACCCAATTTCCCTCAGCCGTTGGCTGGGGCGCTTCTTTGTGGTTTGTTTAGTCCCGCTTGCCCCGCCAGCGGCGAGGTGAACAGAGAGATGCAGCCATCTAAGCCACACCGGACGGGTGGTGTCCGTCCCAATCACTCACCTAGCTAGTGTACTTCGGCTTAGATCAGCTGTCAATCCTAGTTTATTCCAAACCCTCAACCCGAATGTTGATGTGATCCAGTAGTTGCGGCACCCGCTTTACCCAGAACGGGAAGAAATCAACCTTGATCGACTGAATCAACTGCTGCGATTTAAAGTAGTTGTCTAGCTCTTGTTTGGTCAAACCCTTGAGTCGATCTTTGGCCAAGATATCGCTATTGAGTCGAATCACGGCCACCCCAGGCAAAGTGACCTTCACGGTCGCCGTTTTGGCCGCCACATCAATCTGCTCGATGGCATAGGACAACTGATCATAACTGGCGGTCAACAGCTGCTGATCAGCCGGCAAGCTCTGGCGCAATTTCTTTTCGGCTAATCGCACCAGCGTTTCGCGGTCGAAGAACACGCCGCTGATAGTCGCCTTGATCTTCATGGAAAATTGGGAAGTCGCTTCATCGGCCACGGCACTGGGCGTCACTGCTTGGGGCACGACGGTGACGGCTTTGGCTACTTTCGTATCCACCCCCAAGTCCCGCATGGTTTGGTCTTCCAACTGCTGCAGTAAACTACTTTGAGCGTTGGTCAAGTCATCAGCCGACACCACCATGATCTTCTGCTCCCCGACCGCGATCGGGGTAATACTAGTGGCATAGATTTTATCTTGGATCGCTACCCACAGCGCCGGCAAGGTCAGCTTAGTGCCGGCCGGTAGTGGCTGGCCACTTAACGCCGCCGGATCATCAGCATAGACATTAACCTCAACTGAACCACCGACCGGCAGATCAACGCGATCCGTCGTGTGGAGCAGAATGCCATTATCGGCTAACAGTCGCGTCGTGGCCAAGAGGGGCTGCGGTCGTCGGTAGTCATTGGTCAGTTTGACCCGACCAACGATCTCTGACGGCGCGGCCTGACTGCCAGTGGCCGGAAATTGTTTTTCACCTTCGATTGCCCGTTGGAAAAAGACGCCATTCATCTGTTCCGGGGCCGGCCCGTCCGTTCCCTCGACGACTGGCACGGTAAACTCGACCACCACGTCTTGCGGCTTTGGAATCACGGAGATCGTCGCCGAGACAAACGAAGCGTAGCCAATAATCACGACTAGCAGCGCGGCTAAGACCACAAAACTCATCACCACCCGGCGATAGACGTGCAGCGACGGAGCGGCTTTGCCCGTTAGTTTGGCTGGCGTTTTCTTGGCCGTCACGGCCTTGGTCGAGCTGGTTTTCTTGGTAGGCATAAGTCAAAAATATAGTTGCTATTGTCCAGTATACTGACTTCTGGGCTATCTGTCCACCAAAACGCTACCGGGGCCGATCAGGGTTTCCAGCTCGCGGCCGACGTCGGGGTTGTCATTGACACTAAACGGGGTCTTAATCCGCTGCCATTTTCCCTGGTGCTGAATTAACAACCAGACCGGGCGCGGGCCGGGATAGCGACCAATCACCGTCTTGATTTGTTCCGCGACCGGCGGCTCGGGTGGGGCCAAGAGCCGCAAGGTCATCAGCGGACCGGTCGGCTCGGGTGAGGCCGAGAGCCGCGCCGGCGGCGGAGTTGATGGGCTGGTGCTACTCTCGCTGCGGTGGTAGCCGTTACGCAGCCGAATCGGTCCGCGATAATTTTGCATAATGGTTTCCAACTGCTCCGTCCTAACCACTTCGCCTCGCTCGACCACGACTTTCATTTCGCCGTCTTTATCCGACAATCGCCCTTCGACCAGGACAAGAGTGTCTTCGAGCCAGCGCTCCCCCACCGACTGGACAATCGACGGGAAGAGAATTAACTCCGCCGATCCACTGCCGTCTTCGATCCGGATAAAGAGCATCGCGTCCCCTTTCCGGGTAAAAATTTTTTTCCGCGCCGTGATGACTCCCGCCACCCGCACGCCCTCATGGCCTTGCTTCAACAATTCCCCTAATTGACTGCAGCGCGCCGTGATGGCCGATAATTCTTGGGCAAATTCTTTATAGGGGTGTTCGGTGACGTACAGGCCGAGGTATTCTTTTTCCCACAATCCCCGCTCCCGCTTGGTGGCTGACGGCACTGGATCAAGTTGGAGTGTTAACGCCGGCCCAACACTGGTCGCCGAAAACAAACTGACTTGGGCGGAGTCGCTGGCGGCTTGCGCTTCTTTGGAAAACCGCAAAATCTTTTCCAGGTTATAAAGCACGGCGTTGCGCTCGATCAAGCCATCCAACGCGCCGGCCTTGGCTAAACTTTCCAGGGCTTTTTTATTCAAATCCTTGGGGCTCATCCGCAGGAGAAAGTCCTCGAAATCCCGATATGGGCCATTGGCTTTGCGGTCATGAATGACGGCTTTGGCCGCCGATTCACCGAAATTTTTAATCGCCGACAAGCCAAACCGAATGCGGGGCTGTTTGGTCCCCAAGCTTTCGGCCACGGCGGTGAAGGTGGTGAAACTTTCGTTGATATCCGGGGGCAGGACTTCGATGCCCATCTGTTTGCAATCATCGACTTCGATCGTCACTCGATCCAGGTCGTGTTGATCAGATGTTAGCAGTGAGGCCATAAACTCCACCGGGTAATTGGCTTTGAAATAAGCGGTCTGATAGGCAATAATCGCGTAGCAAGCCGCGTGTGACCGGTTGAAGCCGTATTTAGCAAATGGCGGGAAGAGTTCCCAAATCTCTTTGGCCACGCGGTGATCAATGCCATTCTTGATCATCCCGCTAATTAGCTTCTCCTCTTGGGCATTAAGCAGTTCTTGGATTTTTTTGCCGATGGCTTTGCGCAAGGTGTCAGCTTCCGCCAGCGTAAACCCGGCTAAATCTTGAGCAATGCGCATCATTTGCTCTTGGTAGACGCCAATGCCATAGGTCTGCCCCAAGACCGGCTCAAGTTTGGGGTGAATATACTCAATCTTTTTTTGACCGTGTTTACGAGCGATGAAGTCCGGAATCAGTTCCATTGGCCCCGGTCGATACAGCGCGACCATGGCGATGATGTCTTCTAAGATCGAGGGTTTAAGTTGTTTCAAATACCGCTTCATGCCGGCGGACTCCAACTGAAAGACACCGGTCGTGTCACCTCGCTGGAGGAGCTTAAAAGTCGTCAGGTCAGCCATCGGTAAAGTGTCGAGATCATACTTTTTGCCGTGGATTTTTTCGATCACTTCAATCGTGTTTTCCAAAATCGTCAGGTTCTTCAATCCCAAGAAGTCAATTTTTAATAGTCCCAGGGCTTCGATTGGCCCCAGGGAGTATTGGCAAATAATTGTCTCATCACCGGAGCTGGGGTAATCAGCACGCCGCAGGCGTGCGTGGAAGTATGTCGGCAGTTATCTTCGATCCGCTTGGCGGTATCAATCAAGGTCTTGGCGTCGGCTTCAGTGTCATACATTTTTTTCAATTCCGGCTCGCGCTCGAGCGCTTCATCCAGCGACGCGAAGGTCGGAATCAGCTTGGAGATTTTGTCGCCGTAGGCGTAGGGTAAACCCAACACCCGGCCGGTATCGCGGATCGCCGCTCGGGCGGCCATCGTCCCAAAGGTAATAATCTGGGCGACGTGATCATGACCATACTTGGCTTCGACGTAGCGAATAACTTCATCGCGCCGGGTATCAGCAAAGTCCAAATCAATATCCGGCATAGAAATCCGCTCCGGGTTGAGAAACCGTTCAAACAGTAGTTCAAACTTGATCGGATCGACGTTGGTGATGTTGGTCAGATACGAGACGATCGATCCAGCCGCCGAACCACGCCCCGGACCGACGACAATGCCATTATCTTTGGCCCAGTTCACAAAATCAGACACGATCAAGAAATATGACGCGTAGCCGGTCTTTTTAATCACTCCTAACTCATAAGTCAACCGGTCGAGGACCACCTGACTGGGAGTGGCGCCATAGCGGCGAGGCAGACCTTGCTGACAGAGGTCGGCCAGATATTCATCGGCGGTCTGACTGGCTGGCACCGCAAAAGTCGGCAGTTTAATTTCGCCGAGTTTCAATTCAAAGTTACACTGCTCGGCAATTCGGACCGTATTCGTCACCGCTGCCGGCACATCGGCGAAGTCAGCGGCCATCTGCTCCGGGCTCTTGAATGAGGCATCGATGTCGAGCAAGCACAGCCGGTTCGGGTCGCTTTTGAGCTTCTTCATCTGCAGACAAAGCAAAACGTCTTGGGCTTCGGCGTCAGCTGGCTCAATATAGTGCGTGTCAGCCGTAGCGACCAGCGCCACGTTTAATTTTTTACCCCACTCTTTGAGCGCGGCGTTAACTATGGTCTGCTCCGGCATGGTCGGGTGGTGCTGAAGCTCCAAATAAAAATTGTCCGGACCGAACACGCGCTGAAATCGCTTGATCAGTTCCTCGGTCTTGGCGGCGTCGCCGGCCAAAATCGATTGGGGAATCTCGCCTTGGACGCAAGCCGACAAGGCGATCAGGCCTTCGTGGTATTCCTCCAATAATTCCCAATCGATCCGCGGTTTGTAGTAAAAACCCTCTAAGTGCGCCCGCGAAGTTAGTTTCAGTAAATTCTGATACCCGGTGGCATTTTTGACCAACAGGACTAGGTGATAGCGGACTTCATCAATCCGCGGCCGTTTGTTCAATCGGCCGTTCGGCGCCACGTAGGCCTCCACCCCGATGATCGGTTTGATCCCGGCTTTGGTGCATTTTTGATAAAACTCAACCACCCCATACATGGCCCCGTGATCGGTCAGGGCGATGGCGGACATCCCATACTCTTTGGCCTTGGCCACTAACTGCGGCACTTTTGACAAGCCATCGAGCAAACTGTAATGCGAGTGGGTGTGGAGATGGACAAAACTCATAGGGGGAGAAAACGACAAAGGGAAAAGGAGTCAGGGGGATGACGGCTCAACGATGAGAACCGGCATGCCCCCGACTCCTCGGGGTTTGATGAAGAGCTCCGACTTTATTTTTTGCGTTTAGTTTTGACTGGTTCGGTTCCGGTCGCGGCGGAGCGAGCGATAAAAAATTTGACTAGCTGGCCAACACTGTCGGCCAGCAGGCCGAGATGGCTGGTTGATTTTTCAAACTTCCCCTTGGCGGCGTCAATCACACTATTCACTTTCCCGATCACGGTTTGCAGGCCGCGAGTCAGCTCGTAGCCCTGCTTGAGCAACATGGCCACATAGTACAACATCCAACACAAAAACACCGTCAGCCACAAGACACAAAAGGACAAGACAACAAAAAAGAGGTCTTTGGATGTTTCGAGCATAGAGAGCGATTAGGTTTTTATTTTCGTAAGGTCGCGCCAAATTCTTCGGTCAAGGCGGCTAGGATTTTGGCTTCCACCATGTCAACTTCGACGCTGGTCAGTGTCCGATCGGCTTGATAGGTCACGTGCCAGGCCAAGCTCCGTTGACCTGCCGGTATTGTACCACCAACGTACTCGTCAAACAACTCGATCTCCGCGACCAACGGCTGGCCGGCGGTTCGGATCGCTTGACGCAGTTCTTCCCAGGGCACGGTGGTGGCCAAGATCATGGCCATATCGCGGACCACGGCCGGATGTTTGGCTAATGGCCGGTAGATTTTAGTTGCCCCAGCGGCCGCGACTAGAGGCGGCAGCGAGAGCTCAAAGACACCAACTAACGGCCCAACATCATGAGCGACAGCCACTGACTGGCGCAGCTCACCCACGAAACCCACGCTCTGTCCTCGGACAAAGACGACTAAGCTGCGGGCTGGTTCATAATACGGCGGCACGTCGCCGGTCGATTCCAGATAAAAATCGGCGCCCAGATGTTCTAACAGCGCCTCCACCATCCCTTTAACCACATAAAACGGCGACCGCTGGCCCGCTGCTACCACCGCGCCAGCGACTCGTCGCTCTTGGTCGGGCAACGTCTGATCACTGCCCGGCCGTTGCAATTCAGTGCCCGCGGCTGGACTAAATACTCGCCCCACTTCGATCAGTCGCATCGTGGAGTAAAATCGGAGATTGGCCGCCACATTCTGGACCAGATTCATCAGCAGCGTACTGCGGAGCAATCCTTGGTCGGCGGACAAAGCATTCTTCAAGGCCAAGTGATCAGCCGGGTTTAAGCCAAACGCGACCACTTGGGTCGGACTGACAAAGGAATAGTTAAGCGTCTCGGTCGCGGCGATGCTACCGGTCAGGAAATGTTTAATCGTGCTGGCCAAGGCCAACTCCGGATCAGCGACTGGCACGGTCAAACTAGCGGTCGGCAACGCGGTGGGTAGCGCATCATAGCCGTAAAGCCGCGCCACTTCTTCAACCAGATCTTCAGCGATCCGTAAATCACCATGGCGCCAAAACGGCACGGTGACGGTCCACGGTCCTTTCTTGGTTTCTTTGATCACCAAGCCGAGGCGAGACAAAGTGTCACGGATCCACTCCGCGGTGATGTCGGCGCCGATCCGCTCCGCGATCCAGGCCGGGGTACAGTCGATGGTCACCGGCGGCTGGTCAGTCACATTAACATCAATCACTTTACTGGCCACGACCGCCCCGGGAATCAGCTCTTGGGTCAGCGCTACTGCCCGCTGCAGGGCCAGCTCGGCCAGCACCGGGTCGATATTTTTTTCAAACCGAGCGCTGGATTCGCTGCGGAGGTTTAAGCGCAAGGAGGTTTGGCGCACCGCGCCGGCGGCAAAGTTGGCGGATTCAAAGACGATGGTTTTAGTCGAATCGGTAATGCCGCTGGCTTCGCCCCCCATGATCCCGGCGATGGCCAGTGGTCTGGCTCCATCCCGAATCATCAGCATGTCAGCGCTCATAGTTCGTTCCTGGCCATCGAGCGTCATGAAGGTCTCGCCGTCCGTTGCTGGGCCGACGACGATCTGGCCGTCCGTCACTTGCCGATAATCAAAAGCGTGCAGGGGTTGCCCCAACTCCAACATGACATAGTTGGTAATATCAACAATCACATTGATCGGGCGGATGCCGGCCGCCTCCAGCCGGCTCGTCATCCACGCCGGCGACGGCGCGACTGTCACTTTATCTATCACGACCGCCAGATACCGCCGACACTTTTGTTTGTCGGCCACGGTGACCACTAGGGGCTTATGTTTGCTGCGGCTGGGTTTTATTTTAACTGGCGCCGGTGTGGTAAACGGCACTTTCAGGGCGGCGGCCAGTTCGCGCGCCAAACCCCAATGTCCCCACAAATCCGCCCGATGGGTCATTGATTTATTATCAATGTCTAACACGGCATCATCTAAGCCGAGCGCGGCGGCTAGCGGCGTGCCGCTGGTGACGTTTAAGGCCGACAAATCAGCAATCTCTCGCTCGCCGCCGGGAAAGAGGTGACTCAAACCCAGTTCGCTGCTGGCACAAACCATGCCGTCACTGTTGACCCCGCGGATCTTGGCCGGTTTGATTTCAGCTAACTCGCCACCGGGCCACTGAACAGTCGCGCCGACCTTGGCTAAGGCGACTAACATCCCGGCGGCCACGTTGGTGCCGCCACAGACCACTTCAACGGTCCGACTGCCGGTATCGACTTCGAGGACTGACAACTTATCAGCGTTGGGATGGGGTTTAACGGTCAAGATTTTGGCGACGACAATCTGATCAAGGTTGGCGGCCAGCCGCTGGACGGATTCGACTTCCACGGTGGTCAGCGTCAGCTTGGCCGCCACGTCTTCGGCCGTAAAGCCCTTGGGCAGCTCGACAAATTGTTTCAGCCAGTTGAATGAAACGCGCATACTAAAATTGTTCCAAGAAGCGTAAGTCGCCGGATTGCAGCAAACGCACATCATCAATGTTGTACTGGAGCATGGTCAGCCGATCCCAGCCGAAACCAAAAGCAAAGGCGGAGTAGGCCGTGGGGTCAATGCCGCCAGCCTGCAACACTTTTGGATGGACTAGACCGGCGCCGAACACTTCCAGCCAGCCGGTTTGCTTGCAGACCCGACAGCCCTGGCCGCGGCACAAGAAACAGGTCACTTCGCCGTTGACGCCCGGCTCGACGAACGGATAAAACTTCGGCCGGAGACGGACTTTGGTCCCTTCACCATAGAGCTTGACCGCCACTAGCTGAAGCACCGCCTTAAGATGAGCCATGGTGATGTTGGTATCCACCATTAGTCCTTCCAGTTGATAGAAAGTGTGTTCATGCCTGGCGTCAGTGGCCTCATGGCGAAAGACGCGACCGCGGGCTACCAGCCGCAGTGGCGCGCCATATTGCCGCATCGCCCGCACTTGCATGGCCGAGGTGTGGGTCCGCAACAGCCGGCGATTCTGCGGATCGCCCGTGCTACCCTCGTCGAGGAAAAAGGTGTCTTGCATATCCCGCGCCGGGTGATCAGCCGGAATGTTGAGGGCTTCAAAATTGAAATACTCCGACTCGACTTCCGGTCCGTCAGTGATCATAAAACCCAGCGACGAGAAGAGTTGCTCCAGCCGTTCTTGGACTTGAGTTAACGGATGGAGGTGGCCCACCGGCATGGCCGTACCCGGCAAAGTGGTATCGATCGCTGACTGGGTGGCCAACCCTGATAACTGCTGGCGGACTTTGGCCACCTCTTTGGTGACCGCCGTTTTGATGTCGTTGGCCAGCTGGCCCAAATTAGCTTTCTCTTCTGCCGAGAGGTCTTTTAACTGCCGCAAAACGGCCGTCAGCTCCCCTTTGCGGCCGAGGTATTTGACTTCAAAATCACGCAAGGCCTCGCGATTAGCAATCGTCTTGAGCTCGGCAGTAATTTGTTGTTGAAGTTTTTTTAATTGCTCAAGCATATTCTAGCCAAACACCTTTTGCCAAACACTGCCCCCGAAGTGGATAATGTCGCGGTAAGTGACGACGAGGATCAGCAACATCAGTAAGAGAAAGCCAAGGTTGTGGACCAGCGCTTCGAGTTTCTGATCTAGCGGTCGACGGCGAAGTTTCTCCACGATCAAGAAGAGCACGCGGCCGCCATCGAGGGCCGGAAACGGCAAGATGTTGATAATCGCCAAGTTGACTGACAACAGCGCGACAAACTGCAGTAAATGCGCCCAGCCCAGCCGGAGCACTTGCCCGGTCATGACCGCAATCCCCACCGGGCCAGAAACCTCTACCCCGGCCGGCAGACCGACGATTAGGTTGCGGATGATAGTATAAAATGCCAAGACGATGGCGGCCATCAGATTACCAGTGGCGGTGATGCCTTTGATGATCGCCCAGTACCACGGATAAGACACCACGCCAGTAGTCATCAGCCCCACGCCTATACTCACCCGACCAACACTGGCTTGGTAACTCGGCGTCACGGTCAGATTAAGGTTGGCGCCACCGCGCTCTAACGCGAGGATGATCGGTTGCTGGTCATGCGCGGCGACATATTCTTGAATCGCGGTAATGTTCGCCAAGACCTGACCGTCAATACTGGTGACCGTGTCACCGGGCAAAATCCCGGCGGTGGCCGCTGGACTATCAGGGAGCACCTGGTAAATCGCGGTGGCAACATCGCGGACTTGAGCATGAGCTAGCAACGGCGGATCGTCCGGCAGCGCGGTCGGTAACCCAACGCCGAAGCCAATCATCAGCAAGACCGCCGCTAAAATCACGTTCATGGTCACGCCCGCAATCAAAATAATCGCCCGCTGCCAAGCCGGTTTGGCGCCAAAGCTGGTCGGATCGGCTCGATCAGCGCCGTCTTCGCCTTTGATTTTGACAAACCCGCCCAGCGGAATGGCGTTGATCGAATAGACAATGTTGGTCTTGGCACTCTTGAAGCCATACAGTCGCGGCGGAAAACCCAAGCCCAACTCTTCCACGCCGCAGCCAAACCAGCGGGCGGTCACAAAATGACCGATCTCATGCACCAGCACCAAGACGGCCAAAACGGCGATAAAAATTATAATTGTCGTAATCATCAGGCGTGAGGGTACCCTTACTTATCTCCCACTATCGCTTCCTGCCAATTAACATCCTGACCGAGCCAGCGCATCGCGATCTGCTTCGTTGCCGGGCTTAAATCACTGACAAAAAATTGATGCTCGGTCGTGTGATTCCACTCTTGTTTGGCTAGGGTCTGGGCGACAAAAGCCGTCACCTCACTAGCGGGATCAACCAAGGTCACCCGTAGCCCCATTGTATCGGAAATCAAGGGGGCTAACAAGGGATAATGGGTGCAACCCAAAATCAGGGTATCGACCCGCTGCTCTTTCAGCGGTCGGAGGTAGCGGCGCAAAATCATCTTGGTTTCTGGCCGCTTCAGCCAATTCTCTTCTACCAGCGGCACTAGTAATGGACACGCTTGAGCAAATAATTGTAATCCGGCGTCATGATCGGCAATTAATCGCTGATAAGCCCCCGAATTAACCGTGCTCCGCGTGCCAATCAGTCCAATCCGACCATTTTTTGTCGCGGCAATCGCGGCCGTCACGGCTGGGGTGATACAATCAAAAATTGGCAGATTGGGGTGGGCGGCTTTGATCTCGGCAGTCGCTTCGGCCGACGCGGTGTTACATCCAATGATAATGGCCGCCGCTCCTCGATCCACCAAAAATTGGGTGTCTTCCAAGGCGTAGCGGACCACGGTCTTTTTGCTCTTGTTGCCATAGGGTGTCCGAGCGGTGTCGCCGAAGTATAAAATCCGCGCGGTCGGCAGGTGCTTCATCACTTCCCGGGCGACGGTCAGCCCGCCAACGCCAGAATCAAAAATACCGATCATATGATCGGTAGTATAGCAGGGATTATCACGTCATTGCGAGGGCCGTTGCGGCCCGCGGCAATCCCAGCGCATATCCCACTAACCGGTTGATGCGCTCAACCTGGGATTGCCGCCCTTCGCTCCGCTCAGGGTAAACTTCCTCGCAATGACAGACATAAAACGGCAAAAGGAGCTCTTGCGAGCTCCTTTTGGTGTATGTGACTGGGGGGGGTTACGAACCGGTGGCTGCACCGGCTGCGTCTTCGTCGTCTTCGTCGTCCTCGTCGTCGGTCGCGGCGTCTTCGTCGTCGACAGCGCCATCGTCGGCGGCCGCCTGGCTCTTCTCCCACTGCTCACCGATCAGGCGGAGGACCGTCAAGGCCAGAATCTGATAGACCCGACCGGCGCGCAAACGCTTGGTCAGATGTTCGAACGTTCCGAGGGCGGCCTCGAAGATGTCCTCGAGGCGGAACGGGCTCCCCTCAACGATCATCCGCAGCTCGATCGAGGTCAGCGTACCGCGCTGCCAGCGGCCGCGCCCGTCGAAATACCCGACGTTCTTGGCGACAACGTGTTGCAGCCAATCGTCTTCGTCTTTTTCCAAGGCCTTGATATACCCGGCCTTGATTTCCTGGAATCTCGCGCGCGCTTGGTCCTGATACGACGGCTTTCCGTCGTGTTGCTTCGGACGGCTGGGGGGGCCGCCTTTTCCGTCTCCCCGCTGGCGCTGCGTCATTGAAACCTCCTAAAGGTCGACGCTAGATCAACGAACAACTTTGCCGTGCAACCCGCAACCACCCCTGATGGAGTGTCGCCGCTTTCGAGTTTATCCCGAGCGGTGCAGCAAATTAGTTTATAATAGCATAGATAAAAGTTTTTGTCAATAATAACCAAAACCCAATAAAATTGGGTTTTACGGGACAAACATTCTCTCATGTCTGTCATCCCGAGCGAACCCCGAGCGAAGCGCGGGGGTAGTCGAGGGATCTAGACGGATATCCACGGCAGGTCTGTCTCTTCTCTTGCAAACTAACTTCACGTAGATCCCTCGTCCCACAAAGCTGGACTCGGGACGACAGACAAGAGAGGAAGGCAACCACACATATATAGTTGGCAGGGGGGGGCCATTACCCTGGGATTGCCGCCCTTCGACTACGCTCAGGGTAAACTTCCTCGCCCCGCCTTCGGCGGGACTCCGCTCGGGATGACACCGTTAAAGAATGGCTCTGGAGACATGCTACTCCCCGACCACCAGCTTCATCACCTCGGCTTTTTTCTCCGCCACGATCACCGCGCTCGTTCCCTCGACATTGCAACGCACCAGCGGCTCGGTGTTGGACGTGCGGACATTCACTCGCCAGTCGGGATATTCAATTGTCACACCATCAAGTTCGTTGATCTGGGCATCGGCGTATTTGACTTTGAGGCGGCCAAACACGGCCGGGGTATCAGCCACGGTAACGTTCTGCTCGCCAGAGACGAAGAAACGACCGGTGTATGGCGCCAAAATTTCCGATAAACTCTGGGCGGTCTCCGACAGCGCTTCCCACATCAGGAGGAATGGAATCATACCATTGTCGGCGTACCAGTTATCGGCAAAATAATAATGCCCGCTGGACTCACCGCAAAACAGCGCGCGCTGCCGACGCATTTGATCTTTGATGTAAGAGTGCCCCACCCGACCCATCATGGCCGTGCCACCATGTTCAGTGACCGCCGCAGTAATAGCGCGAGCATACCGCACGTCATAGATAATGGTTGCTCCTGGATGAGTGGCTAATAGCCGCTCGGCAAATAACGCCGTCGGATAACACGGTTCATAAAACACCCCTTGATTATCACAAAAGAAACAGCGGTCGCCATCGCCATCCCAGGCCACGCCGAAATCGGCCTGCTCGGACTTGGTTAAGGTCACCAACTCCTGCCGATTAGCAATGATCATCGGGTCGGGGCGACCTTTCGGGAAAGTACCGTCCGGATCGTAGTTTAGAGGCACAATAGTCAATAGGCCTCCTAGTTTTTCGTTTAATTTACTTAACAGCCCGCCGTTAGCGCCAAAATTGGCATTGGCAACGATCTTGGTCGGCTTTAACTTAGCAACATCGACAAAGGATAAAATAAAATCCAGATAGTCGGCCGTAACATCTTGGACGGTAATACTGCCCTGTTGGCCCGGTGAGGCCAGCGGTCCGGCCGCAATGGTATCGCGGATATCGAGCAGTCCATTGTCGGCAAACAGCGGCTCGGCGTTGGCCAAAGTTAATTTAATCCCGGCATAACCGGGTGGATTGTGCGACGCTGACGCGATCATGCCCCCATCAAACCCGTAGTGGCCGACGGTAAAATAGAGCACGTCCGTCGGCGTGGTGCCGATATCGGTCACGGCGACACCGGACTCGGTCAAACCGCGAATAATGGCCGCTTTGACCTCGGCACTGGCTGGACGGACGTCTTGGGCGACGGCGACTTTTTGGGGCTGAAACTTAGCGGCGTAAGCCAAGGCCACTTGATAAGCCGTTGCGGCATCAAATTGCTCCGGGTAACGGCCGCGCACATCGTAGCCACGGAAAATAGCGGGATCAAACATACGTTGACGAAACGGCTTATTTTTCTTATAATCTAGATACTTCATTATAGCACGGCGGATATTATTCATAAAACTTGCGACGTATGGATTCAAGTACTCTGCTTTGGATAATTCTCGGGCTAGCGGTGATTATCGGTTTGTGGCTAATCGGGGTGTTTAATGGCCTGATTCGGCTGAAAAACCGCACCGATGAGGCCTGGGCCGATATTGACGTCCAGCTCAAACGCCGTCATGACTTGATTCCGAATCTGGTCGAAACGGTCAAGGGCTACGCCACTCATGAACAGGCCACGTTTGAAAAGGTCATTCAAGCGCGCAACATGGCCATGCAAGCCCAAGGCCAGGGCGCAGCCGCCGCGGCCGGAGCCGAAAACATGCTGACCGACACGCTGAAAAGCATTTTCGCGCTATCCGAAAGCTACCCCGACCTGAAGGCCAATCAAAACTTCCTGAAACTGCAAGACGAATTGTCGGACACCGAAAATAAGGTTCAGGCATCGAGACGCTTCTACAACGGCAATGTGCGGGACTTTAACATCAAGTTCGAAACCTTCCCGGCGAACATGTTCGTCAAGTCACTCGGCTTTGCCAAGAAAGAATTCTTCGAGATTACCGAGACGGTCGAGCGGCAAAACGTCGCCGTGAAGTTCTAGTGCCCCATGTACTCCCAAATCGACAGCAACAAAAGAAAGTCCGTCCTGCTAATCGGCGTTTTTATCGTTTTTGTCCTCTTTTTGGGCTGGTTCTTCGGGCAGCTCTATGATTATGGCTACGGCGGTCTAGTGATTGCTTTGGTTATTTCCACCGGCCTGGCCTTGGTCAGCTATTACCAGGGTGACAAAGTCGCTTTGTTGACCGCTGGCGCCCGGTCAATCGCCAAAGAGGATAACCCTTATGTTTATCGACTGGTCGAAAACCTGGCCATGACCGCCGGGATTCCGACGCCAAAAGTTCACCTGATGGCTGATCCAGCCATTAATGCCTTTGCCACCGGCCGTGATCCGGCGCACGCTTCGATTGCCATTACCACCGGCGCCGTGGAAAAATTAGAGAACGAAGAGCTTGAGGGGGTGATTGCTCATGAGCTGTCGCACGTTAAAAACTACGACATTCGCCTGATGACTATTGTCATTGTCCTGGTCGGCTTGATCGCTCTGTTAAGTGATTTCTTTTTCCGCGCTCGCTTCTTTGGCGGCGGTCGGCGGGACAATAATAACTCCGGCGGTGTGCTGTTGATCATCGGCGTACTCTTGATGATCCTCTCTCCTTTGATTGCTAAACTGATTCAACTGGCCGTCTCGCGGAAACGAGAGTTTTTGGCGGACGCGTCCGGCGCGCTGTTGACGCGTTATCCGGAAGGTCTGGCTCGCGCTTTAGAAAAAATCGCCCAAGAACACTTGCCGACAGCTCGAGCCACCACTGCCACGGCCCATCTCTATTTTGCTAATCCCCTCTCACCCAAACTCTCCCTGGCCAAACTATTTGCCACTCATCCGCCAATTTCGGAACGCGTCACCGCGTTGCGGAGTATGGCTTAAACTTATTTATTTTTTCATGATTGTATGGACCAAGCTCTGCCCCAGTCAACTCCGTCTGGCATCCTACCAGTTGGCGCCTTACTCCGCCACGCCTGGGAGACCTTCAGTGGTCACCTGAAACAGTATCTGCCATTGTCGATTGTGGTCATAATTTTCCCGGTTATTATCTCGGCCTTGACCGCCAATTGGCTGACTGACTTACCCCAAAACCCCACCGCGGCTGATTGGACGGCCCTGACTAACCAACTGTCGACCAACGGGCCCCTCATTGGGTTAATCTTCTTCGTCGCCGTGATCGCTGCCGCCGTCTTAGGTGTCTTAGGCGCGCTGGCCATGATCCACGTAGCCAAGGACTCGAGCCGGTCGGCTGGTCAAGCCCTGAAAGCGTCGCTGGGGCAATTTTGGTCGTATCTGTGGATCGCCGTCCTGATCTTTTTGTTTGTGGTTGGCGTCATGCTTAGCGCGGGTATTATCTTGGCTGTCTTAGTGAAATTAGCTAACTTACTTGGGAGCGCCTCGGTCGTCTTTGGCGCCATCTTAGGCGGCCTCGCTTTAGTCGCCGCGGCGGTGTATGTGGTCTACCAAACTGTCCGCTGGACCTTTGCCTATTACATTTTGGTTGATGAGGGTCTGACCGGCCGCACCGCCTTGCGCCGCAGCGCGGCAGTGGTGACCAATCGCTGGTGGGCCGTGGTGGGACGTTTCATTGTTTTGGGTTTGATCGTGATGGTGGCTCAAATGATCATCGGCGCCGTGTTGTCGGCGGCCGGCGGCGCTCTTGGCACCATGGTGGCTCAATTTTTGATCAACATTGTCGTCGCGCCAATTAGCATCATCTACGCCTACACGATTTACCACAACCTGCGTGCCAATCAGCACTAATTTCCATCCTCATGAATCAGTTCGGCTCCACCAATTCATTGACTGATCACCTCAAACAATCCTTGACCGCGGCTCACCAGCTGGCTGAAGAGTTGCGCCAAGACACTGTCCAGGCCGAACATTTGCTGTACGGCTTGTTAATGGTCCGCGGCAGTTTGAGCGGTGAGCTGCTTCACCGACTGACGATCAGTCCCGATCGCGTCAAGGCCTTCATCGTCAGTACCTATGGCCAGTACACGACGACCCACGTCCCGCGCCTGTCCGCCACCGCCAAGGGTTTGCTCCAGCACGCCGTCTTATTGGCTGGCACTGCCGGTCATCGGTATGTCGGTACCGAGCACCTGCTGACCGCGCTAGTGACTAAACCACTGCTGGGTGTGCGCGACATTTTCCTAATGCACCAGATCTCGCTCCCCCAGCTCGGACAACAACTCCAGCTGATTTTGCGTAGTACCGGTCGCTTCGCGGACATCCTGTCCGCCGCCAATAGTGACGGGGCTGATCGCGAAGAGGCAGGCCTCTTTGGTAATAGTTCGGCTAATAATGCTTCTGCCCTTGAACTATTTACGGTTGACTTGACGACTGACACTATTCAGCAAACGATTGATCCGGTCATCGGCCGGGAAGCCGAAATCGAACGAGTGACACAGATCCTCTGTCGTCGGACCAAAAATAATCCGATCCTGCTCGGTGACCCGGGCGTGGGCAAAACCGCCATCGTCGAAGGGTTGGCCAAGAAGATCATGGTCGGCACTGTCCCCGAGGTTCTGACCAACAAAAGAATTTTAATGCTCGATTTGGGACTGCTGCTCGCCGGCACCATGTACCGTGGCGAGTTTGAGCAGCGACTCAAAAACGTCATCGCGGAAATCAACAAAGACGATTCAATCATCCTCTTCATCGACGAGATTCATACCCTGACTGGCGCTGGCGCCGCGCCGGGCTCCATGGACGCGGCCAACATCTTAAAGCCCGCTTTGGCTCGTGGTCAGATTCGTTGCATCGGCGCCACGACCCTGGATGAATACCGCAAACACATCGAGTCCGATCCCGCTTTGGAGCGGCGCTTCCAGCCAGTCATCGTGGCCGAGCCCACGCCCGATAAGGCGCTCCAGATCCTCCGGGGCATCAAGGAAAACTATGAGCGCTATCATCACGTGACAATTACTCCGGCGGCGTTGGAGTCGTCGGTGCGGCTCTCCACTCGCTATTTGCCGGAGCGCCGCTTGCCGGACAAAGCGATTGATGTAATCGATGAGGCCGCCGCCCGGTATCGCGTCACCCAACCCGGTAGTGGCCTGCCGAAAAAAATTCACGAGATTGAGCACGGCATCACTTTGCTGCAGAAAAAAAAGCGCGGCGCGATTACGGCCGAGCGCTACCCCGAGGCCTTGGACTACAAATCACAAGAAGCTATCGCCCAACGTCAGCTCGCCGCCGTTCAGGCCGAGTGGGCGATCCATCAACAACGGATCATCGGCACCGTGACCGAGCGGGACGTGGCCGAGTTAGTCGCCAAGATGACCGGCGTGCCGCTGGCTGAACTGGCCACTGATGACCAGGCGAAATTAAAACATCTCGCCCAACGCCTCCAGGAGCATGTCATCGGCCAAACTGAAGCGATCGCCGAACTGACCCGGGCCATTCGCCGTTCCCGGGCGGGATTGGCCACGGCCAAACGGCCGATTGGTTCCTTTATTTTCATCGGGCCGTCGGGGGTGGGCAAAACCGAACTGGCCAAAGCGCTGGCCAAAGAACTATTCGAAGACGAACAGGCCTTGGTTAAAATTGACATGTCCGAGTTTAAAGAGGGCTTCAATGTCTCCAAACTGATTGGCTCTCCGCCCGGCTATGTCGGCTACAAAGAAAGCGGCCAGCTGACCGAAGCCGTCCGCCGCAAGCCCTACAGCGTGGTGCTGTTTGATGAAATTGAAAAAGCCCACCCGGAGATTTTCAACATTTTGCTCCAGGTAATGGAAGATGGTGAGTTGACTGACGCGACGGGCAAGAAAATCAACTTCCGCAACACCATTATCATCATGACCTCCAACGTCGGCCTGAAAGAGTTTATCGGCTCTAAGCACATCGGCTTTGGCGCCAGTGCTAGCCGGCCAGAGATTACCACCGACCTGAAGCGTCACCTCTTAAAGAGTTTGGGGGACTGGTTCCGGCCGGAATTCCTTAACCGCGTCGATGGTGTCTTGTTCTTCAATCCGCTCGGATTGACCGAACTGAAGAAAATCACCATCCTGCAATTACAAGAACTAAACCAGCAGTTGGCGAGTCAAGGGTTGAAACTCCGCGCCAACCCGGCGGCGATTCAATTCCTCGCCACCCAGGGGGCCGACCAAGAGCAAGGCGCGCGCTTGATCCGGAAAAACGTCCAAGAACTAGTGGCTACACCGCTGGCGGATAAAATCCTGGCCCAAGAAGTGACAAAAGGTGATATAATAGAGATAACTACGCATGACGGTCAGCTCGTGTTACAGCCGTAAATCTTTCATTACTTTTGTTGTCATGATTTCGTTGTATGCCCCAATCGTTTTCTGACCCGACGACTGGCGGCAGCCAGGGGGAACTGCGGCGGAGTCAGCAGGCCGCTCGGCGACAACGAGCCACTGAACCGCTGACCGCGCCGGCCTACCAACCAGGTGAGGCCAAGACCTCCGCTGATGGCTTAGGCATCACTCGGCGTCAGTTGACCGCCGCCGGGCAGGAGCGACTCCAGGCCAGCCAAGGATTATCCGGCGGTCTGGACGCCCGCCGACAATTGATTGATGAGCAACGAGCTGACCGCCAAACCGAGGCAAGTGCCGGTAAACTATTTCAAGAACATCGACAAGCCCGCCGAGCGGCCCGCGGATCAGAAAAATCAAGGGGTCCGTTGGGGCAAGCGATTGGTGAGACCGCCCGCAAAACCGCGTCAGCTGAATTACTAAAACAGGCCTGGTTAAACTTAATCGACAGTATTGGTTTGACTTTTCTATACATCTTCTTCCATTTTTGCGCTCGTTACATCGCCGGTAGTCAATCCTTTTGCGCCTTTGGTGAAGAGTGGTTTATCGCTCCCAGTTCGGGAATGAAAAGTGCCGCCAAAGCTGGGACTACTGGCTCGGCCAAAGCGGCCGCTAAAAACCGGGCTAAAGATAGCGTCTCGTCAAGCCAGGGCGGTGGCGATGATAGCGCCACCTTACTGGAACTCGCTAGCAAACCGGTGGAAGTGGCGGAATTGGTGGTCTTCGGACTGTTGGCCATCTTACTAATGATCGCCCTGGCCGCGCCATTGGTCGGCCTCTTATCAATCGGGTGGTTCTGGCTGGAAGTGGCCAGCGTCATATCCTAACAAAAACTTTTCATCTCACCTTTTACATATGAGCGATCGTTTGAAAAAAATTCTCTTCATTGTTGGTTTCATCGTCATCACGGTGCTGTTGGGTTACGCGCTGTATGTCCTATTTTTACGGCAAGCGCCAGCGCCAACCGCACCGCCAACCAATGAACTACCGACCGGCGGTCTGCCGACAGCCGGGCTCCAGGGTGAGCCAACCTACATCAATGTCAACGGCCAGCTCGTCCCAGCCGCCAACGTCAATGGCACTCCCCCATCGACCATTGATTCCTTTGCTCGCGGTGGCGTCACGGCGGTGACTGAAGTTAGCAACACTAAGATTCGCGCTATGCAGTTTGGTCCGGACGGCAAGTCGTTAGTCGGCTACGATCCCACCAACGGTAAATTTTTACGTTACAACCCTGACGGCACGACTACCGCCATGACCGATGCCGCCTTCCCCAACGCCCGCGATATCGTCTGGGCGCCGGACAGCAATAAAGTGATCGTCACTTTTCCGGACAACACCAACGTCTATTATAACTTTAAGACCAAAAAACAGATCACTTTCCCCAGCCACTGGAAAGAATTCGAGTTTTCCTCCGACAGTAATAAGTTGGCGTTCAAGAACATGCAACTTGATCGGGAAAACCGCTGGGTGACGGTGACTAATGACGACGGTTCGGCCGGTCGGACCATTGCTCCCATTGGCGACAACTCGGATAACATCTCCATCATGTGGTCGCCAGACAGCCGGGTGGTCGGCAATTACCGCGAAAGCATCGACTTCGATCGACAGTACCTGATCTTCATCGGTCAAAACCAAGAAAATCTTCCCAGTACCATTATTGAAGGTCGGGGATTTGACGGGAAATACACGCCGGACGGCAGCAACTTGCTCTACAGCGTCTACTCCTCGTTCACTGACCTCAAACCGAATTTGTGGTTTGTCACCGCCAGCGGTGATCAGACCGGTTTGTTGCGGGTGAACTTAGAGCTCAATACTTGGGTCGACAAGTGCGCCTTTGCCACTTCATCCACGGTGTACTGCGCGGTGCCTCAATCGCTACCGAAGGGCGCCGGACTGGTCCGCGACATTGCCGACACCACCCCAGATAACTTTTATAAAGTGGATCTCCGGACCAGCACCAAGACCCTAGTGGCCGTGCCCGATGGATCATTCACCGCTGAAGATGTCACCGTTAGCGCGGATGGCAAAACCCTGTATTTTACTGATAAGTCCACCGGGACGGCCCATCAGTTGCGATTAAAATAATTGCCTATGCGGAGGGTATTATTAGTGACAATTCTCGCCCTCTTGAGTTGGCAGTTTTTGCTGTTAGCGCCGGTCGCTTTAGCGGAAGCCCCCCAATCACTGCTTTTTGAAAAACCCACCCTCCAGGTTCAGTTTCCTTCCCTCCAATTTACTGATTCTGAAAACATCATTGCTAAGGGCCAAGGCAAGATTAAGTATTTTGCGATCCCCTGGATTGCCGAGTATATCACCGCCGCTTACCGCTTTGGCGTGGCCATCGCCGGGGTGTTGGCCGTGATTATGATTATCGCTGGCGGATTTGTCTGGATGACCGCCGGCGGCAATTCTAGCCAAGTCGACACGGCCAAAACCTACATCATTGGCGCCCTGGCTGGTTTAGTGTTGGCGCTGGGCAGCTATACCCTCTTGTGGCTGATTAATCCCAACCTCACGCAACTGCCTTTCCTGCGGGTGCCGGTAATTCAGCGGGTTGGTTTGGGGGACTTTTGTCCGCTAGTGGTGTCAAGTCAACAAAAAATATTTACTCTTAAAGAAGATGGTACGGCCGACAAAGAGGTTCCGATCGGCACAACTATACCATGTGGAAAGCGGCTATTTTTGTCCGACGGAGCTGACAACCAATGTATGGGGTTAGGAGATTGCTCGGGCAGTCAATTGTGCTTGCCAGACTTCAGTAAGGATATTGTGGCGACCGGTCAAGGTAGTCTAAAATTCGAATTTGATTGTTTCTCTTCTGCTCAAGACCAGTGTAAAAAGTTAAATGACAATCAGGCCGATAAGGTAGGTTTACCGCACCAGCAATCAACCTGTAACCTAATCAACAGCACGCTCGCCTATCAATCACCGAACACTGAAAATCAAGGTCGGTGCGTGTGGGTGGATAAGAGTATCATTACAGAAATTATTACTGGCGGCTGGTCTGACGACGGCTGTTACTGGTGTCCGGATGATCGTTACCAAGATATGCTAACAACATTTAAAGAATACAAAATCAACCCGATTGATGATTGTGCCAACGGACTGGGTAAAATTTACGGCCAACTTACGGGGATTGAGGCGCTCGGAGAGCTGTTAAGCAGCGAAGATAAAGAGGCCTGCCTAGCACGGTGGTGCGGTGGCCAGTAATTATATGACCCGTTCTTTCTTTTTTGCTTTAATCGCTAGCGCCATTATCTTAATCCCCCAGGTCAGCTTGGCCCTCCTGACTGGCCCTTCGGTTGGTTCGACCTGCTGTATCTGTGTGAAAGATGGCGTATATGTGGCGGAAGGGGCGGCGTTTCAGTCCCCCGATGGCTTTGGAGCCAAGTGTGCTTCAGAAAGTTGTCAGGTTGAATATTCGGCTTGTACCGATCAGGCCGTAAAAGACAAGATTAATGGATTGAACACCACGGTCAACTCGGTTACGCCCCTGGTCACGCCCACCACCCAAGTCGTCATTCCCGGACTGACCTTCACCAAAACACTTGACCTCAAAGACGGGGCCAATGGCTTGAGGTTTTATGAAATACCGTGGATTGCTGAATATATCAGCGCCGTCTATCGCTGGGGTGTCGGTATCGCCGGCGTGTTGGCGGTGGTGATGATTATCATCGGTGGCTTCACTTGGCTGACCGCCGGGGGTAACTCGAGCCAAGTTGAAACGGGCAAGAAATATATCATCGGCGCCTTGGCTGGTTTGGTCTTTGTCATGAGTAGTTATACTATTTTGTGGTTGATTAACCCCGAGTTGGTCAAACTGAAGTCGATTGCTATTCCGTATGTTGAACGATTATCACTGGAGATTCCCGAGTCAGAGCCCGAAAACATTGCCGCCGAAAAAACTGGTAATTTGACTGCCGTGGGCGAGCGGAAAACAACCGAATTCATCGTCATTCATACTGCCGCTGGACTGCAGAGTCGCAACGAAGTCGACGCTTTCCATCGTACTAAGGGTTGGGCTGGTATTGGCTATAATTTCTACATTGAACGCAACGGCCAGTGGGTTGAAGGCCGAGGTGAAAGCAAAGTTGGCGCTCACGCGGTGGGCTACAATGCTAAAAGCATTGGCATTTCTTATGCCGGCTGCGTTAATTTTCAAGTCGCCAATCAACCTTTGGCGACCGCTCTAGCCAAAGAAACTATCACTCAAACCCAACTCGATACTTTAATCGAACACATTAAACAACTACAGCAAAAATATAATATCCCGCGCAATAAAGTACTGGACCACCGTGAAACTGGTGCGCCTAAGGCCTGCTCTTGCCTGAATATGGACGAGATTAGAGCCAAAATTAATCCGTGATTATGCGACTCTTTTATTTTCTTCTCCGATTAACTGTCAGCGTTGCCATGGTGGTTTTGGTTTTGCTTCCACAAGCTGGGGTAGCCTTATTGACTGGCCCTTCGGTTGGTTCGACCTGCTGTATCTGTGTGAAAGATGGCGTATATGTGGCGGAAGGGGCGGCGTTTCAGTCCCCCGATGGCTTTGGAGCCAAGTGTGCTTCAGAAAGTTGTCAGGTTGAATATTCGGCTTGTACCGATCAGGCCGTAAAGGACAAGATTAATGGATTGAATACTAAGATTGAACTTCTCCCCCTGACCCCGCCCGATCTCCAAGTCGACATCCCTGGTTTTCCTAAATTCAGTACCGAGCTGGAGTTAGACGAGCAAAAGACCTTTTACAATATTCCTTGGATCGCCGAGTATATCAACGCCGTCTACCGTTGGGGGGTGAGCATTGCCGCTGTTTTGGCGGTGATCATGATTATCGCCGGCGGCCTGACCTGGCTGACGGCCGGCGGCAACAGCAAACAGGTGGAGACCGCCAAGACCTACATCATCGGCGCTTTGACCGGTCTGGTGTTGGCCTTGGGCAGCTACACTATTTTGTGGCTGATCAATCCGCAACTAACACTCCTCAAGCCGTTGCGGATTCCCTACGTGCAAAATGTGGCGCTTGAAGTCGGGCCGCGTATTTCTTCATACTTGATTGCTAATCCCGGCCAAGAAGGCAAAAAAGAACAGTTTAACAACGCTGCTTGTCCAACCAAAGAAGAGGCCCAGGCCGGTTTTGATGGGTTTATTACTTCTTACTACGCGCCAGCTTATGGTGAAAAAGGCAACTACAGTAGTTTTGAGTGCAACGTAGCGATGCAGTGTTCTTGTCCTGGTCCGGGTGGCAATAAATATCATAAAGACGAGTCAAAAACCTGTCGCTTCCCGGCTAAAGTCCTCGGTAAGGGTTTCAGTGATAACCCCTGCATGCCCATTCCGGCCGGCAGTATTCCTGGCCAGAGTTATTGTAATAAAAGTGCTTCGGGCACCGCACCAGTTGCTTTCAAAACCGCGGCCGCTGATATTGCGGGAGACAAGATCGGGGTCAATTGCTGGAGCGTTGGTGACCAGTTTACGATTGAAGGCATTGGTGGCCAAGCGGCTGGTCCCTGGACGGTCCAAGATAGCGGGTCGGATATTAAGAGTCGCCATTTCGATCTCTTTGTCGGTACTAATTTCCAAGCCACAAAATCAATGGGTGGCGTCTACAAGATTAAGTTCACCAAGTGTCAAAAATGTGGCTTCTAAACTGACCACTTTGCCCCCTTCGTGGTTTGATCGACCGACCCGCCGTGTCGCCCAGGATCTCCTGGGCGGTGTTTTAGTGCGACGCTGGCGCGGCCGGCTTTATTGCGGTCTGATCACTGAAACTGAGGCCTACTGTGGCCCGCGAGATTTGGCTAATCACGCCAGTCGCGGCCGAACCGCGCGAACGGAAATTATGTTCGGCCAGCCCGGCCGGGCCTATATTTACTTGATCTACGGCATGTACCACTGTTTTAATATCGTGACCGAACCAGAACATTACCCGGCGGCCGTGTTGCTCCGCGGCGTGACCGCCTATGCGCCAATTCCAGCCGGCCAGTCAATTAACCTCACTACCTTAACCCCTTTACCGATCACCGCTGCCAACGGTCCCGGCAAACTCTGCCGCCAGTTTCACCTGGACCGCTCACTGAACGGCCAGCCGCTGACGACGGCCAGCGGCCTCTGGGTTCTGCCCCGCCAGCAGCCACCGCGCCGGATCAAAAAACTCCCCCGCGTGGGCATTGACTACGCGGGAGCATATCGAGACAAACCCTGGCGCTACGTCGCCGAGTGGTAAGTTATTCCCAGTGCACCCGATCCCACTTCCCCACCCGTTGGCGCAACAGCGGGTGGTGATTTAATTGCGGATCAGCGGCCAAAACCGCCAGCGCCGCCATTTTAGCTCGTTTGATGTTTTTGACATCAAACAGCGTGGCAAATTTAAGCTCGGGGAAACCGCTCTGGTTGCTGCCCAAAACATCGCCCGGCCCCCGGAGCTTAAGGTCTTGTTCGGCTAAACTAAATCCGTCTTGACTCTTGACCACGGCCGCCAGGCGCTGACCACTCTCCGCCCCGGCCGCGTCAGTCAACAGCCAACAATATGACTGGTGTGCTCCCCGCCCCACTCGGCCGCGAAATTGGTGCAGTTGGGCCAGACCAAAACGTTCGGCTCCTTCGATTAACATCATCGTGGCGTTGGGTACGTCAACCCCCACTTCGATGACTGACGTGGCTACCAGCACGTCAATTTCGCCGGCCACAAACGCGGCCATGACGCGATCTTTCTCGCTGCTGGTTAGTTTTCCGTGCAGCAGCCCTAACCGCCGATGAGGAAAAACCTCTCGCCCCAGCCGCTCATATTCGGTCTTGACTGCGGCCGACGCGACAGTCGGTGAGGGATCAATTAGCGGGCAAATGATAAAGGCCTGGCGGCCGGCCGCCAATTCGGCATCAACGGTTCGATATAACTCCGCTCGCTGACTCGGTAACACCACGGCCGTCTTAATCGGCTGCCGGCCGGCCGGTAATTCATCCAGCAGCGAAATGTCTAAGTCGCCATAGAGGGTTAGGGCTAGTGACCGTGGGATTGGCGTGGCCGTCATCGAGAGAAAGTGTGGGATCAGACCGCTGGGCGACATTTGCTGCAGGGCCTGGCGTTGTTCCACCCCAAAGCGATGTTGCTCATCGACAATCGCTAAACCCAGCCGCTGAAACACGACCGCCTCCTGGATCACGGCGTGGGTGCCGATCAGAATTTGGATCGCGCCGCGCCGTAACTGTGACAATAACAGCGCTTTAGTGATGGGTTCCGTCCGAGTGGTAATGTGGCGATAAGTGCGGGTATAGACCCCCACCGTCACGCCAGTGTCCACAAATAAACGGCTAAAGCTCTGGTAGTGTTGCCAAGCCAGGATCTCGGTTGGGGCCATGATCACGGTTTGCTGGCCGGCCGACGCGACTTGGCGGGCGGCGGCGGCGGCCACGATGGTTTTACCACTGCCGACATCCCCGTCCAGCAGCCGACTCATCGGATGAGCCCGGCCGAGGTCTTGGATTATTTCCCAGGCACTGCGCCGCTGGCATTGAGTTAATTGATACGGCAGTCGGCCCAAGAAGTCCTTCATCAGGTCAGCGGCAAAGGGAATGGCCGACGCCGCGGCCGCGGCTAGCTCCTGCCGCGACATTTGATTGCGGAGCTGGATAAAGAAAAACTCGTCAAAGCGGAGACGTTCTTGAGCGCGGGCTAACGTGGCGGAAGAATCAGGAAAATGTATCTGACTGATGGCCTCGGTCAAGGAAACAAACCCGTGCTGGTGGATCAATTCAGCCGGCAGATATTCGGCTAGCTGACCGACAGCCGTCAACGCCTGCTTCATTAAAAATCTTAATTGCTTGGGAGTAATTCCCTTGGTCACGCTATAAATTGGTACTAGCCGGCCAGTATGGGTCGGGCCGTTGATGGCAGTTCGTGGGTTGATTTTTTCATAACTAGCGGCGGCGATCGCCGCCCCACTCGGGTCTGACTTGCCGGAAACACCGAGCGTATCCCCGACTTTGATCGTCCGGGTGACGAATGGCTGATTAAACCACCGCACCGTGATGGTGTGCTGACCGTCAGTGATCGCCGCTTCCGTAATCAATAAGTGCCGCTTCCACGAACGGTAGCTTTTGATTCTGGCGACCTGGCCTTGAATTGTGACCACCTCCCCAGCCGTAATCTGATCCAGCGGTACGAGGTGGCTGAAATCAGCATACCGAAAAGGATAATACTCAACTAGGTCAGCCACGGTTGCAATGCCGAGCTTTTTCAGCGGCCCACTTAATTGCCGGGCGACATGGTGGAAAGTGGTGACTGGTTGTTGGATCTTAATCCTCATATAACAAAAAATCAGCGGTGACCCCAACTGGGCGGACGGCTGACTTGCTCTGGAATCTTTCAAGATAATGCCTCGCGCTTGGCAGGGCTCGAACCTGCGACCTTCAGCTCCGCAAGCTGACGCTCTATCCATCTGAGCTACAAGCGCGGACGTATTATCTCGAGGAAACGCTCGTACTCTATCACACCATCTACCGATTGTCTAGCCAGCCCGCGTGATTATAACTTAAAGAGCCGCTCGACTGCGTGCGAAACCGGCTCGTCAGTCCGGTCCAGGTCTTCATCGATGTAGTCCAGGAGTAACTGCCGAACCGCCACTGGGTCTTGGCCTTGCAGCGGTATATGGAGTCGGGGTTGCCAAAAACTCTTAGGGTTGATCAGTAAGAGTTCAACCTCTGGCGGATCATAGACCACCGAAAAGTCAGTTAGTTCGGCGAAGGGATAAAACCAACTCCCCAGCCGCACCCCGGTTTCATAGACCCCAAAGGTCAGCTCGGTCGGCACCGTGGTGTGGCGCAAGAACAATACTACCGCCGTCAAAATTATAATGATGGCAAACAGGAAATTCGTCACTACCACGGAGTAGATCAGGAGTGACAATGCCACCAGACCAGCGACGGCATACCACCCCTGGTTTCGTTGATGTTGGAGGAATTCCGGGAAATGCCAAGTGATCAGTTTTTTGCCGTATGATTTGTCAGTCATAGCTATTTCATTGACATTACTCGATAAAAACCGTATACTACCACCGTTCTTTTGCCTCACCTGGAGAGATGGCTTGCGCCCTCATTAGATTAGATCCATGAACATTTGGAGAGATGGCTGAGTGGTTGAAGGCGGCGGTCTTGAAAACCGTTATCCCGTGCAAACGGGGTCGTGGGTTCGAATCCCACTCTCTCCGAATCTCTCTGGGAAAATTTAGGGAAAGGTGGCCGAGTGGCTGAAGGCGGCGGTTTGCTAAACCGCTATAGGGTGTTAAAGCCCTATCGAGGGTTCGAATCCCTCCCTTTCCGATGAAAGACGCTTCTCAAGATTGAGGGGCGTTTTTCATTATTACTCCCATTTAAAGGTGCCGGGATTCGAAAGGCAGAAGCGAACAACGAGCGAAGCGAGGCAGTGAGCGATCGGCCTGAAGCGAGCAGGCGCGAGCTTCAGGCCGCTGCCCCGGACCCGAATCCCTCCCTTTCCGATGATAGGAGCTCCTCCTGGCGAGGAGCTTTTATCATTATCCGCCACTAGATCAATTTTACCACATTCCACCACGCGGCGACATAGTCCGCTCGCGCGCTCTGGTATTTCAGATAATAAGCGTGTTCCCAGACATCCAGCCCCAAGACCGGGGTGTGGCCTTGGAGGTAGGGGGAATCCTGGTTGGGCAAGCCATAGACCTGGAGTTTGCCGGCCGCGTCCCGCGCCAGCCAGGCCCAACCACTGCCGAAGAGATTGACCGCCGTTTGGCTAAACTGCTCCTTAAACGTGGCGACACTGCCAAACGTCTTAACCAACTCGGCCTGGAGTCCCGCGTCAGGGACATTGCTCGGGTTCATCCATTGCCAAAACAGCGAGTGATTTAAGTGTCCTCCACCGTGATTCTGAAGCGGTTTCTTCTCCGCTGGATCAATGGCTAGCGTCGGTAGTTGCCGCAACAGGTCTGGCAGAGTCAGCGCCCCTAATTCCAGATGTTTTTCCAGGGCCGCGTTCAGCTTAGTGACGTAGGCCTGATGATGCTTGGTATGATGAATTTCCATCGTCGGAGCGTCGATAAACGGCTCCAGCGCGTCGTAAGCGTAAGATAGCTTTGGTAGTTCGTGAGGCATATCTGGTGAGGATTATGAATCGGTCGTGGATCCGTGAGCAATCGCCGCGACGCCGATCCAGTGAGCGCCGCGGGCGCGAAGTGTTTGAGTTACTGCCGTCATGGTCGCGCCAGTGGTGACCACATCATCAACTAACAGAATTCGGTCCGGTGGCGGGGCGGTAATTGTAAAGGCATCAGCGACATTGGCGAAACGACGGTCGCGGTCCAACGTCGTTTGGCTGCTGGTGAAGCGCTGACGGCGGACCAGCCGATCTTGATATGGCCAATGATGGCGACGAGCCAATTCTTGAGCAATCGCCCCGGCTTGATTGTAGCCCCGCCAACGGTGTCGCCGGCGATGGAGCGGTATCGGCACGACAGTTGTCACTGGCCGATCCGGAATTATTTCGGCCAAGAGTCCACCTAGTGAGCGGGCGGCCGCCGAGATGAACTGATACTTGGCGGCGCGGATCAGTGTGGCTAACAGCGGGTCGGCATATTGGCCCAGTAGATAAACGGCGTCAACGCCCGCCAATTCAATCCCCGGTGCCGGCCGGTTGGTCGCCTGCCACCGCTCGTGACACCGCGGACAAACCACTCCTTGGTCCCAAGCCCCACAGCCAAAACAGCTGACCGGAAAGATAAGCTGGCTGATTGATGATCCTAGTGACATACTGCCTTTCAGTATGCCACCAGCCAGCTAAAAAATTTCTAAAGTGCCAAAGAGACGCTATTGCCAATAGGCCCCGTCCACCAGCCATGACTGGCCGGCCGTTACGAAATCAAGCCGTAAATCCTGATTAATCACCTGGTCTGGTTGGCCATTCTGGCTGGTTCGTCGCTGGGTGTGGACCAAAATCGTCGCTGCCGTCCCACTCATCGTCACCGCTTCGGTCGCCAGCGCCCGTGTTGACACGACGATGTTTTGATCGGCGGTTTTGGCGATCTGGGTTTGGATATAACCGTCTGACCACTGCCGCATCGACTCGGTCATCATCGGTTGCACTTCACGGATATTCCGAAAATTGGCGGTACTAGCATAGCTGCCGAAGCGTTCGGCGAAAGTCATCGCTAGACGCTCAACGCTGATTTGCTGCTGCTGGCTTTCCGTTAGCGTCGGCGTGTTCGCCGTGGTGACGATGTCTTCCCCGCTGCGACCATCAATTACCAATCGGTTGGCCGCCGTGACGGTGTTTTGGGTGGTGGTGGCCAACTCGGGAGTAGCGGCCCGTTGCCACCAGAAAATCACGCCGACCACGATCACCAAGATCACGACCACACCACCGAGAATCAACATTAATTTTTGACGGTCCATAAATTATGATGGTTAAATGGCGGCGTCCGGAATCGCTCCCGGCGCGGCCGGCTGTCCTTGCTCGGCGGCAAATTGTTCTTTGGCCGCTTGGATTTCCAATAATTGTTGGGGGTTGGTAGTGATCAGTTGATCTTCGTTCGGTGAAGCCACCACTTCGATGGCCGCGTGTTTATTGCCAGCGAAGAAAATCCCCTGCCCGACGGCCGACTCCAGCAATAGATACTTTTCCCCTTCGGTTAACAAAAATGTTTTTTGGACTCGATCAATCGACGCCGGTGACTGCTTCATCAACAGCTGTAGCGCCGAGTTGTTGACGATCGCTTGGCCGTAGGGCGAAAGTAAAAAGTCATTGACATCTTGGGTGATAGTGGTGACGCCGAGATAGTACTTGCGGCAGCGTTTGACCAAGGCATAGATAAACTTGGCCGAGTCCTCTTGTTGCATCAACCACCAGGCCTCATCGATGATCAACAGTCGCTTTTTGCTCTGGGACCGAACGACGTTCCAAATGTAGTTGACGAGGTTATAGATCGCCAGCGGCCGGAGCTCGTCTTCGAGATCGCGGACCGAAAAACAAACCAACTGGTTGTCCATGTCAACGTTAGTCGGCCGATTCAGCAGCCCGGCAAAGGTGCCTTCGGTATGCTTTTTCAGTCGCAGCGCGACGTTGGCGCCGCCCTCCATCCCCTCCAAAATATCAACTAAATCCTGCATAATTGGCGGCTCGACCGTCGCCAAATCCGACTCGGGAGTGATATCTTTTTTGGCGTAGGTCTCCAGCAGCGCCCGGTCCACGATCGAGTCCTCTTCGGCCGTCAGCGAACCGACCATCAGTCGCACCAACCCCTTGACGGTGATGACGGCGCTGCGAATAATATCTTCGACCGTGAAATCCTTGTCCACCGGCCGCGGCAGGTCAAAGGGGTTGACTTTACTGTCGGAGGCCAGCGAAATGTTGATGTAAGTACCACCGACGGCCTCACACAGCCGCTGGTATTCTTTTTCCGGATCAATCACGATAATGTCAGTCCCCAGCATCAAGCTGCGCAAGATCTCCAGTTTAACCGTGTAGCTCTTGCCGGCGCCGGCCGTGGCAAAGACCACCATGTTGGCGTTTTGGAGTGAGAAGCGGTCGAACAGAATTAAGCTGTTATTGTGGCGGTTGATGCCGTATAAAATACCGTTATTTGATGACAATTCAAAGGAGATAAAGGGAAATGACGAGGCAGCCGGTGATGTATTCATGTTGAAAACGACAGTGAGTTCATCTCGGCCGAGCGGCAAAGTGGAAGTAAACCCTTGTTCGGCCTGATAGAGCACATTGCGCGAGTAGACCAGCTTCGAGCCAAAAATGTCTTCAAGGTTGCGGGTGCGATCTTCAAGTTGTTCGAGGGTGTCGGCGTACAGCGTGACGTACAAAGCATACTGAAAGAAGTGCTCGATACCTTGGGTCAAGTCATCGCGCAGTTTTTCGATGTCTTGTAGCGCCGTTTCCCGCAAGGGATCGCGCGGCGCGCCTTTTTCCCGGTCGGCACTCAATTCGGCTTCTAAATTCCCGGCTCGTTTCTTGAGATCTTTTAAGATCGCGCCGGCCTTGACCGGATAGAAATGCATGGCAATATCAATCGGCGTCGGGAAGTTGATGATCGGCACGAACCAACCGACGGCAATATAGCGCGGATAGGTAATGACAAACGCCGTCCGGACATATTTGTTGCCCAGCCGGACATAAGTCGACTGAATATCCATCGCCGATGGCGCGATCAGGTCAATGATCGAGATCGTGCCGGCGCGATAGCGCTGCTCTTCGATCAGCGCTTCTTTACCGATCGCGACCGTGGCGTCGACAGCGGGTTTTTTAGTAAATAAGGCCATAGATTAACCACTAAGCTGAATCTTGCCCACGGCCGCTAACGGTTCTTGTTCGGAAGTGTCGGGGTTGTATGAGTTGTAGTACAGCTCAATCAGCCCTTGGGTGTCGAGTCGGGTGGCCGATAACCCCACTGATCCCAGCCCATTAGCTGTCTGCCCCACTCGCTGTTCTAGTTCTTTCATCCGTTGCTCAAACTTTTTGGCACTTAATTTTACCAGCGACGCCGGCGTAAATAACTCTTGGAGTCGGGACCAAAAACTCCGCTGTTTATCGGAGAGCGGATCGTACGGCACGACAACATAGAACCGCTTGGTCATGATGTCGCCTAAGCTGATCAGCTCACCGACGTACTGGCGGTAGTCGCTGATTTGATTGCGCAACAATTCATTGCTTTGTTCCTTTTCTATTTTTTCCAAATTTTGCAAATAGGGAGTGATGTCGGTTTTCCGTGACTGGACGACAATTTGCAGCGGGTAATTCAAGGAGTTCAAAAACCCCATGTAAGCGCTAATGATCGCCTCTTGTTCACCGGTCGACTTCAGCGCGAAGTTGATACTAGACACCATCAGTACGCCCCGCAGAGTGCCGTCGCGCATGACGACCGTACTGTTGCGAATTTCCGCGATCGGCAAGCTGCGTTGGGTCGCGGGGTATTTACTTTTTGGTTTTGACGCCATAATTGTTTGATTGGTCGTCGAGCTCATGCGACGAGTAGGCCCCGCCAGTGTTGACTACCAGCGCCAGCTCGTCTAGCCGAGAGCGGGCGGCAAAATGTTTGACCGGGACCACCAGTTCTTTCGTTTCCTCAATCGCCGGGGCCAGCAATTCTTTAACTTCCACTGCCGTCAGTTGTTTATTCCACAGCCGGCGGCGGGAGCGCTTCAGGGTCTCCATGACATTGAGGAAAAAATAATGGAACGGGCGGCCGTTGACCTTGAGAAACGCCACGATGCCAAAAATACCAAAGGTCAGTACGCCGAAGATCACGAAGGCCCAAAAATCAAACAGCTTATACTCGGCGGCGATTAAGAGCATGCCGACTAACATAATAATAAACTGCCGGACCGTGATCGGCCCGATGATTTTCGGTTCGACATCAATGAATTGCGGGACTAGAAAATGATCAAGGGCCATAGCCGTGTCTCTATTCTAACACGTTATTCAACTTCGCTAAAGCGGCAAATTCAGCGGCGGTCAGGGTTGGCTGCCTTGCGGCGGCTCGCGTCGCCAACACGGCTGGCAGCGGCTGACCCGTCTCGACGCTATCTTTACCAACCGCCAAATACAGGCGGTGGACTTCACTGGCCTGCCAAGCGGCAATAGCCGCGACCCGCTTCGGCCAGCCCTCACGTTCCAGTAGGTCAATTTTTCCTTTAATTTTTTCAGCGGCCCGAGCCGGATTGGCGTCCAGCGCGTGCCAATCGACCAGTCGAAATTGTCGTAACTCCTCAATTGGCCCGACCAACCGAACCCCCGGGCGAATATCAGTAAATTTGTCAGCCCGCGGCGCCAGCGGTCGACTCGGCCCTGGTGATGCCGTGGTCGGCGACATTGCTTTAGCCGGTCGTTGGAATCGCTTCGTCAGGCGGCCGAGCCAATTGGCTGCTTTGGCCGCCCCGGCGGTCGGTAGCGGTTGACTAATAAATGGCTGGCTCGTCGCTGGTGGCTGCGGCCTCAAACTAGCCACCGGCGGACTGACGGGCTGGCTGGTCGGCCGGGGCGGCCGAGCCGGTGGTCGACTGGTTAAAATCTGCACGGTGCGATCGACGGCGGCTGGCCGAACAGCGGGTGGTGGCGGCATCAATTCGTGCGCTAGTTCGGTCGGGGTAAACCGCGGTAACGGCCGAGGTGGTGTGGACGGTCCTGGCGCGTCGGTCGCTGACGATTCAGTTTTATCAATCAAAGTTAATATGGCTCCGGCCGCCGACTCGGACAACCCCACTCCACCACTGACGGTCTCACGAACTAACAACTCCTTGGTTTGCCAACTAGTGCGAATCCCCTTCCAGTCAGCCAGCACCGCGTTTTTGAGCCGGCGATTCAGCAACTCATCCGTGATTGGCAACGACAGTTTCTTGATGGCTGACTCAAGTTCTTGCCAACGCTGCTCGTCCGCCGACCATCCCCCGGCTGGCTGACTGGCCGGCGGGGTTGGGTCCAAAAGCGAAAAATGTCCGCGAGGATCGCGGATTGGAATAGCGTCAAGATTATTCAAAATATCGTCGGCCATGGTTAGATGCGCTTTAGGCCTGCCACCGGAATTGATTTTTGGCCATGTCAAAGTAAGCCAGCTGTCGATACTGTTCCCGGCCGGCTCGGGCCAAACTATTAGCCACTTTCAGGCCCAGCCGAGCCGCCTCGTCTTCGGCTAAGTGTAATTGCCCTTCGAAGATAGCTTCAAGAAATAGTCGTAACCAGCGCGGCGCGGTGGGATTGAGCCGGAATTGGCGAATATCTTCTGGCCGGTTTTGTTGGGTCAGGCCGGCCTCAATCACTAGGCCTAGGCCGGTGGGCTGGGCCACCGCATCGCCGAGCGTGCCGAGTTCGGCGAGGGCCATAATTGCCGCCACCACTTCAATTTTGTCAGGGGATTTGCTTTTGGCTAATAAACCCAACTGCTCGGTTAGCTTGGCGCTGTCCCGTTGATTGGTGGCCAAGAGCTGCTGCTGGCGCTCGGCGATGGTCTGACTTTCAGTGGGGTCACCTTGATATCGCCGCATGATTTCCTCTCGGGGGATGATGGCTGGTGCTGGTGCTGCTCTGGGCGACAGCGGCACCGGGGCTGGCGGTCGGGTGACGACTGACCTAACCGCCGTAGCCGGTGACGGCGCAATCACCAACGGCGCTGGCGCCGCTAGCTGGCTAGTCGGAACTGATGGCTGGACTGGCGTTTGCATCCGGGTCATTTCTTCATCAACCAAGCGAGCAATTTTGCCGTCGGGGTCAACTTTTTCCAGGCCGCCTTCTCGATATTCATAAAGATTGCCTTCGACATCAGAGGTAAACAGCACGTCTTCGTTGCCGGCCGGGGTCAAGGAAGAAAACTTTAACTCTTCATAAAGGTTAAATAGCCCTTCGACCATGGTGCGTTCGGCGGCAGGCAGTTTATTGAAAGTCAGGTGTTTGGTCAGCCAATCACGGTAAGCCAGCTCATCAGCCGGTTTGGCGCCAAAGGTCTCGACGTATTCTTCCAGCCAATGCTTGACCGTCGGCGTAACCGTTTGGTTATCAACGTGTTGGATCGCCAGCGTGGTTAACACTTCATTATTATTCAGCAGCGCGTCGCGCAATTGACCACGATATCGGTCACGTTCCTCGATGAACAATTCGCTTCGCAGGCGGTTTTTCATTTTGTCGGCCACGGTAAACCCGCCATCCGCTTCCGCCCGCAAACCGGCGACCAGCTGCTCTTTGAACAACGCCAACACTTCATTCCACGGGATGGCTGTCAGCGCCACCCACTTCACTGGCGGCAGGAGTGCCTGGTATTGGGCATAGACATCTGGCGCTTGCTCCGCGACCCGCTGCAGGCGCAGCAACTGACCGAGATATTTCAATAAATCAACCGCTTGGCTGACATCGTCAGCCGCGACAATATCCGCCGCCATTTTTTGAACGCGGTCTTGATTGGTTTGATCAGTTAAAATAAATGGCGTAACCATACGTCAGCTTAGGTGGTTTTGGCTCGAGCGGCGACCTTTTTTATCTCGTCCTCTACTTCGGCCTTAATCGCGTTCATTGAGCTTTCCCCAATCTTAACGCCTTTCTCGCCAGCTACTCGCTTCATCATACTGACAATCTGTGATCCTAACACTTCCGTAATTTCCTGTTCATTAGAGAGGAGGTCAGCTAACGTGTCCGGCCGCAAATAACCAATATTCTTCTTGGCGTCATTACCCGTAAAGTTATTCTTCTGCATTTTCAGCCAAACCCGACCCTGGAGCTCAAGGTGGCGGGTGTTTTCGTCACCCACGGACATGATTTGAGTTGATTTGACCTGCCGCAGCTGGTTGGCCACCGTTCCGCCTTGGCCGACTAACTTGTTCAACGCCATGCGAGCGTTAATCTCCGGCGGGTGCTTGGTGAATGCCCCATCGGAGTATTTATAACCGGCCACAAAGTTGCTGTCGCCGTTTTGGTGGGCAACATAGGCCACGTTTTTCAGTAACGACATGCTGGCTTGATCGCCCATGCTGCCGCGCGCCACCATCTGCTCTTGGCGGAACGCCTCCAACCCTTTGACGTTGCCTTCATATCCCTGCATCGACAGCACTTCGCCTAATTTGCCGGTTTTGGCCGCTAGTTGCATCAAAATCCTGACTTCATTTTTGTTGGCGGACGCGATCGCCGATCCGAGCGCTTCAGTCATTTCATCCAAATCCAAACTTTGTTCTTCGAGCTGCTTCATCCGCTCACTGCTTCCTTCTCGGCCAGCCGCAGTGGCCATATCGGCCGAAGCTCCTGCCCATTTCCTGCGGCGTTCGGCAGCGGTACCGGCCTGTTCACTAAGCACCTGATCACGCCGCGCTGCTTGTTCATATTGCCGCTTCAGCGCGTCTTTATCCGCCCCGGGCTGCGTGGCGGCCAACTGCGCGGCGATGATTTGTCGTTCTTGATCTTTTTTGTTGTAAGCATCAATTGCGTTGATTCGCTGGGTCAAATCGTCCTCTCGTTTTTTAGCCGCCGGTCGTTGTTCTGTGACATCA
>CAYINJ010000003.1:0-20709 GCA_964364745.1 uncultured Gammaproteobacteria bacterium
ACTTGGCTATATAAAAGAGGTAGATATATGACAGAGAAAAAATCTATTGAACAATCAAAAGCACCTTTTACGGAGAAGGATAAAGGCACTGAACAAAATATTGAAATGGAAAAGATACGATCGGTAAGACTTGATCAATTATTGATACAGCTTGGATACACGCAGTCACGTGAGCGCGCAAAAGCATTAATCAAAGCTGGTCATGTGTTAATCGATGGGAAACCAATTACCAAGGTGGCTACACGGTGTGCTCCGGACACGGCGATAGAGGTGACAATTGGAGACATCCCGTGGGTTTCGCGGGCTGGTTTGAAGTTGGAAAAAGCTCTAGAGACGTGGCCGATTGATGTCACCAATACTGTGTGTCTTGATGTGGGAGCTTCAACCGGGGGCTTTACCGAGGTCTTATTACATCGAGGAGTAAAAAAAGTGTATGCTCTAGATGTCGGACATGATCAACTTGCCCAACGACTACGTGACGATCGGCGGGTAATCGCTATGGAGGGTAAAAACATTCGGGCGGCGGCGAGCGCGTGGTTTGTTGAACCGCTTGATATTGTCACCGCCGATGTCTCTTTTATCTCACTCCAACACGTATTGCCAAAAGTGTCCGAACTACTACGGGATGGTGGCGAGGCGGTGGTGTTGATAAAGCCACAATTTGAAGTTGGAAAAGCGCTTATTCAAAAAGGAGTTGTGCGTGACCCCGCTTTGCATCAGCAGGTGATCAATACTATTAAGGCACTGGCAATAAAAGAAGGGCTCACGCCGGTAGATGTAACGGAATCTCCAATCGAGGGGGTTGGGGGTAACAAAGAGTTTCTTCTTTATCTCAAAAAATTGGCGCAGAAGTCGGACTGAAAGTAAAACAACTGTTTAGTTTATTAAAAGGAGAAAAATACTTAAATATGCAACCGGGAATTATCATCTATAGAGTTTTGATCTTCGATGACCAATTTAATAATCAGTAACGACGACGGGCCACTTGCCGAAATCTATGGAAAAATTTGATCAACCGCAAAAATTTACCGCCGAAGCACTGGAGGGGCAAGCCCGTCACGGAGTATTGTGGACGGCCGGGTTTGAATCCCCGCGGCGGATCATCGCTCCCAGCGGCCACTTAGCGCTGGGGACTGATCGTGGCGGGCGGAAAGACAACCAAGACGCGTTAGTATTACATTTGGATCGGGATGCCTTTGCGGTGGTTGACGGCATGGGGGGCTATGATCACGGTGACATGGCCGCGCGGTTAGTCGCTACAGCGATCAAAGATGATTTTGATCAGCCGGTGGCCGATCCGACCGCTATTCAGTTTCAGGCCTATCGGCAGATGCGAGAAGAAAATATTTGGCAGGGCGGGGCGGTGTATTTAGCCGGCAGAATCGAAGACCACGGTAAAAAACTTTTACTATACGGCGCTGGCGATTCGCAGTTAATCGTGGTTGATCGACGAGGAAAGATAAAATATGTCAGCGAAGCCACGGCGCTGGACACAGCGCCCAGTGGGCGAGGAGTGGGCCAGCCAAGTATCATGACCACGATTGGTCTGGATAATTATGATACCATCATTGCCGCCACCGACGGCCTGTGGAATAACGCCACCGCAGAAGCTGTCGCCCAATTGGTGGTCAATCAGCCGGTGGAACAAGTCCTGGCCCAGGTGGCCGCATTGGGTATGGCAGGCATGACCGCTGAGCGCGGGGATGGTAATTTTGGAAACCCGGACAATATCAGCGTGATCGTGTATCAGGTCATGCCGGTGCCGCTGCGGGGGAAACAATAAATAGTGGGGCATAATTATTGACAAAAATAGTGTCAAATGGTTACATACCGATGTAACCATTTGGAGAAACACGCCATGCTGTGGTTGCCATTGTTCTTCGCGGGTCCATTCGGACTGTTTTGGTCGCTCGATGAGAGCCGGCCGATGTGGACAAGATTCATCGGTCTTGGTATATTCCTCGCCTTCCTGGTCATGATGGAAGTCAGCTGGTTACGGCAACACCTGCCTCGGCTGGCCTGGGTGGTCTATGATCTGGAAGAGATTGATGGACCATGTCCGCCGAAACATCACCAATAAGCGATTCCACCAAAGCCTCGCCATCACTACGCCCCACCCGCTCTGCCGGTGGGGCGCTTGTTTTTAGAAAATGAAAAAGGGAGAGGTGGTGGCCTCTCCCGGGGGCGGGGATTCCTTGAGACAATCGTCGGGTGGGGCATAATAATGTCCTCGTCGAATAAGTTTAATGATAACTTCAAAGCCCCGCTTCCGCGGGGCTTTAGGATGTAGTTTTGTGTCGGTGAGTTGTTTGACTCATTCCCAGTCATCGTCATCTGGGACAACTGATTCGTCAGACGGCGTTGAGTCAGCCGGAGAGAGCGGCTGATTGAGGGGCTCACCGGCCCCCAAAGTGGTGCGCGGCACGATGGTGATTTTCGCGGTCACCTGGGAGACCATGGCGCACAGCGGACACAGCAGATGCCCACTAGTCACGGGGGCGGTTCGGCAGTTCAGACAGAATTCCATAGTTCACCTCACTTGCAAAAGTGTGGGCCTGCCTGCTGGTAGGCAGGCCTGCCGAAGGCATGGCAGGCAGGGGTGGACAGGGACAAGCGCTAGCATCAACCAAGGACGGTTGTCGTCAAAAGAGCCAGAGCAATATCAGCCGATCAAAGCAGGGGCTGGTGACCTTTGAGGTATTCACCATAATCCATTGCTTGTTTGCCTTCGGCCTGAACGCGCTGGATGATCAGGTCGTCACCTTCAAGATGAGCTTTCAGGATTTTGACGCGCTGACCGGTGGCATCGGTCCAGGCACCAGGCCAGGGCGTGTAGGCGCGAATGTGACCGTCAATCGTCGCCGCTGATTTCGACCAGTCGATTTTGGCGTCGGCGCTGGTCAGCAGCTTAGTAAAAGTCGCGGCCGCGTGGTCTTGTTCCTGCGGCGTGATCTGGCCAGTCAAGTAGTCCGGCAAAACATTGAGCAAAAGCGCGGCTCCTTCACACGATAAACTATACCGTAAACTCTCGGCCGTGTCATCAGCTAAGATGTCAACGGCCCGTTGGGCCAAGATCGGACCATGATCCATTTCGGCGTCGAGCTGCATAATCGTCACGCCGGTTGTGGCGTCGCCATTGACTAGCACGGCTTGGATCGGCGAAGCGCCGCGGTATTTCGGTAGCAGTGACGGGTGGATATTTAAACAACCATGCCGGGGGATGTCCAGCACTGTCTGGGGGATGATTTTGCCATAGGCCACGACCACAATGACGTCTGGAGCGAGTTGACGAATGACGGCCACGGCCTCGTCTTTTTTCAGCGACGGAAATTGATAAACCGGCAGGTCGAGTTTCAACGCGGCGGTTTTCAGCGGCGGAGGAGTCAGAGTTTGGTGGCGGCCGGCCGGCTGGTCCGGTTGGGTAACCACACCAAGCAAATTAAACCGCTGGTCAGCGGTTAGTTTTTCTAGCGTTGGCCCGGCGAAGTCCGGCGAGCCAAACAACAAAATAGTCGGCCGATCAGAGGACATGGCGGGATTCTTTTAACATGCGGTCAGTGAACAAAATCCCGTCGAGGTGGTCGATTTCATGGCAAATGACTCGCGCCATCAAGCCCTTAGCATGGAGCCGCTTGGCTTTGCCGGTTCGGTCGAGGTAAGTCACGATGACACTCTTTGGGCGTTTGACCAAACCGTACTGGCCGGGAATCGATAAACAGCCCTCCTCATCTATTTCGGTCATCAGGGAACGCCAGAGTAGTTTTGGATTAATAAAGGTCTGCGGGCCGGTGGCGGTGTTGACGATAATCACCCGGAGACTGCGATCAACTTGCGGCGCGGCAATGCCGATGCCAAGGTATTCTTTCATCGTCGCCATTAGCTCATCGAGGAAGGCCTGAAACTCGGGCTCGATAATTTCGGCCGCGGTCAGCGGTTCAGCCACTTGGCGTAAAGTTGGATGGGGAACGGTAATTACTTTCATAGGAGATCAATGGGGTCAACGTCGATCAGCCAGCCCTCCCCGACCGCCCCTAAAAGGGCAGAAATAGGCCCTGGATGCTTGATCAGGATGCTGATGCGGTATTTACCCCTGATTTGCTTAATATGACCAATTTTTGGCTCAATAATGTCAGCCGTGATTTTACTGGTTTTTTGGAGTGATGTCAACTGCTGGGCGAGGGCTTGGGCGGTAGCAATGGCCAGGGGCTTGGTTGGCAATTGGGTCATTAATTTCGTTAAGTGCCAAGCCGGCGGGTAGTGCCACTGCTGGCGTTCAGCTAATTCTTGCTCGTACCACTTAGTCGGATCAGCATTACTACTCGCCGCCGCAATCGTTGGTTGTTCAGGATTATTAGTTTGAATTAACACGGCCGTCGCTTGGCTAAGTGAGGCCGCGGCGCGCAACTTCCGGATCAAATGCCACAGGCGCTCTTGGGCGTCATAGACGGGCAGATAGCGCAGGGTGTCGGCGTCGACCAAAACGACCGCGCCGATTTTGGCCCACGGCAGCTGGCGCAGTGATTGATCGGTGCCAATGATAATATCGGCCGCCGCCATTGCCACCGGCGACTGATCGGCATCACTATCGAGGCGCGTGATTGGCGCGGCTGGCCAGAGTTTGGCGGCATCACGGGCCAGCTGTTGGGTGCCTCGGCCCCGAAAAGCCAACCGACTGCCACGACACTTCGGACAAACGACCGGCAGTTCAGTCACATAGTCACAGCGATGGCAAAAAAGTTTACCGCCTTGGTGCGCGGCTAGTGGCAGCTCACAGTGCGGACAAGGCCAGGCATATTTGCAATCGCGACAGCTGACCATACCGGCTAAACCCCGGCGATTGAGTAAGAGAAAGGCGCCCTGATGTTTAGCCAACGCGGCCGTGACGGCCGCTTGAGCGGCGTCAGAGAGTAAAGCGTAATTGCCGCCCCGCACCTCGTCGGCCAGATTGATGCGGCGGGCGGGCAATAGTGGCGTCGGGTCGTGATCAATCGTGCCGGTAGTCCGCCAAGCCGCGATCGTCGCCACTTGCGGGCTGGTCGTCACCACCATGTAATCAGCGCCCCACAGCTCGGCTAACTTGGCGGCCGCCGTTCGGGCGTCGTAGCGCGGGTTTTGATCCCATTGTTTGTGGCTGTCATTAGTATCGTCAAGTAAAATAATATGCTTCAGGTTGGCAAATGGCGCCAAGACGGTCGCGCGCGTGCCAATAATAATCTTGGCCTGACCGCTGATCATCCGCCGCCAATCGGTGTACTCTTGGGTTTTATTTTTGATCCCGCCAATCACCACCGTGCTGGCCCGCTGGAGCGGCGACAGGACTTGGCCGAGTGGCGTGATGTCAGCTAGTTCCGGCACGATGATGGCCACCTGACCAGCGGTCGCGACTAACGCCGCGGCGATTTTGGCCGGCCAAAAATCAACCGTCTGACACCAAACCAGGGTCCGACCAGTTGGGGGCGCCACCACCGTGGCCGGCTGATACGGTGCCCAATCAATCACGGTGGGCTCGAGCGTCATTATTCGCTTCGGTACGGCCGGCAGCATGGCTTTGACCACCAGGCCCGGTGCGGTGACGTAGTAGTCGGCCAGCCAATTAATCAGCGCCATGGTTGGCGCCGGTAGCGGATGGTGGTCAACGATGGCGGTAATGGGTTTGATGGTATGGCGGCTCGGGGCGGTGCTGGTTAGTTCGGTCACCAGCCCCAGCGTGGTGCTAGACCGAAACGGCACGCTGACGATCTGGCCAATCTTAACTTGACCGGCCAGCGCGGCGGGGATGGCGTAGGTAAAGTGAGTCAGATGACGCGGTAGGCGCAGCGTGGGAACAACGTTAGCAAACATAAAATATAAAAACCGCCACTGGCCGTATCATCTCATCTCGGCGGCGGGCGGTCAATTTTGGTTAACGGAGAACAAACTGGGCGGTCAGATGGCCGACGCCAAAGGGCGATTCATAGGCCAAAATATTGGTCTGATAATTATATTCTTGCATGATGCCAAAAAGAGTGACTAAGGAACGCAGACCACACTCGCGGGCTTCTTCCACCATCTTAGGATCAAGTTTCAAGAGCTGGTTAAGATTTTTGGTCCGCACTAATTCCTGTATCTGTACGTCGAATTTCACGCCCAGCTCACTAAATCCCGCCGGCGAGTCGGGCCCCACGCGGTGAGACAAATCACCAGAGGCAATCACCGCCACCCGCTGATTAGTCCTGGCCAGGTACTCTTTCAAGGCGGCGCCAAAAGTGACGTGCGCCGGCAAATCAAGCAGCGAATAACTGATGGGCACGATCGAGACGTTTGGTAAGTGATTAAGCAATAAAGTTAGGGGGACAGCGGCACCATGGTCGAGTTCGCGTTCAGAAGTGACCGTCACCGGCGTGTTAATCCCGGCGGAGCTACGGAAGTCCTCGACGAAGCGCACATTGGGCCGCCAGGTCAAAGCCGTACTGACGTCTCCAAACTCACTGAAGTCAGTGACGTACTGATCAGCTAAGTTAATTAAGAAAGCGTCGAATAACACCGTGCCGTGGGGCGAGATAATGACCACGGTGTCGGGTTTAGCGGCGTAGAGCTCGGTTTCGAGATGGTCAAAGGCCGCTTTGGTTTTGGGGAATTGCAACGCTGCGTCGCGTCCAATGTTGGGCAAGATCAGCGGCGGATGGGGGACAAAAGCAGCAAAAACCAACATAAATTAATTAGTCAGCACCGGACCAAGTCCATGCAACGAGACGGCCTTTTGGGAGGTGGTAATAATAGTTTTCCAATTGTAGCCCAGATCAACAAAGGTGGCTTCATCGGGAATCCAGCGCAGCTTGCCGTTGGAGACCACGTAGACCTCCGGGTAATCAGTCGAACGGACCAATGTGCCATCTTTGAATTTGACTGGTTCGCCGGTCGGGTAGGCCTCGAGCTCTGCCGGCGTTAATTTGATCAATTGGCGGCCAGGGAAGTTAGTGGTCATGATTTCTTTGGACCACAGCGGATATTTGTTGCCATCTTCCACATAATAAATTCCACCGCTTTTGCTGTCTTGGGCCAGAACTCCTTGCGGATAGACGCTATTTTCAGTAATCGGATTGCCATCGAAGAAATCCTGGAGATCTTGGTCGGTGACGTCTTCAACTTCATCCGGGTTCCAGCCAATTTTTTTGAAGACGGTTGGCGAGAGGATCGCTCGTTTCTCATCATCAACGATCAAGTACCTCTGCCCGCGCGGTGAGCGGACCACCGAATAGTTAGCCAAACTAATCGGCCAGCCGGTCGGGTAGGCCAGCAAGTCAGACGATGAAATTGATAAAATTGGTTGGCTACCGAACCGCGTCAACAGCGCCACTTTTGACTTGATCGGGCGACGCGTCCCGTATTGCAAGTACCACACCCCGGCTTGGCCGGGGACTTGAACTAAAGAACCATCGGGGAAGACCTTGGCAAACCAGCGATTCCAAATGGAATAAAATAATGAATTGCCGTGGAGGTGGGGCGTGTAGTTATACATCGCCGCCGTGGCGGTGTTTTGGGGCGTGACCGTGCCGCCATCGATGGTATAAGTTTCGCCGACCTGATAACGGAACTCATCGGGATTGGCTAGGTAATAATCAAACTGCGCGGCAGCACTGTTAATCTGGCGATAAAAACCTTTCCAGCGTTGGATCGCCGGGTCGCTTAATGAACAATTATCGCAGACGCCATAGCCGGTGGCCCAATCATATTGCTTTTGAGTCGGTTCGGGATCTTCCACCAGACTTTGCTCTTTTTGGACCAAGACCAACAAAAACTTAGGGGAAATACTCCAACGGTTCGCCACATCGGCAAAGGCCTCAGCGGCCGTCATGGTCGTGTTGAGGATTTGATCACCGTTGGCATCCCGACCATCGGCCATGGTTTGGTAAGTAGCCAACGTGCCCGGCATCCCTGCCAAAAATTTTTGAATGGCCGGGGCTGACATCGAGTCCTTGGCCCGGAGATCTTCATTGGTAATGACGTTGGCGGGATCAAAGTCAGTGGCTTCCGCCCAGCGGGGCATGGCTAAAGCCAGCAGAATGACACTAACCAGAAAATATTTTTGGTATTTTTGCATAGTCATGTTGTTAGTATACCAAAAAAATAATCTTTGCGCCAAAGGGCTAGCGCATTGAATATTTAGCATATTTTTGGTATGCTCAGGGGGATTTCTATGGCCCGAATCTTTTTTGGCCCAGTGCCGGTTGATAACGTGATCATGACCACGGCGATTGATCTCGCCGTGACGTGGTTGCGTGGCGATCGGGGTCATTTCATCGCCACGGTCAACCCCGAAATGGTCGTGGCCGCCCAACACGACCCAGCTTTTTTGACCGCCTTACAACGCGCCGATTTGGCCTTAGCAGATGGCATGGGACTTTGGCTGGCCAGCCGACTCTTGGGCCAACCCCTAGCGGAACGCGTGCCGGGGGTGGATTTCATCATCCAATTAATATCGCGCGCGGAAACGCATGGCGCATCGGTTTATTTATTGGGCGGTGCGGCTGGCGTGGCTGAATTAGCCAAACAAACACTACAGCAATTATTCCCGCGGCTGTTAATCGTCGGTGCCGAGAGTGGGGGAGTGTTGCGGCCGGAGCAATGGAATGAAGCCGTCACGGCCGACGTGGCCGCCGCCGCTCCGAGTATTGTCTTAGTGGCTTTTGGCCACGGTAAGCAGGAACGTTGGATCGTTGATCATTTATCTCAACTGCCCAGTGTGCGGATCGCGATCGGTGTTGGTGGCACGCTGAACTTTTTGGCCGGCACAGCCAAGCGAGCGCCGAAAATTTTCCGCGGACTTGGTCTGGAGTGGTTGTGGCGTGTTTTCCGGCCCAATCGTGACGCCTATCTCGATCCGTGGCGATTCAAACGGATCTGGCGCGCAACTTGTGTCTTTAGTTGGCTCGTTGTACAGTGGAAATGGCATTCCTTATGGCAACGCCGCATTGGTCCGTTGATGCACCATTAACCTATGGCCGCCAGCACCGTTCGCACTCGCTTTGCCCCCAGTCCCACCGGGTATCTCCACGTCGGTGGTTTACGAACTGCGTTATATAACTACTTGTTCGCCAAGCAACACGGCGGGCAATTTATTTTACGAATTGAAGACACCGATCAGGCCAGATTAGTGGCCGGTGCGACGGAGAAGCTCCTGGCCACTTTGGCCCGAGTTGGTTTGACGCCTGATGAAGGGCCGACCCAGGGCGGCGACTACGGCCCTTATGTTCAATCCCAGCGGTTGCCAATTTATCAGCAGCACGTCAAACAGCTAGTGGCGGCCGGCCAGGCCTATTATTGTTTTTGCTCCACCGAGCGGCTGACGTCAGTCCGCGCGCAAAAAATAGCCGCCAAAGAGCCGCCGATGTATGATCGGCACTGTGCTAATTTGTCGGCGGATGAAGTGGCGAAGCGATTGGCTGCCAGTGAGCCGCACACCATTCGGTTGCGAGTCCCGGCCGGCTCGACCACTCTGCCCGATCTGGTTTGGGGCGAGGTGACGATAGCCAACGCCACGATCGACGATCAGGTGTTGCTTAAAGCCGACGGGTTTCCCACTTATCACTTGGCAGTGGTGGTCGACGATCACTTGATGAACATCAGCCATGTTTTACGCGGCGACGAGTGGTTGCCGAGCACGCCAAAACACCTACTGCTCTATCGCGCCTTTGGCTGGCCGCCGCCGCAGTTTGCCCATCTGCCGCTGATTTTAAATCCCGATCGTAGTAAATTATCCAAGCGGCAAGGTGACGTGGCGGCCGAAGATTTCTTAACTCAAGGTTATTTGCCAGTGGCGTTATTAAACTTTATCGCCTTACTGGGCTGGCATCCCGGTGGGGGAGAAGAAACCGAGATTTTTTCGTTGAGGGAGTTAATTAAGCGCTTCAGCATCGCCGAGATTAACAAAGCCGGCGCCGGCTTTGATCTCCAAAAACTGGACTGGATCAATGGCCAATATCTGCGACAATTATCTGGCCCCGAGCTGGTCGCCGCCGCGCGGCCATTTTTGGCGCCGACCTTAACCCAGCGCGAGTGGCCAGCGGACTACCTCGAACAGGTGCTCAATCTGGAGCGCGATCGGATTAAGAAATTAAGCGACCTGCCGGCGGCGGTTAGTTATTTTTTCGAAGAGCCACTGACTTATGACCCGCAACTACTGCAGTGGAAGGACACCCCGCCCGGCGTGGTCCAGAGTAATTTAGAAAAACTAGCCATCTGGTTGGCCAGCGTCCGCCCCTGGACCGCGGCTGGCTTAGCAGAAAAAATTACGGCTTGGATTGCCGAGCAGGGGCTGACCAAAGGGGAGGTGTTGTGGCCGCTCCGGGTCGCTTTGTCGGGCCGGGATAAAAGCCCCGGACCGTTTGAGATCGCGGCCGTTTTAGGTCCGGATCAGACCATCGAGCGAGTGCATGCCGCCATCGAATATCTCAATGGTGAAGGTGGGCGATAAAATGTGGTATACTTAACCGATGAACGGGCCACGGCGAAATAATTTTCGGTCCTACGGACCAGCCATCAGCCTGATCGGGGTGGCGATTTTTGGCTTGGTTGCTGCCCAAGCGGCAACGGTCGGGGTGGCCACAGCCAATGACGCTCAAGTCCAGCAACTGCAGCAGGACGTTTCTTTGAAAAAATTAGAAATTGATAAATTAGAGAAAAAAATCGCCGTTTACCAGCAAAGTTTGGAGGCCAAGCGGAAAGAGCGGATCACCCTGACCAACGAGCTAGATATTTTATCCGATAAGATCGGGCAGCTGCAACTGCAGTTGGGTTCGTACGACCTTCAGATCGACACGACCAACCTGGAGATTCAGTCGATTCTGCTACAGCAACTCGATGCCGCCGACCAGCTCCGGCAGCAAAAAGAACAACTATCCGCTTTGATACAGACCCTGTACATCGAAGGCGAGCGGAGTTATGTTGATATTTTGGTTAACCACTCGACCTTTAGTGCTTTCTTCGATCGGGTGGAACGATTGCAACAAGTCCAAGCCGGCGTTAAGCGGAGTGCCGATGAAGTCAAAGCGCTCCAAATATCCTTGGCCGCTAAACAACAAGTGCTGGAAACCAAGCGAGTGGAAATTCAAAAGTTAAAAGATGATCTGGATACAACCAAAGAGCAGCTGGACAGCCAAGAGATCGCCAAAACCTATTATCTGACCCAAGCCCGGCAATCGGAGAAAAAATTTCAGGCCTTGGTGGTGGCAGGTAAACAAGAACAGGCGGCGATCAATAGTGAAATTATTTCGCTAGAAAAAACCTTGCGCGCTAAATTGGCCAAAGCGGGGACCGCCATCATCGAAAGTACGGGCCGCTTGCTGTGGCCCGTGCCGCAGAATGTCATCACCGCTAAATTCCACGATCCTGACTACCCCTTCCGCAATATCTTCGAACATCCGGCGATTGATATCCGGGCCGCCCAAGGGACGCCGGTCAAAGCGGCCGATAGCGGTTATATTGGCAAGGCCAAAAATGGGGGCATGGGCTACAGCTATATTATGATTGTGCATAGTGATGGTATGGCCACCGTCTATGGTCACGTTAGCAAGATTTATGTGACGGAAGGGGAGTTCGTTCGGCAGGGCGACATCATTGGCGCCAGTGGGGCGACGCCAGGCACCCCGGGCGCGGGGCCATTTACCACCGGTCCGCACCTGCACTTTGAAGTGCGCCTAAATGGTATCCCGGTCAATCCCGAGGAATATTTGCCGTAAGAGGCCGCCTTTTAATTGACTGACTAACGTCGGGGGACACAACACCCCCGACGTTTTCATTTTAATTAATTATTTATTCGGCTGGTGTTGTAACCGGACTAGCTGCTAGTAAACTTCGGGGAAATCATGAGATTAAAAATACCCTTAGGCATTTAGCTAGATGGAAGGACTAATGATGGTAGTAATTTAGTGTCGCACAATGTATATTATACGTCCCTTGAACCTATCGCCGCGGCCGCTGGCAGGCCCAAGGGGCCATTGGGAGCTTAGTTTTGATCAAAATAGTTATCTGACACTTCTCTAAATAAAAAATATTTATCCGGCGGATAAATATTGATTAATTAAATAATTATTTCAAATATACCTTACTCCCAAAACGCAGGTCGATATATTGGACTTTTTTGTCCTTAACCTTTTCCCGATAAATTAATGCCAGGTTGGCTAGTTGCTGCGCTGGCTCGTCCTTGGCATCTAGATAGACCGCAAAGCCCTGATCGGTCGTCACGTGCACTTCACTCCCCTCCCGGGTCGGTAATTCAAAATACTTAATTGTCAATGGCGCCGGAAATTGTTTCGCAATTGATTGGATAAAGGCCACGGTATTTGGCGGGATCACCACCTGATTAATTTCCACCGGCGCATCAGTGGCGTCGTGAACCACCGGAATGGTCTGATCTAGGGCCGACTGATCAATAATCACTTCGCCGTTGGCCGGCGCTTCTTCACTAGCTGGTTCGTTATCCACCAGCGTGACATGACCGACTAACAATTCGCGAATGGCGATGCCATTAGGGCCAAGGACATAGTAGCGATCATTACTTAGTAAGGTCAATTGGGCGTTTTTTTCTTGAATAGTGACACGTAAGGTCTTGATCCACCGGCGCTGAACCGCCACGCGATCAATGACATAGCGATCAGTAATAGCGCGCTCAATCGTGTTGGTATCGACGAAAAATAATTGGCGGCGCGGGAAAATATACCAGCGGGATTGGGTTAGTTCTTGGTTGACTAGATCAGTAATCGCTTGGTCGTCCAAAGTGGCTGTTTCCACCACCTTGATGGTTTCAATCATTAACAGGTTTGACCAGATGATGATGTACAACAAAATAAGGCCAACCGCTCCCCCCAAAATCGCTAACAGTTTGAAGGTGCGCCGCTGCCAGAAATGCTCTCGCCGACCATAGAGCTTCTCGCCCCCACTGACCGGTCCTAAGCGACGCCGAATCATCCGACCACTTGGTCGGTAGTGATCAGTGCCTTTGGACCAGCGGGCGGTCATATTCTCCGTGAAAAATGTTAAGCCGGTGGCGTCAGCCGGTCAACACCCGCCAAATATGGCCGGAGGACTTCCGGGACGATCACACTACCATCGGCCTGTTGAAATTGCTCTAAGATGGCCGGGATCAAGCGGCTGGTAGCCAAACCAGAGGCGTTGAGCGTATGAACGAACTCGTTTTTGCCGCTCTGGGGGTCTTTGTAGCGGATGTTACCGCGGCGGGCCTGATAATCCAGCGCGTTGGACGCACTGCTGACTTCTTTGTAGGTGTTCATGCTAGGGAGCCACACTTCGATATCAAATGTCTTGGCCATGGCGGCGCTGGCATCTTCGGCGGCAAGCAAAACGGTTTGATAATGAAGCCCCAAGCCCTCGACTAATGCTTCAGCGTTTTTGACCAACTCATCCAGCGCGGTCCAGGAATCCCCCGGCTTGGTGAACTGAAACATTTCAATTTTATTAAATTGATGGCCGCGGATCATCCCCCGCTCTTCTTTGCGGTATGAGCCGGCCTCACGGCGGAAACAAGCCGAATAAGCATAATATTTCAACGGTAATTGGTCAGCCGGCAAAATTTCATCCCGGTGGTAATTACCGAGCATCATTTCGCTGGTCGCGTCTAAGCACAGGCCGTCTTGAGTCCAAAATAAATCGTCGCGAAACTTCGGCAAATGACCAGAGGTGTAGGCCGACTGTTCGGTCAGCAGATACGGCGGCCAGATGAAGGTGTAACCATTGCGGCGATGAAAGTCGACGAAGTAATTGAGCAGCGCCCACTCCAACTCCGCGCCAAAGCCCCGGTAAATCCAAAAACCGCTGCCCGACATCTTGGCGGCGCGTTCATAGTCGATGAGACCTATGCTGGTAGCAAGGGCGACATGGTCTTTCGGGGCGAAATCAAACGCGGGTTTTTGCCCGGAAGTTTTGACCACCTGGTTGGCTTCTTTTCCCCCGGCCGGCACGTCATCGGCGGGCGTATTCGGCAGTTCGGCCATGGCGGCCAAAAACTTCTCCTGCACCGCCCGAAGCTCATCGTCGAGTTGTTTGATCTGCTCCCCCACTTGCTGCAGCTGTTTGATCACGGCCGGGGTGGGTTTGGTCTTGGATTGAGCATTACGCTCGGCTTTCAGGGCCTCGCTTGTGGTCATCAACTGCCGGCGTTGTTGATCTAATTCAATGATGGTCGCCAAAAGAGCGTCGAGCTGTTTGGCCGGCAGGCGCTTCAACAGCGCGGTGCGGACCGTTTCCCAGTCATTGATAATTCGATGGATGTCGAGCATAATTAAATGTTAACTCCCGGGTCATGAGTGATCCGAGTCACGATTTGGCCGGGGGTTTACTAGTCCGGTCCCCGGCTGGCTGGTTCTTCGGTTCAGTGCCCGCCGCGTCTTTGGGCCGCATCAGTGGGAATAAGACCACGTCGCGAAGATTTTCTTGGCCAGTCATCAGGGTGATCAAGCGATCAATCCCTAACCCCCAACCGGAGATGGGCGGCAGGCCGTGCTCCATCGCCACTAGATAATCTTCATCGACGTCCATCGCTTCTTCATCACCGGCTAACATGGCTTGCTTTTGTTCCGCAAACCGTTGACGTTGATCGATCGGATCAACTAACTCGGAGTAGGCCTTGAGCAGCTCCCAGCCATTAACCACTAACTGGAATTGATCCACCATGCGGCTGTCAGCATCATTGACTCGGGCCAGCGGCTGTAAGAATTTAGGATAATGATAAAGAATGACCGGGCCAACCAGCTTGGGTCGGGAAACCTTTTTATACAAATAGTCCACCAGGGTTGGTAAGCTCATCGCGGCCATATCTTCGAACTTGATGCCTTGTTTGATCAACGCCGCTCGCAGGGCGTCAGCATCGCTGAACTCCATCACATCAATGCCGGAGTCCTGCTTCAACAGACCCAAGAAATCCACGCGCGGCCAGGGGGTGGTGAAGTCAACCGTCTGGGCGATCCCTTCTTTGTCTTTGATGGTGACTTTTTTATTTAACCCTAAAGTTGCAAACAAATGATCGAACATCCGTTCAGTAAAGCTAATATTGTCTTCGAAATTCCAATAGGCGCAGTAGTGTTCCAAGTGAGTGTGTTCCGGCAGGTGCGAGGGGTCATGGCCTTCATTACGGAAGGCCTTGCCGATCTCAAAAATCTTTTCAAAACCACCGGCGATCAATTCCTTCAACGGTAATTCATGCGAAATCCGCAGCACCACGTCAATATCTAGGGCGTGATTGTGGGTGTGGTAGGGGCGGGCCGCTGCGCCGGTCGCGTTGTGCAGTAAGGTTGGTGTCTCCACTTCCAAAAACCCTTCTTGCCAATAAAACTCGCGCAGCGTTTGGATCAACTTCGAACGGAAAACAAACCGCTCCATCGTCTCGCGGTTGGCGATTAAATCCAAATAGCGTTGGCGATATTTAACCTCTTGATCCTGTAAACCGTGCCATTTGGCCGGCAGCGGGCGCAGGGCTTTACCCAAAAAAGTCCAGTGTTCAACCAAAACCGATTTCTCCCCCTTTTGGGTGGTGTAAATCTTGCCCGTCACGCCGATAAAGTCGCCCAAGTCAATAATCTCCAGTAGCCGCTGGTAGTCAGCGGGGTCGAGGACGTCGGGTTTGAAAACCAATTGGATTTTGCCGGTCCAATCCTGGAGGTGGCCAAAGGTCACTTTACCCATATCACGCCAACTCATCAGCCGCCCCGCCACTTGAATGGCGGCGTGCTCCGGTTGGGCTAGGGCCACAGTGGCGGTGTGGGTTTTGGTAAACCGTTCGGGGTACGGTTGCAAGCCGGCCGCCACTATTTTGGCCAGTTTGTCCCGGCGGACAACTTCTTCATTTTCGGGGCGAGGGGTGGACATAGTAATGCTATTTTAGCGCTCCAAGCAGATAAAATCAACACTGAACCCGTCGACGGGTCATCGGTCGCGACCAACAGTAGTGTACCACGAATTCAAAAACCCGCCACCGTGGCGGGCCAAGTCGGTTCGATGAATCCAAGTTTAAATTACCTCTTTGAGGTGATAAGTCATCGGGCCTTTGGGCACAGTCACGGTCACATCGTCTCCGACTTTCTTGCCCAAAAAGGCCTGGCCCAGCGGCGATTCGTTGGAAATCTTACCGTTGACGGGGTCGGCTTCGTTGAAGCTGACGATTTGAAAGGTTTTGTCTTTACCCTCGACCGTCACTTTAATGGTGGAGCCGATGTTGACCAAGCCGCTGTGCTGCGCGGCGCTGACCACCGCGCGGTGAATCATGTCCTCGAGCTGCATCACCCTCGTTTCGTTAAATGACTGATCTTCTTTGGCTTCTTGATATTCAAAGTTTTCCGACAGATCGCCGAGATTTTTGGCATAATTAATCTTATCGGCAATCACCCGGCGGCGCTCCAATCGTTCGACTAACTCTTTCTTCATTTTTTCTAACCCCTCGGGGGTGACAATAATTTGATCCATAATAAGTATCCTGGCCGCCCAGGGACGAGTGACAATAAAAAAATACCGACTCGGCTTCTTTGGGTTTTTGACGTTAGATGTTTTTGTAGTATATCCCCTCTCCGGCATTCCGTCAAGGCCAGGTCACTTAGAGTGAAAACTTATCGCTAAAATACGCCTTTAATTCAGCCATGGCTACTCGGTCTTGCGCCATGGTGTCGCGATCACGGACAGTGACTTTCCCATCTTCGATGCTGTCGAAATCAACCGTGACGCAATAAGGCGTGCCGATTTCATCCTGGCGGCGGTAGCGTTTGCCGATCGAACCGGTCTCGTCATACTGACACATCCAAGTGCTGCGCACGCTGTCCAGCACCGCTTTGGCCTGGGCGGCCAGCGGCTCTTTCTTGGATAATGGTAGGATGGCGATTTTAATCGGTGCTAGATCTCGGTGCAAGCGTAACACCACTTCGGTCTCATGTTTGGCATCATCTTCTCCACTGCGAGCAGCCACTTCGGTATAGGCATCAACCAAAAACGCCAAGGCCGCTCGGTCCGCGCCGTCAGACGTCTCAACAATGTAAGGGAAAAACTTCTCACCAGCGGCGTCCTCGCGGACGGACAGATCTTGGCCGGAGAATTTGCTGTGACGCGACAGATCCCAATCCCCCCGGTTGTGGACCCCGGCCAGCTCTTTCCACTCGCCGTCGCCAAACGGGAATTTACATTCAATGTCCCAAGCATCTTTGGCGTAATGGGCTCGTTCGTTAGCGCCGTGCTGACGCCACCGCAAGCTATCCGCCTTCAGGCCGTATCGGTGGTACCAGGCAAACCGCTGTTCCCGCCAGTGTTCAAACCACGTCGGGGCGTCGGCCGGTCGACAAAACCATTGCATTTCCATTTGTTCGAACTCCCGCATCCGGAAGGTGAAGTTACCTGGGGTGATTTCGTTGCGGAACGCTTTTCCAATTTGAGCGATGCCAAACGGCAGCTTCACCCGCTGACTGTCCATCACGTTCGGAAAGTTCACGTAAATCCCTTGACAGGTCTCGCCGCGGAGGTAGGCCTGGGCGGAATCCTCTTCGATGGGACCAATGAAAGTTTTCATCAGTAAATTGAAATTCCGCGGCTCGGTCAATTCTCCACCGCAGTCCGGGCAGCGCAGTTCGCTTAAATCAACGGGCAATGATTTCTTTTTGTCGAGATCAGCGGCGATGCCGCGCGCTTCGAGGAGATGATCAAAGCGCCACCGCTTTTTGCATTCCTTGCAGTCCACCAGCGGATCGGCAAAACTCTCGACGTGACCAGACGCCTCCCAGATTTTGGGGTGCATCAAAATACTGGAGTCGAGACCCACGACGGCGTCATGTTGCTGGACCATGGCTTGCCACCAGGCGCGTTTGACGTTATTTTTGAATTCAACGCCGAGCGGGCCGTAGTCATAAGAACTCGAAAACCCGCCGTAGATTTCCGACGACGGGAAAATAAAACCCCGGCGTTTAGCCAGTGAAACAATTTTGTCCATGCTAATAGCCATAGGGATTACACGGTCATGACTTCCGCTTCTTTCTTATCGGCCAACTCTTTGATCGTCGCATTAATCGCGGCCGTTTTTTCGTCGAGCTCTTTCAACAGGCGAAACCGTTCGTCCTCGGCGATGTCACCGGCTTTTTCCTGTTGTTGAATCGTCTCTTTGACGTGGTCCCGCACGCCCCGGACGGCAATCCGAGCCGTTTCCATCTTGGCGTGCACCAGTTTAGTTAATTCCCGGCGGTTTTCTTCGGTCATCATCGGCACGCTGACCCGAAGATGGCGACCCTCATTGGCGGTGCTGACGCCGATGTTGGCGGCCTGCAAGGCCTTGGCGGCCGCTTCCAACAAACTCTTATCCCACGGATCAAAAACCATACTACGGGGATCACTAACCGTCGTGGTGCCAAGTTGATTGAGCGGGGTGGGCGTCCCATACGCCGGCACGAGGATGTTTTCAATCAGGGTGGGCGTGGCCCGGCCAGTCCGCACCGAAAGCAAGTCCTGTTTGAAGTGGTCAACCGGCGCTTGGAAGTCAGGCGTAAATTGATCGAGACGACTCATAGGGCGTTATTTTGTTCAGTCAGTTTTGATACCCCCAGGTATATCACGTTTGGATTGACCGCGTCAATCGTCAAGGCCGTGACGGCGCGGTTACTCGGTGACTTGTCGGCGATCCAATTTTGACCGCCGTCTAAAGAACGATAGAACGTGTTATCCGTGGCATAAAATAAGCCGTCGTCATTTTTGGGGTCGACAGCCACGGCCCGAATCACCGCGGTCCCGGGTGGAGTTAATAGGTCAATGCTCGTCCAGCTCTCTCCCCCATTGGTGGTTTTGAGCAGGCCGTAATTACTAGCCCAGATCAATGAATTGGCCGCGGCGGGATTGATGACCACATCGCGGAGTGCCGGACCACCGTTAAACTGTTTCAGTGGATCAAGCAGCTGCGACCAGCTGATGCCGCGATCGGTGCTTCGATAGAGCCCTTTGTTGCTGGTGGCGACATAGATAGTCCGGCTGTCCCGTGGATCAATCAAGATTTTTTGGATGACGGTTTTGTTAACGGCCAAAATACTCTGCCAGCTGACGCCGCTGTCGGTGCTTTGAAAAACACTGCCGGTAGTGCTGCCGGCATAGAGAATCTGGGGGTTATACCAGTCAATCACGATACTGGCCAGTTCTTCAGTGCTGGGACCGAAATAAACCTGTTGCCAGTCCTGGTCGCAGGTTGGTTTTTTGAAAATCTTATTCCCCGCCGTGAAGTACCTGACGCAAGGATCGGTTGGTTGAATAATTAAGGCCGTCGCGGCGGTCACGGCTGCTGGCTGACGTTCGAATGGCAACCAGGTGTCGCCGGCCGTCGTTGAGGCATAGAACCCTTGACCGTCAGTCAGCGCATACACTTGTTCGTGATTGACCGGATCAATAGTAATTTGACGGATATTGACGGCCTTGATCTGAACTGGCTTTTTTTCGTTCGTCGTGGCGACGGTGCCTTTTTGCGACCAGGTCTGGCCTTGGTCGTCCGATCGCCAAATACCGCCATCGGCGGTCTGACTACTACTAAAAGAAATGCTACAGCCACCCAGGGTCAGGAGGAGTAAGGTGAGCAGGCCAGCGCGAGGGATGGACATAGATTATGACATGAGAGCTAAAAGCGTGTGTTCCAACACCAATTGAGGTGAGAGGTTGGCCGCCAGCAGGGTGGGTGCAGTTTGACAGCGCTCTAAGAATTGGCACAACCCAACGGTGGGAGATAAATACAGTTTACTGGTTTTTAGCTGGTCTTTCAACCAAACATAGCGCAAGCCAGCCGGGAGATCATCGGTTGATGAACGTAAGAGGACCAGATCGCGCCCGATATCAGTCCAGTCCTGGAGTAGTTCAGCGGCGACTTGAGCCGGATCATCATTGGCTTGAATCTGGCGCTGGATGGCGCGAAATTGGGCGCTGACTGACTGGTCGAGTCCGGTGGCGGTTTGGGCCAAGGCCATTTGCCGGGCCGCTAAGGCCGGTGGATCAGTCACATACGACATCATTAGGCCGGGTCGGCCCGCGGCCAAAGCCGCCAGAGTAATACTCTGATCGCGGTTTAAGCCCCGGGCGATCAGCGCGTCATAAATGATTTGGCGGCTGACGGTGGCGCACTGTAAGACATGACAGCGAGACGGGATGGTGGTCGGCAGGTCATTCAGCGACTCCGCGACTAAAAACAACACCACCCCGCGATGTGGCTCTTCCAATAATTTTAAAAGTGCATTCGCTCCGGCGGCCATCATCGTGTCGGCTTCAAGGATAATTCCAATTGTCCACTGACCAGTTAAAGAGCCCAAGGATAATCTTTCTTTGAGGGCGCGGATTTGCTCCACACTCAAAGTGGATTTCAGTTTATCAGTTTTCTCATCCCGCCATCGGCGCAGCGTTAGCACGTCAGGGTGAGTGCCGCTGGTAACTTGCTGACAGGCCAGACACTCCCCACAGGGCTGGCCGGCCTCTTGGGTGGGACATAACAGCGCTTGGACGGCTTTCATTACTATGGCGTGCTTCCCGACCCCGTCAGGACCAACCAGCGCATAAGCATGATGGACTCGATGCTGCGCGATGTTGGTGGCTAAAAAATTTACCACTCCTTGGTGGCCAATAATCCCCCAATTTTGGCTTAAATTATCCTTTTTCATGCCGTTATCATAGCAAACCCCTGTGGAAAAACAACTCTTTATTGACAAACATATGCTTATATGCTAT
>CAYINJ010000003.1:20809-34669 GCA_964364745.1 uncultured Gammaproteobacteria bacterium
TCGCCGGAATGGGTCCGGCAGGCGCAGGAGCGCCAGGAAGTCAATACTGTCCTCTCGTACATCGGGTACGACGAGGACGGCGGGTCGATCTGACCCACCCACAGCCAAACACAAAAGCCCCGCGGAAGCGGGGCTTTTGAAATAGTTTTGTCATCCCGAGCGGAAGCCGCCGTTTCGGCGGCTGCAGTCGAGGGATCTAAGTGGGTATGGTTTGAAGGGGAGCAATACAGCGCTTTCGTGGGTATTCATCTAGATCCTTCGACTGCGTTCGTCCCGCGAAGCGGGACTCACTCCGCTCAGGATGACAAATGGTGAGGTGAGAGGGGTGGTTCAGTGGGATATACGCCGGGATTGCCACGCCCAGAAACTGGGCTCGCAATGACGAATAAGGTGCAGCGGGGCTCTCGCCACAGGTAGGCAGATGCAATGACAAACAAAGAACACCCCGCTGGCGAGGGCGGGGCCGGGTCGCAATAACAGTAGGGAGAGATCCTTCGTCCCGCCAGGCGTGGTCACTTAGTAGCCAGGATGCTGCGTTTATAGCTTTCCAAGTTCTCCAGCGCGATTCCTGTCCCTTTGACCACGCAGAGCAGCGGATCGTCAGCCACATAAGCGGCCACACCGGTGGCCCGTGAGATTAACTGATCAATATTACGCAGCAGGCTCGAGCCGCCAGTTAAAATAATTCCTTTATCAATGACGTCAGCGGCCAACTCCGGTGGGGTCTGGTGCAAAACATCTTTGACCGCCGCGACGATCCCCTCCAATTCAGCTTGGATAGCGTCAGTGACGTCGTCGGAATTGACCGTAATGGTCTTCGGCAAGCCCGAAACCATGTCACGGCCGCGGATTTCCATTTGGAGGCGGTCATCCATGTACAGGGCCGAGCCAATTTGAATTTTGATATCTTCCGAGGTGCGTTCGCCAATCGCCAAACCATATTTTTTGCGAATGTGGTTGGCCACGGCGGCATCAAACTTATTGCCGCCGATGCGCACCGATGTCGAGGTGACAATACCACCGAGCGAAATAACGGCCATTTCCGAGGTACCGCCGCCAATGTCGATGATCATGTGGCCCGATGCCGACCCGATCGGAATGTTGGCGCCGATGGCGGCGACGATCGGTTCTTTGATGATATAGGCCGCGCGAGCACCGGCGGCGATCGTGGCATCAATCACGGCGCGTTTTTCGGTCGAAGTAATCCCCGCGGGCACGGCCACCATCACTTCCGGCCGGAACAAGTGGACGCCGCCCAGGGCTTTATTGATAAAATAGCGCAGCATCGCTTCCGTGGTGCGATAATCCGCAATGACGCCGTCTTTGAGTGGCCGCTTGGCAATAATGGTGTCGGGTGTCCGTCCCAACATTTCCTTGGCCTCCTTGCCAACGGCCAGGATTTTTTTGTCTAGCCGAGAAACGGCCACGACGGACGGTTCATTAATAATAATCCCCCGCTTGGGCACGTGCACCAAGACGTTGGTCGTCCCTAAGTCAATTCCGACTTTTTTAATCCACATAGTTTATGGGGGTCAATTGGCGGTCGAGGCGCAAATCCGTCTCGACGTCAATGGTCGAACCAGGCAATCGTACCTTAACCGTCAGGGGGTGTCCAATAGTCCCAGCTTGCTTTTGCACTAAGAGTCGATAACCGCCATTGGCGGCGGCTTGAGCGACGCTGGCGGGCAGTTGATATTCAAAAATTAAAGTTTGTTCTTGGTTGACTTCCACGGTGGTAAAGACCCCAAACACGGCCTTGCCGGCCTCTTCACTAACGTCGGGTGGTAGCGGTTGGCTGGGAGCGTCTCCGCGATCATTACCTTTCGCTCCCCAGACGCCGCGTAAGGCACTACCAGCTGGCGCATAGACCCGGGTATAGGTTCGCAGCCGGCTGGTCCGGTAGTCATGTTTAGTGGCGGTGTGTCGATAGTGAATAGTTACCAAGGCAATCGCTTGGCCGGCATCATTCGTCTGCACTTGGTAGCGAATAGTTTTGTCGACCACGCGGTCGGTCTTTAGCGCGGCCATGTTGGCATCCACGACCATCAGGTAGTCACTATTGGCCAATGTCGATCGAATCGCCCCAGCCCAGCCGCGCTGGGCATACTCGGCTTGCAGCGTCGGATCAGTGTCATAGAGGAGTAGATGCTTTTCGGTCAGCGCTTGCTCAAGGGTGTTCATGGCGGTAAACAGTTGAGGAATCGACAAGGTCTTAATCTTAGTAACTAATGACTGACCAAGGTCATTGATGATGTCCTTGCGGTCAACTTTCGCCACTCCCCGCTCGATGTACCCTTGCTCCACTTCATACTGGAGCGCATCAGAAAAATTCTCAGCAGTATATTTTGTGCCGTCTTCCGCTGTCAGTGGTCCGGTGATGTCGAGCAGCCGCTCAATCACTGTCGGATCAAAAGCAATTACCCCAGTCGGTCGGCCAGCTCCCCGCTCTTGGCGATAAAACCACAACAGCTGCTCCGCACTCGTTGGCCAGTCCGGCGACCAGTTGGCGTCCCGAAACCACCAGTATTTAGTCAGATATTCGCGAATCGCCGCCGGCGGATCAACCCGGAGATATTCTTCTGCTGGGCGATCCAGCGAATATGAGTCAGCCGTCGTCCAGGAGATAATTTGCCCACGCTGGACCGTCAGCAGACCATAGACGCCGATGAAACCACCGCTGGGGCGAAGTTCGTCGTTGTTTTGCATGACGACCAGGTAGGTTTTGGGCTGATCGAGGCCGCTTAATTTCGGCCAGAGAGTCACGAGCGATCCTGGTCGGGCGTCGTTAATGGCCGTCGGGACCGCAGGCCAACTGGGGGCCGACCACCACCAAGCCCCGAGGGCAGCGCTGACCAGGGCGAGAGTGATCATCCCGATAATAATCAGCCGTTTCATGGTGATGTCACTGATGAGTCAGATGATTGTTGGCGGCGAGGTAGCGGCGCGCCGGCGTACTTGGCAAAATATTTCAGCCAGCTTTTGATATGCTCGCGGGTAACGCGATTAAAGAAGCCAAAAATCCAGGACGTTTCAGCCGAGATGCGCTGGTGATAGTGGACAATTTCGGCATCGGCAAAATAAACCACTTTGTACCCTTGGGCCCACATCCGGCGGCAAAGGTCGACATCTTCGAAATACATGAAAAAGCGTTCGTCGAATAGACCGACTTTCTCGAAAGCGGCGCTGGGAACCAGTAAGCAGGCCCCCAGCAGCCAATCAATCTCCCGATTACTGCCGTGATCCCACCAACTCATTAGATACTGTTCTAGTTTCTGTTTGCCCCCGGGCAGCCGACCGAGGAAGCTCCGGCGATAAAATGGGGTTAAAAAGTTCGGGAAGGTATAACAGGTGTGTTGTAAGCTGCTGTCCGGGTTGACCAGCTTCGGTCCTAAGATGCCCACATCAGGATGCTGTTTTAGGTAGCCCAGCATCCGTTCGAGTTCATTACTCAAGATGGCGATGTCTGGGTTCAAGATCAACCGATAGCGCCCGGTGGCGGCCCGGAGGCCGATGTTCATCCCCGCGCCATAACCTCGATTGGCCCCGGATTGGATGAAGCGAACATTCCGGAACTGCTCTTCGACCAAGGCCTCAACCCCATCCCGTGAATCATTATCGACAACAATCACCTCATACTGGTCACGCAGCCGCAGTCGCTCGATGTGACGCAAGCACTGTTTGAGGAGACCCTTTGATTTATAGGTCAAAATGACAATGGAGAGTTCCATAGTAGTTATTGCCACCACGGCCGAAGCTCGACCGGGGTGGTGCGGCGTCGTTGGGTGATCACTTGGCGTTTACGGATCGTCGCCGGCAATAGTCGCCAAAGCCGGGGTAGCACCGCTAACGTCCGTTGTTCGGCCAGACAGAGCCAACCAAATTTTTTAAACTCGTACCAGACAATCGCATAGCCGTGACGGAGGAGATCTGACCAAGCAAGGTTCTTGATTAACAGCAACCAATGATTGAGGTAGGAGTGGTGATTGATGAATTGGGACTTCCGCCGCCGGTCACTAATGGCCTGACGCAAGTCGACTTCCCCGCTGGCATGGCTAAACCCACTGCGGCGATGGCTGGCCTCGGCCGTGCTGACATAATAAGCCGGCCAGCCAGCGAATTGCAAGCGCCAGGCCAGATCGGCGTCTTCTTGGTACATGAAGAAATTTTCATCAAAATATTCCCAATAGATCTGGTCAGCCGCAAAGCGCTGGCGCCGCCGCCCTTCTTCGCTGGGCAGTTTGACCGCCTCGAGAGCCGGCCGCCGGTAGAACCCGACACAACCCGAAACGCCGAAGACGTCGCCCGATTGATCGTATTGACCGCGATCTTCCTCCCCCGCTCCTCGATCATAGAACCGGCGACCACGCGTCACGGCTAAACCAGTTGAGTCAATATGTTCCGGGGTCAGAGCCAGCGTGGATTGATCGCTGTCGCTGAAGCGGATAATCTTGCCAGTTAAACTGCCATAGGTGGGGTGAGCGTCAGCCGCGGCGATCAACTCGGCCAGCCAAGTCGGTGCCAGGACGACATCCGGGTTACAGATCAGGGCGTATTCACTGTCCCAAAACTTCAGGGCCTGATTTTGGGCTTTGGCAAACCCCAGGTTCTTGAAATTCTGGAGAACGGTCACCGTCGGATAAGTGGCGCGAATGTGCTCAACCGTCCCGTCGTCGGAATGATTGTCCACGATCAAAACCCGCCAGTCATGGTTGGTTTGGTTAAAGATCGACTTCAGACAAGCGTCGATGTCTTTTAACGAGTTATAGGTGACGATATTAATTGAGACGCGCATATTAATTGGCCATTGGCCGATGTTTGGGGCTGACCCAAAACCCCAAGCGCCATTTACCGCCCAGTAAGAGCCTGGTTTGAGCATCAATGGCCGGCAGTGAGCCAAAGACCACAAACGTGATCGGCAACAAGAGCCACTGCAGCAGCATAATGAAATAGTGATGATGTCGAATCTTTTGCGGGCTGGGCGGCAAAAGCCACAACGCTAAACCGGCGGAAACGATCATGCCGGCCAAGGCCAACCACATCAGCCGCTCCAAGATAAACGGCGCGTTTTGGGCCAAGACCGTGGCTTTAGCCTGCCCGGTAATCGTCAGCAAGGGCAAGCGACCAAGGCCGAACAGCAAGATCGGCGTCGTGGCCCAAGAGTACATGCCCTCGGCTAAGTTCCACAAGTAACGAATTTGCTGCGACCAGGTAATTTTTCCTTCCCGTCGCTTGCGCCGGAAATGCCAGAGCATATAAGGCAAGTGCTCCGCGCCCCAAGCCCAGCGGCGTTGTTGCTTATATAAACTTTTTAAGCTCTTCAGCCAGGTCTGATCAGCCACCGTGTTCATCGACACGGGGACGAATAACGGCACGACCCGATAGTGACCATTGTAGTGAAGAAAACCCTGCAAAAAAATCCGGGAGTCCTCGGTGACAATATCTTTCTCCCAGAAGCCAACCGCTTGGAGCATCCGCCAACTCATCGAGTGAGAAGAAAAGGTAAATAGCCGCTCCGGTCGCATTAGTTCGCTCATCAACCAAAAAGTGGTGCCAAAGGCAGCGACGCGGAGGATGGGATTGGATTCCCACATGTTGTTATTATACAGCGCGACCGGCTGATAGCTGACCTGGAGGCGGTCCGGCGTGGTCAAGAAAGTGTAGGTCAAGCAGGCAAAATATTCCCGATGGGCGCAGGTATCAATGTCAAAAGAAGAAACGATCAGATAATCAGGGTCGGCCAACGGCTCCGCGGCTAGCAATTGTTGCACTTGACGGGCGGCATAATTCAAGTTTGACCCCTTGCCGGGGATTTCATCTGGCAAATCAGCCGGATGGACCGTGACAATCAACCGCGCAAAGCGAGCACCAAACTCGGCTCGGATGGCTTCGGCCCGCTGGCGAAAAGCCGCTGCTCCGCTCCGGGCCTCGCCGGCTAAGACCACGATGAAATCGTTGGTCGGATAGGTCCCGGCGCACAAGCTCTCGAAGGTCTGGCGCAGCACGGTCAGTGATTCACTATAGGTTGGTAGAAAAATCAAATGGCGCACGCGCTCATGGCCCGGCACGGTCACAACCTTGGCCCACCAATCGGTGCGGGTATCCCGCTGGTAGCGGCGCCAGGCCAAAGTGATATAAAAGATAAAATAAGCCACGCGAAAAACCCACAGCAAACTAAAGACGATGATAAAGTAAATTACCCACAACGGGCGATACCAGGAGAGGATCACGGCCAAGACAAATGTCCCCCACACCAGCGTGCCGGGGAGCATCTCATAATAGCGATAACGACGATGATGTCGGTCTTCAGCGAGGCCCATGTTTGGTGCGTAAGTGGCGGGTATACAGCACGCCGATGATCGCGACGACAATTGATCCCAAGAAATCAAACTCTAAATCTTGAATGGTGTCAGTCAGGTCAATAATTGCCTTAGTGCCAAAGAGGCCATCAAAATTAAACTCGCCGATTTCCCAAAAGGCGCCGATGGCCATGGCGGTCATAATGGTCGAGATGACCATAAAGGGCAATGTCAGCCGCACCTTTTTGGTGTAGTCCAGGGTGAAGACAATGTAGAAAGCCAGCAAAGCAATGACGGCGGTGCCCAGGAAATGGGTGAAATTATCCCACCACCACCAAGCCGGATCGTGGTAGAGGTTGTAATATAAACCAATGGTGTGTAGCGTCAAGCCGAGCGTGACCATGAAGTCGATTGCCCATGGCAGGTTGATGTGATAATTGCGCTCAATGGCGCTGGGCAGTAAGGAGATGGTCAAGGCGATTAAGGCGCCAGTGGCCACTAAATAGTCCCCCCAAAACAATTCACTAAAAAATACCAACAACAACACCAACTTCATTAGCCACGAGAAGCTGGCCGAAATCCAATCATCTATCCGTTCTAGCCAAGACATAAAATGTGATAGTCCTACTTTAGCCCAAAAATCAAGTAATTTCAAGGCCTGGGCCGGCGGGAGCGCTGGCGGAGCGTGGTGTGATAACGGATGGCAAAGCGATGGGCTTCATTCCGAACCCGCTGGAGTAATTGTCGAGCCGGCGAGTTCTGCGGCAGCGCGATGGGCTGGGAGCGACCGGGCAAGAAAATTTCTTCATGCCGTTTGGCTAAAGCTAAAACCGGCCGGTCAATCTGCAATGATTTTAGGACGCGGACGGCCAACCCGAGTTGCCCCTGGCCGCCGTCAATCAAAATCAGGTCGGGCAGGCCCCATTTTTTCTGGTCGGTGGTCTTGGCGGGTTGATAACGGCGACTGACCACTTCTTGCATCATGGCGAAGTCGTTAATTCCGGTGACGGTCTTAATTTTAAATTTCCGATAAAAACTTTTGTCCGGTTGGCCGTGATGAAACCGAACGCACGAACCCACGGCTTCGGTCCCACTGATGTTCGAGATATCAAAACCGTCAATCGTCGTCGGGACTGCTGGCAGGCCTAAACGAGCTTGCAGTTCAAGGGCAGCGTCATGTTCCAGCGTCGAGTAAATGTTTTGGGCGACCAAGTCGAGGAGCTGCTTCTTTTCACCCCGCCGTGGAATAGTGATTATGACCGGCCGACCTTTGAGCTCGGCCAGGTAAGCCCTTAGGGCTGGCCGGTCGATTGGGGTAATCGGCACAATAATTTCCCGGGGGCAGGGCCGGGTCAGATAGTATTGACTGATCACGGCTGATAGGGTGGCCGCCGGCGACTCGAGTTGCGGCAGGTGATAACGCTGGCGACCAGTGATGACGCCCCGCTGGACGTGAAAGATTTGCCAGACGTATTCAGACCCCACGGCCGCGAAGTTAATCACGTCTTGGTCGTAATTTTTGGGCCGATCGATAATTTGTCGGTCTTTGATCCGCTCGATCGCCCGCAGCTGGTCACGGTAGAGTTTGGCTAGTTCAAATTGCTGATGACTAGCGGCCTGCCGCATTCGCCGATCAAACACTTTGAGCAAATCATCCTTCTTCCCACGTAAGAATAGTTCCGCTAACCGGACATTGGCGCTATATTCGGTCGGCGTGAGTTCTTGCCATTTTTTCACTCGGACGTCAGCCAGTAAACGATAAAGTTCTTGGCTGCTGCGGGCAGTGAGTTTGCCCACCCGCAAACCAAACAGTCGGGCGGTAGTCAGCAACAATGCTCGTCTCCCCGGCCCCGAGACGAATGGTCCGAAGTATTTGCCTTGGTCGGTAATCTGCCGGGTGATTTTTAATTGCGGATACTCTTCATCGGTCAACATGATGTAAGCGTAGGGCTGGCTTTCTTTCAGATCGATGTTGTATTTGGGCTGGTGTTGCTTGACCAAGCGGGCTTCCAAGATCAAGGCCTCGACTTCGTTGTTGGTCACGATCCATTCCAGGTCAGCGACTTGCTTGACTAAGTCGTTGGTTTTCCAGTCAGCGTGAGTTTTTTGAAAATAACTCTTTACTCGGCGACGGAGATTTTTGGCCTTGCCAATATAAATAATCTGCCCGGCGCCATCCTTCATCAGGTAACAGCCCGGGTTGATTGGTAGATGATAATTAGCAATCGAGAAAGGCATCTAAGTATATTGTACGTGGTCTGGAGGGCAAAGCCAAGACCGATTGACAAAATCTGTTGGCGCGCTATGCTGGGGGCATTCCATTGGTTTTTATCCCTGGCGTCGAAGGAGGGTCGCTCATGAAACGTCTTATCGCCAGCCTGATGATTGGGTCAGGAGCGAGCGTGGTCGGATATTGGCTGTTAGCTGGTGGAGCGCGGACCGCTGGTAGCAATATTATCAGCCAGCTGTTTTGGGCCAGTGGCTGGAGGACCTTCGTCTCGATGCTCCATCATGGCCTCTTGATGCCGGCGGCCGTTATCACTTTAGTCGCCGGGCTCTTGTACCTCTGCTGGGTCCAAGCAGAATAGCCATCGATCTCCACACAAACATAAGCCCCGTCCCGCTAAGCGGGACGGGGTTTCGTGAATCGTGCTCAACCGCCGGTATTCTCCTGTTTCGGCGGCAGATCGGCGTACATGACGCGGCAGTGTGCACAGCTGTGCCAGCTGTCGACCACGACCCCATCGAGGGCGTAACGCTTTTCCAGAATGATGATACCGTCACCCCGCTGACAAGCGACACAGCGGTGATCGGTCCGGAACTGACCGATGCGGTCCCAATCTTCCCCCTGGCCCTGGAAATGAACGTTCAGACATCGGGGGTTCGAGCAGATGCGATCGCAGACGACCCGTTCACTGTTGTCCTCGGTGAACGGCGGGTAGCGGAAGCCATCATCACGATTTTCATTAGATTACCTCCAGAAAGAAGTTTCTTTACCCTTTTACCATACGTGGTTTAAATGTCAAGCCGCCGATAGTTTGATAACAGGTTTCAAAAACTGACCGGTGTAGCTATTTTTTTCTTTAACAATTTGCTCTGGGGTGCCGACCGCCACCACTTCCCCGCCGCCGTCCCCCCCTTCCGGCCCTAAATCAATCACCCAGTCGGCGCATTTGATCACATCGAGGTTGTGTTCAATGACCAGGACGGTGTTACCTTTATCAACTAGCCGATTTAACACTTGGAGTAACTTGGCAATATCGGCAAAATGCAGCCCGGTGGTTGGTTCGTCGAGAATATAAAGGGTTCGGCCAGTGTCGCGGCGGGACAACTCGGCGGTCAGCTTAATCCGTTGCGCTTCCCCGCCCGACAGGGTGGTGGCGGCTTGGCCGAGTTTGATATAGCCCAAGCCGACGTCAACCAATGTCTGAAGCTTGCCCTCGATCCGCGGGATGTGTTGGAAAAACTTCAGCGCTTCTTCGACCGTCATGCTTAAGATGTCGGCAATATTTTTGCCGTTGTAGGTCACTTGGAGCGTTTCTTCATTGTAACGCGACCCCTGACACTGTTCACATTCGACGTAGACATCCGGCAAGAAGTGCATTTCGATTTTAATCACCCCATCGCCGGCGCAATTCCCGCAGCGGCCGCCGGCGACGTTGAAACTAAACCGGCCCGGCGGATACCCGCGGACCTTGGCTTCTTTGGTCAGGGTAAACAGTTCGCGGATGTAGGTGAAGACGCCGGTATAAGTGGCCGGGTTGCTCCGCGGTGTCCGCCCGATTGGCGATTGATCAATAATAATTACTTTATCAAGGTAACCGTAGTTTTCAATACTGGCGTGCTGGCCAGGTTTGTTTTTGGCGTGGTGCAGTTTTTTGGCCAAGATCGGATAAAGCGTGTCGGAAACCAGGGTGGATTTACCCGAGCCGGACACGCCGGTGACGCAACAGAACACTTCCATCGGGAAATCCACGGTGATACCTTTGAGATTATTTTGGCTGGCGCCGGTGACACTGACGAAGCCCCGAGCCGGGCGACGACCGCTCGGCACGGGGATATATTTCTTCCCCGACAGGTACTGACCGGTAATCGATTTTTTGGTCGCCATGATCTGCTTTGGTGTGCCCGCCGCGATGACCTGACCACCGTGAATCCCGGCGCCAGGACCCATATCAATCACGTGGTCAGCGCCGCGGATGGTCTCTTCGTCATGTTCGACGACAATCACCGTGTTGCCCAAGTCACGCATGTCTTTCAGGGTTTTGATTAGGCGGGTGTTGTCACGCTGATGAAGACCGATTGATGGTTCATCGAGGACGTACATCACGCCGCGCAATTCTGAACCGATTTGAGTCGCTAGACGAATCCGCTGGGCTTCCCCGCCGGACAAACTCCCGCTCCGCCGCGCCAGCGTCAGATAATCCAAGCCCACATCAATCATAAACGTCAGCCGGTCGCCAATCTCTTTGATAATTTGCTTGGCGATGTCGTGTTCAGTTTTCGACCAAATCACCGCGTTGAGAAACTTCGCTAGTTCACGGACCGGCAATTCGCCGAGTTCATAAATATTCTTACCCCCGACGGTTACCGCCAAGGCCTCTTCTTTCAGTCGCGCACCGGCACAGGCGCCACAGGGCTGTTCGATCATGTAGCGTTCCATCTCTTGGCGCCGGCTCTCGGAGTCGGTTTTTTTGTACAGTCGCTCCAGCCGCGGTATGACCCCTTCCCATTTGCTGGTCCATTCCCAGTACGTATCCGTATGCCTGGCGTCAATGCGCCAATCAATTTTGTCTGGCGCGCCGTGGAGTAAAATATCCAAAGCGGTTGGCGTCAGGCGATCGATCGGGGTTTCAACATCAAAACCATAAAGCTGACCGAGCCGCGCCATCATTTGAATAAAGAACCCGTGATTGCTAAATCCTTGCGGTTTGATCGCCCCTTCCGACAGCGTCCAACCCTTATCGGGAATAATTAAATCAAGGTCAAATTTTTGAATAAAACCCAGACCGTGGCAAATCGGGCAGGCGCCAAACGGCGAGTTGAACGAAAACAAGCGCGGTTGTAATTCATCGAACGACACGCCGCAGTCCGGACAAGCTAAATGTTGCGAATACACCCGCTCGGCGGTGGCGACTTTACTGCCGTGTTTGCCAGTGGTGGGTTGTTGAATAGTCACCCCCGCTAAGCCGTTGGCCAGTTTGAGGGCGGCTTCAATCGAGCCCTGGAGGCGACTTTTAATACTGGCACTGACGATCAGCCGATCAATAATCACCTCAATGGTGTGTGGCGCGTAGCGGGACAGCGCGGTCTTGCCCTCCCCGAGGTAGTCGGTCACTTCACCTTCCTGGCCATCCACCCGGACGCCGACGTAGCCCTGTTTGTTAAAATCACTAAAGAGTTTATCGTAGAGACCTTTTTTGCCCCGCACCACTGGCGCGAGAATGTGAACTTTACGCCCGCCAAACTCTTTCAGCAGGGTCTTAGTAATACTTTCCGCGTCTTGCGGCTTAATCTCTTGACCACAGAGCGGACAGTGCGGGATGCCGACGCGGGCGAACAACAGTCGCAGATAATCATACACTTCCGTTGTCGTGCCGACCGTTGAACGGGGGTTGTGGGAAATACTCTTCTGTTCGATCGAAATTGCCGGTGACAGCCCCTTGATACTGTCGACATCTGGTTTACCCATCACGCCCAAAAACTGCCGGGCGTAACTCGACAAGCTCTCAACATAACGGCGCTGGCCCTCGGCGTACAGAGTATCGAAGGCCAACGTGGACTTGCCGGAGCCGGACAACCCCGTAATCACAATAAACTTGTTGATCGGCAAGTCAACGTTAATGTTTTTAAGATTGTGTTCCCGGGCACCGCGGATTTGAATTTGGTCGGAGGGCATAGTTTAAAGGTGAAATGTGTGTGTTTGTCATTGCGCTCCGCCCGTGGCGGAGAAGCAACCCAGGGCTTGACCACACGAAGTGACAGAACTAGACCACAAAGAGTAATTCTCGCCTCCCCGCTTGTCATCCTGAGGAGTCCCCGTACTCGGGGCGACGAAGGATCTCTCTCGCTTTAGGTGGAGTTTAATCTGTTGTGACTACAATAATAGGCCGGGTTATATTTAATGCTAACATCCACGTCACCTAATTATAGAATGGCCATAGAATAGACACATTGCCTCAGCTAGATCCTTCGCTCCGCTCAGGATGACAAACAAGACGCCGGATCAATATTTTATAGTAACGATTTTTCCTTAACCTCCTTAATCTTCTCCCGCAGCTCGATCGCCCGCTCGAAGTCCAGCTCTTCGGCGGCGGCTTGCATCGCCAGTTCGAGCTCGATCAGCAGGGTTTTGACGTCCAGTTCTTTACCCTTCAAATGCGGCAACATGGCGTCTTCCTCGCGGATAGTAATGGCTTTGATAATGCTCTGCGGGGTAATGCCGTGAGTTTCGTTATACTCGCGCTGACGTTTCCGTCGCCGGTCGGTCTCTTCAATCGCGCCCTTGATCGAGCCGGTAATTTTATCGGCGTACATGATGACATGACCGTCAATATTACGCGCGGCCCGGCCGATGGTTTGGATCAAACTGCGTTCGTTACGCAAAAAGCCCTCTTTATCCGCGTCTAAGATGGCCACCAGCGACACTTCCGGTAAATCCAAACCCTCCCGCAACAAGTTGATTCCGACCAAGACGTCAAACTTTCCCAGCCGGAGATCTTGAATTAACTTAGTTCGTTCCATGGTTTTGATCTCACTGTGGAGATAGCGCGCTTTGATCCCCTGTTCCACCAAATAACTGGTCAAATCTTCGGCCAAGCGTTTGGTGAGAGTGGTCACTAAGACGCGACCACCGGCCGCAGTAGTTTTGCCGATCTCGCGCTGGACATCCAGCACTTGATTGGCGGCCGGGCGCACTTCAATTTCGGGATCAACTAAACCAGTCGGGCGAATAATCTGCTCCACCACTTGGCCCGATAAACGAATTTCATATTCACTGGGCGTGGCCGAGACGTAAACGACATGTTTCAGATACTTTTCAAACTCATAAAACTTCAACGGCCGGTTATCATAAGCCGACGGTAGGCGAAACCCGTGGTCGATCAAACTCTGTTTGCGTGAACGGTCACCTTCGTACATCCCGCCAACTTGGGGCACACTGACATGGCTTTCATCGATAAACATCAACCACTCCCCTTTTTGATTAAAATAATCTAACAGCGTAAACGGTGGCTGGCCGGCGGCCCGCCCATCAAAATGACGAGAGTAGTTCTCGATCCCTTTGCAGCTGCCGAGTTGCTCAATCATCTCCAAATCATACCGCGTGCGCTTTTCGAGGCGATGACGTTCGAGGTCGCCCAGTTGGGGCAAGCGCTCTTGGAGTTCGGCGCGAATGGCCTTGATCGCCTGGTGTTTACGGGGCTCGTCAATCAAGTAATGCTTGGCCGGGAAAATAATCGTCCGCTCCAGCGTAGCGACTTTATTAAAAGTAATCGCGTGGAGTTCGGCGATCTGGGCGACGACAGCATCATCAAAAGTAATCCGCAACACCGTCGTGCCCGCG
>CAYINJ010000004.1:0-33634 GCA_964364745.1 uncultured Gammaproteobacteria bacterium
CTTAGAATTGTTCCGACCATTTATTATTTCTCGTTTGATTAAAGAGGGCTACGTCCACAACATTCGTTCAGCCAACCGTTTTATTGAGTCCGATCACCTCGAGGTCTGGGATATTCTCGAAGCAGTGACCAAGAATGCCCACGTCTTACTCAACCGCGCGCCGACGCTGCACCGCTTGGGGATTCAGGCCTTTCAACCGGTTCTGATCGAGGGCAAGGCCATTCAGCTCCACCCGTTGGTCTGTACGGCGTTCAACGCTGACTTCGACGGCGACCAAATGGCCGTCCACGTGCCGCTGACCGAAGAAGCCAAGAAAGAAGCGGCCCATATCATGCTCTCGGCCAACAACTTGCTTAAACCGTCCGACGGTAAGCCGGTGGTGCGGCCGAACAAAGACGTGATTTTGGGGATCTATTACCTGACGCAAGACATGCACCCGGCCGACAAACCGATTAAGGCGTTCTCAACGTCTCGGGAAGCTAAACGGGCGTACAACATGCAACTGATCGGCCTGCGCGATAAGATCAAGGTTAAGGATTTCTTCAAAGAAAAAACCGAGACCGTCCAAGAAACCACCATTGGCCGCATCCTCTTCAACGCCATTGTACCGCAGTCGTTGACCTATTATAACCAGGCCATTGACGCCAAGACCATTACCAAGATTGTTTCGCTAGTGTTAGAAACCCAATTACCGGAAGATAGCGTTGACTTCTTGGATAAACTGAAATCGTTGGGCTACAAATATCTCACCCGCTCCGGCTATTCCTGGGGGATGAACGATCTGCCGTTGCTCGAAGAACGCCGGGCATTGATTACCGAAGGGGACCGGCTGGTGGATGAAACCGAAGAACAGTACCAGCAAGGGCTGCTGACTGATCGGGAACGTCACACCAAGATTGTCGAAATTTGGACCGGGACGAAAGATCAAATTGTCGAGATGGCGGCCAAGAAACTCGATCCGACCGGTCCGGTCTACGCCATGATTCACTCCGGCGCCCGGGGTAGCTTGGGTCAGCTGACGCAGATGATTGGAATGAAAGGACCAGTGGCCAACCCATCCGGTGATATTATTGAGCTGCCGGTCAAAGGTAACTTCAAAGAAGGTTTTGGTGTGCTAGAATTGTTTATCTCCTCTCACGGTTCGCGCAAAGGTCTGGCTGACACCGCCTTGCGGACGGCCAACGCCGGTTACCTCACCCGTCGATTAGTTGATGTGGTCCAAGACGTGGTCATCAAAGCGGCTGACTGCGGTGATACCACTGGCGCGTTGCTGACCCGGGCCGCCAGTGTGGCCATGGGCGAGACCGTCACCAGCCGGGCCGCCGGCCGGATGATCTTAGAAGACATTGTCGGCCCGCGCGGCAAGGTGGTCGTCAAGGCCGGCGAGACCATCAGTGATCCGATGGCTCGAGACATTGAAAAGCTTGATCTGGAGACCATTAAGGTGCGCTCGGTTTTGACTTGTAAATTAAATAAAGGGGTGTGTCAGGCCTGTTATGGCTATGATCTCGGATACAACCAGCCGGTCCGTCTCGGCACGGCGGTCGGCATCATCGCTGCGCAGTCGATTGGTGAGCCGGGGACGCAGCTGACCATGCGGACTTTCCACACTGGTGGTGTCGCCGGTAAAGATATTACCCAAGGGTTGCCGCGGGTGGAAGAATTGTTTGAAGCGCGTAATCCGAAACATTGCGCCATTGTCTCTGAAGTTGACGGCCGAGCGACGATCGAAGAAACGGAACGAACTATTACTGACGCGACTGGCAAAGTGGTGTTAGCTGGTCGGTTTGGTCAAAAGGTGGTCAAGATCGGCTACGGTGAAGTGGAACAAGATGAATATCGCGTGACCAAAAACGCCATTGTCCAAGTGGCGGATGGTGACACCGTCGTCGCCGGTCAAAGCATCACCGAGACGCCAGCCAAGAAAACCGTCGCCAAACGGGGCGGGATCGCTAAAGTTGATAAAACCAAGGTCACCGTGGTGGTGCAAGAGAATAAAGTGGCCGAATATTTGATCCCAGCTGAATATTCACTGATGATCAAGAACGGCGACTTGATCGCCAAGGGCGATCGCCTGACCGACGGGAGTTTGGACCTCCATACTCTCTACCGCCATCAGGGTCGCGCCGCCGTTCAGAACTACATGTTGAAAGAAATTCAGCACATCTATTCGTCCCAAGGTCAAAAACTTAATGATAAACATGTCGAAATCATCATCCGCCAAATGTTTAGCCGGGTGCATGTGACCGATGCGGCTGACACGGAGCTCTTGCCGGGTGAGATTACCGAACTATCCGAAGTGCTAGAAGCCAACGCGGTGGCCAAGAAAGCCAAGAAAACCCTGGCGGTTTATCAAGAACTATTCTTGGGTATTTCCAAGGTATCGTTGTCGACCACTTCTTGGTTATCAGCCGCTTCTTTCCAAGAAACCGCTCGAGTATTGATCGACGCGGCCGTGACCGGTAAAATTGATCGTCTCGAGGGCTTGAAAGAAAACGTCATTATTGGTCGGCTGGTGCCGGCCGGGACTGGCTTCGATCTGGCCAAACATGGCTCCGAGGCCTCGACGACCTAAAGTTAATTAACCTGGTTTGCCGCCACACCAGTCGAATTGGCGTGGCGGTTTTCGTCTGGAGAAAATTGAGCTAATCAGACGTGGTCTGACGCGGGAAAATATGGTATACTGGGCAGGTAAAATTAGCTTATTGGCCTAGTATTATTATGAGTAGGAAACGCAAGCCCGGTCGACCCAAGGGGAGCAAAAGCCATCTCCATCGCGACTTATTTGAAGATGAATACGCGCCATTTTTGAGCCCACAGACGAAGCGGGCAATCAGCGTGGTCTTGCTTTTAGCCGTCAGTGTCATTACAATTTTGGGCTTGTTGGGTTCAGCCGGAGTGGCCGGGAGTTATATCACTATCGCCAGTCATCTATTATTTGGGTCCGCCGCCTGGCTGGCGCCGATTATTTTATTGTTTGTCACTTACCTGCTAATCGTCCAGGAACGCTACGCCATCGGCTTCATTAATTATTTTGGCGTCTTGCTGTTTGCGCTGACGTTAACTGGCCTGTTGCATTTACGCGTTCCAGTTGAACAAGCGATTGATACCGCCTGGGCTGGTTTGGGCGGCGGACTGGCCGGAGTGGCGTTGGCTTGGCCGCTAGCGACACTGCTGGGGATCTGGGCGGCGGCGGTGTTGCTGATTGCCTTATTCCTGATCGCCTTGATGATTACTTTTAACACTTCCTTTGGTCAACTGGCCAACCAGAGCCCAGCATTCAATGGTGTCTGGGCGCGGCTCCTAGAGCGATTACGCGCCAATGTTGATGACGATGATTTCGTCCCGACCGACGAGGTGGCGGAGGCGGAGGAAGAGTTAGCGACCGATTCCACCGCGGCCACGGCTGATCCTGATGGCGTGACTGAAGTGGTCGCTTCGGCTGGCCACTTCACGACCAAAGCCATTAACGATAGTCACCAACCGACGCTGTCGCGTCGATTTAAAAAGATTGATATCCCGCTTGATTTATTGAGTGACAAGCAGGACAAACCACTCGCCGGAGATATTGGCGTCAATCAAGAGCGGATCAAGACCACACTGGAAAACTTCGGCATCGAAGTTGAAATGGGAGAAGTGAGTGTTGGCCCAACCGTGGCCCAATATACGCTCAAACCAAAAGAAGGGGTTAAGTTGTCCCAAATCACTACCCTGCATAATGACTTAGCCCTGGCCTTGGCCGCTCACCCAATTCGGATTGAAGCGCCGATCCCGGGCAAATCGTTGGTCGGCATCGAAGTGCCCAACCAAAACATTGCCACCGTGACCATGCGCGAGATGCTGGTCAGCAAAGAGTTTGCCAAACGCAAAACCACCATGTCCTTACCGATCGGTAAAGATGTGGCCGGCAAAGTTTGGCTGGCTGATTTATCGGTCATGCCGCACCTCTTAATTGCCGGAGCGACCGGCAGTGGGAAATCAATCTGTATCAACACGGTGATTACCAGCTTGCTCTATCAGAACAGTCCCAATACCCTGCGATTTATCATGGTTGATCCGAAGCGAGTGGAGCTGTCGGTTTACAATGGCATTCCCCATTTACTGACGCCGGTAGTTACTGACGCGAAAAAAATCATCAACGCGCTTAAATGGACCATCGCGGAAATGGACCGCCGCTATGAACTACTGGCCCGGACCGGTTGGCGCGACATTAAGTCGTTTAACCAGTCATCGAAGCAAAAGATACCCTACCTGGTGTTTATCGTTGACGAAATGGCTGATCTGATGCAAACGTCGGGCTCGGAGGTCGAGGGCTACGTTATTCGCTTGGCCCAACTGGCGCGCGCGGTCGGCATTCACTTGATTCTGGCCACCCAACGGCCGTCGGTCGATGTCATCACCGGGCTGATCAAGGCCAACATTACCAGCCGCATTGCCTTTGCGGTCGCTTCCAGTACCGACTCCCGCACTATTCTCGACTTCAGCGGCGCGGAAAAACTGCTAGGTCGGGGAGATATGCTTTATATTTCCGCTACGCTGTCCAGCCCTAAACGGCTGCAGGGCGCGTACGTTTCGGAAGACGAGACCCGCCGGTTAGTCGAGTACATCAAAGGCCAAAGCGGGGAGCCGGACTATGACAGCTCGGTGACGGAGAAACCCGCCCACGGTGTTAGTGGTCTGATCGGTGGAGATGACGACGACGAGCTGCTGGCTGCGGCGCGTGACTTAGTCGTCAGCGCCGGCAAGGCCTCGGCTTCCTATCTCCAGCGGCGGTTGAAAATCGGCTATGCTCGGGCCGCTCGGATCCTTGATTTGTTAGAAGCAGCCGGAGTGATTGGACCGGCCGATGGCGCCAAGCCGCGAGATATTCTGGTTGGCGCCGACGAACCGACGACGACGGGACGCTATCGGAACCCGACCGTGAATTATTATGATGACGAGGCCGAAGAGGCAGAGACAGTCGCTCTGACCGCCGAAGACGCCGCGGCTGAACCAGCGGCCGAGGATGATGAAGTAGCGGTCGAACCAGCAGACGAAGATGATATTACCGATGAAGAATTAGCGGCTGATATTTTAGATGACGAGTCAGCTGACGACACTCCCGCCGCTAAAGTTGATGACCGCGAGTTGATCTAACCGGGGTCGGAATATGCAGTTTTTTACCAAACAAATCAATCAGTATGAGACCGTGGCCGAGGTGTTGTCGGCGGCCCGCCGCGACGGCGAATTTGACCTGGATCGGGCCGAAAAAGTATTAAAGATTAATCGACGTTACTTAGTGGCCATTGAGACCGGTCAGTACGATCAACTGCCGGGTGATATTTACATTCGCAGCTTCGTTCGCGCTTATGCCCAGTGGCTGCAAGTTGACGTCAAGCAGACGCTGGCCCTACTGGATCGGGAGTTAGAAATCACTCGCAATATTGAAACTCCCGTGGCACCGGAAACACCGGGGCAATATCTCTCTAGTCGGGTTCTCGTCACGCCGCAACGGATTCGCTACGCGGCATTGATTTTAGCCGGCTTGGTCTGTGTTGGTTATCTGATCTGGCAGATCAACACCATCTTTGCCCCGCCACCACTAACGGTCACGCAACCAACCGCTGATCTAGTCACGACTGAAACAATTATTATGGTGACTGGCCAGACCGAACCAGAAGTAGCCGTGACGATCAATGGCCAAGCCCTATTGACTGATCCAGCCGGCCAATTTCAAAAACAAATTGATTTACAAACCGGAGTCAATGTTATCGAAGTCACGGCCCAGAAGAAACGCAGTCGACCCCAAACCGTTCGCCGGCAGGTGATCGTCGAAGAGGCCGCGGCCCGGCCGCCGATCGGCGGTGAGCTGATTGAATTGCCGTCCTCGTCAGCTCCTTAGTTTTCCGCTACAATACCCCTGCCGAGAGTTTAGAATTATTTTAGGCCGGAGGTGATACCATGCTGATAGCCCCGGATTTTGGGGCAGAAGCATTATTCTTAGTTTAATAGTGTATGTCAACGAAAAAAGAGGTGCCGACGGGATCGGTTCGAGCCCAAGCCGCCCAGACCGCCATTGAGCAGATTCGCGAACGTTTTGGGGCTGGCTCGATTATGCGCCTCGGGGAGGCCACCGCCATGACGGTCGAAGTCGTGCCGACGGGCTGTTTGTCGCTCGATGTGGCCTTGGGTGCGGGCGGGATGCCGCGGGGCCGGATTGTCGAGGTTTATGGACCGGAAGCGTCGGGGAAGACCACGTTGGCGCTGCACGTCATTGCCGAAGTCCAAAAACTTGGCGGCGTGGCCGCGTTCGTCGATGCCGAACACGCGCTGGATCCGGCCTATGCCAAAAAGATTGGTGTCAAGACCGATGACCTGCTGATTTCTCAACCCGAGTCGGGCGAACAAGCGCTTGATATCGTCGAGACGCTGGTGCGTTCCAACGGCATTGATGTCATCGTGATTGACTCGGTGGCCGCGTTAACACCCCGAGCGGAAATCGAAGGGGAAATGGGTGATCAACATATGGGTCTTCAGGCGCGGTTGATGAGTCAGGCCTTGCGCAAACTGACCGCCATCATCGGCAAAACCAAGACGGTGGTGATTTTTATCAACCAAATTCGGCTGAAAATTGGTGTTTTCTTCGGTAACCCCGAGACCACCACCGGTGGCATGGCGCTGAAGTTCTACTCCTCGGTGCGGATCGAAGTCCGCCGGGCCGCCCAAATCAAGCAAGACGAAAAAATAATTGGTAACCGGGTGAAGGTCAAAGTAGTAAAAAACAAAGTGGCGGCTCCATTCCGGACCTGTGAGTTTGATATCATGTACAATGAAGGTATTTCCCTGTCCGGGGACTCGATTGATACCGCCCTGGAGTATGCGGTGATTAGCAAAAATGGCAATACTTTCACCTTTGGTGAGGAAAAACTCGGTGTCGGCCGCGAAACGGCCAAGCAGTTTTTGCGCGAACACCCCGAGCTGATGGCCCAGATTCGAGAACAGGTCTGGGCGGTGGTCAAAGAACAAGTCAAAGCGGAACAATCATAAACAGCTGAGATATGATGCCGCCAAATGATAAAGAGGAAATCTTGGAAGCTATTGCCACGTTTTCCGGTCAGATTGATCAGAAGTTTGATAAAATAGACCAACGACTGGGCCGGGTCGAATCGGATATCGGATCAATCAAGGCAACCATGGTGACCAAGGATTATCTCGACGACAAACTCGCCGATCTCCGGGGTGATCTGATTGGGATTGACCGACGAGTCGATGGCAAAATTGATTTCTTAACTGGTCATCTCGAAACCGCCGGCAGTTTGCCGCCAGCTAGTGCGACAGCGGTGCGAGCGATCAAGCCATTGGGGCGTTAGATAAAGGAATAGAGGAAATAAAAACACCCCGCTTAGCGGGGTGTTTTTCCGTCCGAAGAGGAAAGTTAGTCGTTGACCCGCTCAGTGTAATCACCGGTTTCGGTGTTGATCCGGATCAGGTCGCCCTCTTTGATGAATAGTGGGACGTTGACATCGATGCCGGTCTCTAGGGTGGCCGGCTTAGTCACCCGACCCTGGGCGGTGTCACCCTTGGCCCCGTCGATAGTGGTGACCACCCGGAGCTCAACTTTGTTCGGGATGGCCACCGCCACGGGGGCGTCGTTGAAGTACATGGCGTCCACTTCCGCGCCTTCTTTCAGGTACCCGATCGCTTCCCCGATTTGTTCGCGGTCGAGGCCAAACTGGTCGTAGGTCTCACTATTCATGAAGTAGGCCTGGTGGTCGTCAGCGTAGAGATACCCCGCTTGGCGGTGGGTCAGGTCGGCTTCCACGGGTAAATCACCAGGGTGAAAATTGATTTCCACCGTTTTGCCGGTCAGCAAATTTTTGAGCTTGGTCTGCATCACCGGTTTGCGCTGTTGCATCCGGACAAACTGAGCGGCCACGACCAAGCAGGGCTGGCCATCGATATCAAGGGCCTTACCTTTCTTAATATCATTGAGCGCGCTGATCGACATAAGCCAGGTTAGCGGTTGGTAAACGGCATCAGCGCGACAATCCGTGCCCGCTTAACGGCTTCGGCCAGCTTCCGCTGGTGTTTCGCACAGACCGCGGTTCGGCGAGTCGGCGCAATCTTGCCGTAAGCACTGGTAAAGCGGCGGAGCAATTGTGGCTCTTTATAGTCAATCGTGGTGTAGTGATTGACGCAGAAGTAACACTCCTGCGGCACGGCTTTCTTCTTCGGAGGCATAGGTCAGATAAAGGTTAAAAGGGAATATCTTCGACTTTGATCTCTTCTTCGACGGGCTCATCGCTGGCGGCCGGGGCGGGCGGGCTGACCGGTCGACTGGCACCACCGTCACTGCCGCGGCGGTCGAGCATGACCATGTTGTCGGCCACGATTTCGGTCTTATAGTGTTTAACGCCGTCCTGGCTTTCCCAGTCACGGGTTTGCAGCCGGCCTTCGATATAGACCTTACTGCCTTTGTGCAAGTATTGGCCACAAATGTCAGCTAACTTGCGCCAAGCGACCACACTGTGAAACTCGGCCTTTTCTTGCTTCTGGCCGGCGGTGTCCTTCCAGACAAAGTTGGTGGCGACGGAAAACGAAGCGACGTTGGTGCCTTGCGGCGTGGTGCGAACTTCAGGATCACGGGTGAGATTGCCGATGATCATGACTTTGTTGAGGTTCATATCCCAAACATTTTTATGAGTAAAGATGGTGGAAGTCACGAGGGCCAAAGCCCAGACGACAACCGACGGCCACCATCGACTCGGGTGTTGTTAGAGGATGGAGGTGTCGATCAATTCATCGAGCTTTTTGTCCAGCGCTTCCATGTCGACTTTGGTATCAGCTTTTTTGGCCAGGGCTTTTTTGGGCGCATCAGCCGCTGGGGTGGCGTCGAGCGGTTTCAACGCCGCTTCGGCCAGCATGGCCGCGGCCCGTTCCCGACGTTCCTTGTCTTTGGAACGCTCGGCGGCCGTTGGTTCTTGCTTGGCCACGATTAAATGGCGCAGCACTTCCGGGGCGAGGCGCAGGGCGGTGTTAAGCGACGCCAACTGATCAGTTTTGGCGTTGAATTCCGCAATAAAGTAATACCCGTGATGAATATCATTGATCGGGTACGCCAACTTGCGCTTCCCTAAGCTGTCTTCGTAGGTGATAATGCCGCCGTGTTCGGCGACGATCGCCCGTACCCGTTCATTGACCGGCCCGAGCTCATCGGCCGTGTATTTGACGGGGATAACGTAGAGCAGCTCGTAATGTTTGACTGGCACGTCGTGCTGGTCTGTCTCCATAGTAGCGAATTGCAGTTAATCAATGAATAAAGAAAAATTAATCAATTTCTAAACTAATTGCCGGGCATTAAAAAAGCCCTTTCATCCGGAAAGGGACAGCTCAACCGCGGGCGGTAAAGGTCCTTTCTGGCGATTAATTTGGCTAAAACTTGCCAAATTGATTCTCCCAAAAAAGGGAAAACCGTGGGAATTGCCGAGAAATGTAAACTTCAACGCGGTCAGTGTAGCTGATGGCTGGGGAAAAATCAAGTCGAGGCAGCCGAAACAGCGCGGTGCTGTACAGACCGGGCGGCTTTCGTTAGAATGTGGGTATTCTATTGTTATGCGCTATTTTGCGATCTTAGGAAATAATTGGCAACTGTCCGCCGCCGAGCTGGACAGTGTCTTACCGCGTTATCATGGCCGGCTGATCAGCACCGCCGCCGCCGCGGCCTTGTTTGAGGCCGCGGATGATTTAGATGTTGAACGATTAATAATGGGGTTGGGCGGGACAATTAAACTGGGTCGCGTCTTAACCAACATTCCGACCAACAAACTCACCGTCGAGCACTTGGCTAATTTAGCCAAACCGAAAAGTAGTAGTAAGTTTCATTTCGGCCTGTCGGTTTATGCCTTGTCCGGCGCGGCCCCGAAGCAGTGGACGAAGTTCGGTGGCGAGCTCAAACGCCATTGGCAAGCGATGGGCAAAAGCGTCCGCCACGTCACGTCGCGAGATCCGGTTTTGTCTTCGGTCACCATTGCTAAAAATCGCTTGCTGAAAAATGGCTTAGAATATTGTTTGTTAGTTGATGGGGCTACGGTTTACGTCGGCCAAACCACGGCCGTGCAGCACGTCGGCGAATACGCGCGACGCGACACTGATCGACCCGGCCGAAACGCGGTCCGGGGGATGTTGCCGCCAAAAGTCGCGCAAATGATGCTTAATTTCGCGGCGGTCACGACCGAAGCCACCATTCTTGACCCTTTCTGCGGCAGTGGGACGATCGTGCAAGAAGCGCTCTTGCGCGGCCAGACGACCGTGATCGGAACGGACAACACGCGGCGAGCGATCGCTGACGCCACCAAAAACTTAGCCGCGTTGGCCCAGCAGCATGCCGACTTAACCACGCCCAAACTACTAGTCGCGGACGCTCGCCAACTCTCGACCATTCTGCCGCCCAAAAGTGTTGATGCCGTTGTGACGGAGCCACTGCTTGGTCCGCCGCTGAAAGGGGTCGAGTCGCCCAAAGAAATTATTGTTATCACTCAAGCACTGTCCACGCTCTATCGCGCCGCGCTGGCCAACTGGACTAAGATTTTAAAATCCGGCGCGAAGGTCGTAATTATTTTCCCGATCATTGCCGGTCGACCATCGATGACGGCACGGGATCTGAAACGGCTTGGGCAATTGGGCTACACGCCGGCCTGGTCGATTACGGCGCAGACCGCCGGGCTGCTTTCACCTCGCCAGTCGTTGGTCTATCAGCGGCCCGGTCAACGCGTGACGCGGGAAATTTTTGTCTGGCAGTATAAATCGGTCATGAAAAGCAAGCAATAACTTGAAAAACCGCTCGCTTCATGGTACCGTCAGAGTACGTAATTCATTTGTTATCGCTATGTCCTACCTGATCCCGATGGTGGTGGAGAAGTCGCAATTTGGCGAGCGGGCTTATGATATCTACTCCCGCCTGTTGAAAGACCGGATTATTTTTCTCGGCTCACCGATCGATGATGCGGTGGCTAACACCATTATTGCCCAGTTGTTGTTTTTGGAATCAGAAGACAGCAAAAAATCAATTAAACTCTACATCAATTCACCCGGTGGCGCGGTCACGGCTGGCATGGCGATCTATGACACCATGCAGTATGTGAAGTGTGATGTGGCGACCTGCTGCGTTGGACTGGCGGCCTCCATGGGCGCCACCCTCTTAGCCGCCGGCGCTCCCGGCCACCGGTTTGCGTTGCCGAATGCCGAGATCATGATTCATCAGGTCATGGGCGGCGCCGAGGGTCAGGCGGCCGACATCAAGATCCGAGCCGAGCGCATTTTGAAGATCCGCGACAATCTCGATAAAATCTTGGCCAAACACACCGGCCAGCCATTAGCGCGGATTCAGAAAGATACCGACCGCGATTACTTCATGACCGCTGATGAGGCCAAGAAATATGGTTTGATTGATAAGGTGATTAATGGGAAGTAAGATCTAGCTAATACAAAATCCTCCCGTTTTTGGCGAGAGGATTTTTGATAATCAAACTAAACAGTCGGCGTGGCCGGTGGCGGGGGAGGCGGCGCGGCGGCTGGCCCCGCCACCGGCGGGGCTGGCTGCGAGGCCTTCAGCGTTTCTTTCAGAACTTTGCCGGCTTTAAACTTGGCCACCTTCACCGGTGGAATAGTAATGTTTGACTTGGTGCGCGGATTGATCCCTTCGCGGCCTTTGCGGACGCGGGCCGAAAAAGTGCCAAAACCAGTCAACGTGACTTCACCGCCGGCCTTGATCGTGTCCATGATGATGGCCAAGAGGCCATCAATTACGTCCTCGGCCTGTTTTTTGGTCACTTGGGCTTTGCCCGCGACGGTCTCGATAAGCGTGGCTTTGTTCATATGCCAGCCAATTGAGGAGTAGGTAAGTACGTTAAGTATACTATACCACCACCACGGTGTCTAATCGCTCAATGGTCACGGCGCGACCGGTGGTCGGGTCAATCGACAACAAAACCGCGTTGATTTGGGCCGGGCCGGACTCGGGAATATCATGGTCGCCAAGTCCCGTGCCGGCCAAATAGGCGGCCACGATCGGTTCAGGCGCTAATCCTAGGATGGAATGATGAGCGCCGACCAAGCCGACATCGGTGACGTAGGCCGTGCCATGAGGCAGGAGCTCGGCGTCAGCCGTGGGGATGTGGGTATGCGAACCGGTGACGGCCGAGACGCGCCCGTCGACATGGAAACCAAAAGCCCGTTTTTCCGAACTGGCCTCGCCGTGAAAATCCACGGTGATCATTTTAATGTCGGGATGACGAGCGAGGATTTCATCAATCGTCGAAAAGGCGTTATCAACCGGACTGGTGACGTGATGTTTCATGAACAAGTCACCGACGACATTAGTGACCAAGAGGGGGCCCTTAGCCGTGGGGATGACGCGCTCGCCTAAGCCCGACACATCAAGACCGGAGTAATTAGCCGGCCGGACGAGGAGCTCATTGGTCGACAAGAGCAGTTGACCTTCCGGCTTGCGGAAAGTGTGATTGCCGCCAGTGCCGACATCGACGCCGGCGGTTTTTAATTCTTCCCAGGTGCCGGCGGTCATACTCGAACCATGCGCCAAGTTTTCGACGTTGGCGATCACTAAATCAACGTGATGCTGGCGGCGCCAGACGGGCAGAACTTGCTGTAGCGCCCGCCGACCGATTTTACCGAAGACATCGCCTAAGATTAAGACGACGAGCGGGGATGGTTTTTTGGAGAAGATACTCATAGTGGGATATTCCCTGGGATTGCCTGCCTGCCGGCAGGCAGGCTCCCCCAGCCGCAGGGCCCTGCGGCTGGGTCGCCAATGACGATAGTATTAGCGGGCGTACTCGATCACCCGCTTTTCGCGGATGACCGTGACTTTAATTTCGCCAGGATACTTCAATTCGTCTTCAATTTTCTTGGCGATGTCTCGCGCGGTTTGAGCGGCGTGGAAGTCATCCAGCTGATCGGCCGAGACGAACACCCGCACCTCCCGGCCGGCCTGAATGGCGTAGGATTTTTCCACGCCGGGGAAACTAGTGGTGATTTTCTCCAGTTCATCGAGTCGCTTGAGGTAATTTTCGTAACTGTCCTTCCGCGCGCCGGGTCGCGCGCCGGAAATCGCGTCGGCCACTTTGACAATACAGGCCTCCAGCGTCGGTGGCTTATCTTCGTGGTGGGTCAGAATCGGTGCAATTACTTCTTCGGTCAGGCCAAACTTGCGACCGATACTGGCGCCAATTTCGGGGTGCGTCCCTTGGACTTCATGGTCGACGGCTTTACCGATGTCATGGAGTAAACCACCCTTTTTGGCGATGACCACGTCCGCGCCGAGCTGTTGAGCCAGCAGGGCCGAGAGGTGGGCGACCTCAATCGAGTGATACAAAATGTTTTGGCCATAGCTAGTGCGATACTTCAGCCGGCCGATAATTTGGACTAACTTCGGATCAAAGCCGGTGATGCCTAGTTCGTAGAGGGCTTCTTCGCCGGACTTTTTGATGTCTAAGGCAATCGTCTTCTTGGCTTCTTCGACCGCCTCTTCGATCCGCGCCGGATGAATCCGCCCGTCCGAGATTAATTTTTCTAAGGCCAACTTGGCAATGTGACGGCGAATCGGCGAAAAGCCGGAGACGGTAATGGCCTGCGGCGTGTCATCAACGATAATTTCCGTGCCGGTCATTTGTTCAATCACGCGGATGTTGCGCCCTTCCCGGCCGATGATCCGTCCCTTCATTTCATCGGAGGGTAGATGGATGGTGGTGGTGGTCATCTCCACGGCTTGCGAGCCGGCACAGCGCTGAATGGCCAACGACACCATGTCGCGAGCTTGGCGCTCGATTTCTTCGGCTTCGGTGGCTTGCAGTTTATGAATCCGGGAGGCCAGTGCTTCCTGGCTTTGGGCTTCGACGTTACGCAACAACACCTCGCGCGCCTCGGCCGTGGACAGGGCGGCGATTTTTTCGAGCTTAGCCATTTGTTCATCCCGAATGGTCGAGAGCTTCTTCTTGGCCTCGTCGAGCTGTTGGGACTTACTTTGGAGTTCTTCTTGCTTGGACTCCAGTTCAAGTAGCTTTTGGTCAAACTTGTTTTCGCGATCTTCCAGGCGCTGTTGGGCGGCCTGGATATCTTTGCGGCGCTGTTGTTCTTCGCGTTTCGCCTCTTCGATGACCGCGAGCGATTTTTCGTTAGCGGCAATTAATTTTTCTTGGGCCTTATTCTTGGCTTCGGTCAAAATCTTTTCGACCTTGGCGGTGGCCGATTCAATCTTCCGACTCGACATGGCGCGGTGGATCAGAATGCCGGCACCAAGACCAATGATGGCCGTGCCGATCGCCACCATTAACGAAATAAAAGTGAACGACATAGGGTGGATACCCGGTCGATCGTGGACCGCAGGGCGGTGACTAGAGTATGCGAAAAATCAATCGCTAGATTAGCGATTGCCGGAGCGTGTCATGAAAGAGACAGGGGTCAAAGTCATGGGAATTAAGGTAAGGCGGCGGCTTGAAGTCAGGCAGAACTAACGGGGTTTCAAGGCCGGCCACCGACACACCGGATCACTCGCACATCAGTCCGCGCTACCGCCAAAAATCAATCGGGACGGTTATGAGTGAAGTAATCCGAGGATACCACGAATTGGTCTAGATTGCAATACTGGCAAAATGTGCTATAGTTTGGCTGTTTTATGCCTACTCCCGCCACCATTATCGTCGATGGCAAGGTCCTCGCCCAGGAGCGACTGGTTAAGTTGGCCGCCGCCATCCAAACACTATCCCGGCCGCCGCGGTTGGTGGTGGTGTTAGTGGGTGATGATCCGGCGTCCGTCAAGTATGTCGAACGCAAGCGCCAGACCGGCGCCAGTGTGGGCATTGTCGTCTTGGTCCACCATCTGCCCCAGTCGACCACGACGGCCGAAGCGCAGGCCGTGATTGCAAAAATTATCCAGACCGACGCAGTCGATGGTTTGATTGTCCAGCTTCCCCTGCCCGAGCATATCGACACTGTCGCGGTGCTGAACAGCGTGCCCGCGGCCGTCGATGTTGATTGTCTGACTGCCACCAATTGGTACGCGCTGGAACAGGGTAATCCGCTGTTTATCCCACCCGTGGCCGGCGCCGTCTTAGATATTTTTGATTATTATCGAATTGAACTGACTGGCATGGAGGTCGTCTTAGTGGGCTATGGCCGACTGGTTGGCCAGCCGCTCAGTTTGCTGTTGCGCCAGCGGCCGGTGCACGTCAGCGTTTGTACGGCCGGCTCCGCTGATTTGGCGCAGGTCTTGCCGACGGCTGACGTGATTATCAGCGGCGTGGGCCAGCCCGGGCTAATTACTGGCGAACTGGTCAAAGCCGGCGCAATCGTGATTGACGTCGGATCGTCGTTGGTGAATGGCAAGCTGAAAGGCGACGTCGATTTTGATTCCGTCGCGCCGAAAGCGCGGTTGATTACGCCCACGCCCGGTGGTGTCGGGCCGTTGACGGTCGTGCGATTGCTGGAAAATGTCGTCCAAGCGGCGCAGAATAAAGTATAAAGTAGGATAGAAGAGAAAAGGGCGCCGCCGCCTTTTTTGTTTGGCGTTGTGTCTGTTGCGCTCGTCATTGCGAAACCGTTCTTACTCTCGCTCTCGACATTGCGAGGAGGGCCGACGCTTTGGTCGGCCCGACGCGGCAATCCCGGGTTGAGCACGTCAACCGGGCACTGGGATATGCGCCGGGATTGCTTCGTCGCTCGCGGACTCACTTCTCGCAATGACGATGTAGCGTCTGCTCTCACTCTCCGCCTGTCATCCTGAGGAGCGAGTCGGCGAGCGACGAATCAATCCCAGGACGAGCACGTTGGCCATGTCTTTGTTCGTCCTCTCCGTATGTCATTGCGAGCCCCGTCTGTGGGGCGTGGCAACCCAGAGCTCGACGAACAAGACGTGAAGTGGGATATTACCCTGGGATTGCCTGCCTGCCGGCAGGCAGGCTTCGTCCCCCTCACTTCGTTCGGGGTCCTCGCAATGACAAACATAAAGCAAAGCTACTTCTCAATGCCGTGGTTTTTCCGCCTCCTCCCCGCTTGTCATCCCGAGCGAAGCGAGGGATCTGGGTGACTACCCACGAAGATCCTGTTTGTTCCTCTTCAAACCATTCCCACGTAGATCCCTCCTCCCGCCAAGCGGGACTCGGGATGACAAACGGGGAGGGTAGTGGAATGGGATGGGTCGTGGGGATATAACCTGGGATTGCTTTCCTTCGCTTCGCTCAGGACAGGCTATCCTCGCAATGACGAGAAGAACGTTGTCGCATCAGGACTAATAGTCACTTGGCGGCGGGGCCTTTTTGATTATTTAAAAAGTGTATCCCTGCCAATTCTCCGCCATTAATTTATCCAACCCCACTGCATCGGCCAGCTGATACTTACCAATCGCCGTGCGCTGGAGGGCTTCAACATACGCGCCGACCCCCAAGTTCGCACCGAGATCATGGCCTAACGTGCGGATGTAGGTCCCCGACGAACACTCTACCGTGATGGTTAAGCGCGGCCAAGTATAATCAAGCATGGCAATTTTTTTAATCTCAATTTCCGCCGGTTGACGCTTGACGGTTTTGCCTTGGCGGGCTAATTCATATAATTTTTTACCTTGGATTTTTTTGGCGGAATACATCGGCGGGGTTTGGAGTTGCTGGCCCTGGAACTTGGTCACGGCCGCCGCGACCGCTGCGGGACTGAGCGGAGTGACGACCGGTGTCGGCGTGATCCGGCCGGTGACATCCTGGGTGTCACTGGTCGCGCCAAACACCAGCGTGGCCGTATATGATTTATTCAATTTTAAAAATTGATTGAGCTGCTTGGTTGATTCTCGTCCCACGCCGACAATTAACAACCCCGTGGCGAAGGGGTCGAGCGTACCGGCGTGGCCAATCCGCCGCTGGCCGGTAATCAGGCGCAGGCGGTCAATGACGTCATGTGAAGTGATGCCGGCTGGTTTGTTGATTAAGAGAAACATATTAACCAGAGCATGCCAAAAAAGTGGTGATCTGTCTATGGCGATGCTTGATTGACGGCTAGAGTAGACGTGGTAGGATGCCGGTGCAGACAGTTCTTTTCTCAACCAACGGGGGGTGACTATGTGTGGGATATATGGCACGGTTCGCCACAGCGGCCCGGTGGTCGGTGATCTCATCGCCGCGGCGGCGGCTCTCGAAAACCGTGGACCGCAATCGGCCGCCTTGGTCACGGTCCAACAGGGACAATTTCATCCATTCCATAAAGCCGCGCCGGCCGAAATCGCTTTTTTCGGTCTGAAGCCGGACAACTTCCCGGGGCAATCTGGGATCTGCCACACGCGGTATGCTACCACCGGCCAAGATACGCCGGAAGCAATCGACCGCAATGCTCGGCCGCCGATGGGCGACATTACTCTGGTTCACAATGGCGATACGGTCAATGCTGAAATACTTCGTACCGAGTTAGCCCAAGCCGGTCGGATGTTTCACACCCAGACCGACACCGAAGTGATCCACATGATCATTGAACGGGCCTTCCGGCTCCGGCAGGTGGCGCGAACTAAGTCCGATCGGACCTATGCCCAGCGGGTGTTTGCCGCGCTGCGATCCGTCCAGCCACAGCTCGTTGGCGCCTGGTCCATCCTGATCTTGACCGCCCGTGGTCTCATCGCCTGGCGCGGACCGGCGGGAATCCGACCGCTGTTGATGGCCGAGCGGCAAGAAGTGGCCGGAGTGACCACGGAAGTGGCCTTTGCCTCCGAGTCGTCGGCCTTTAACCGCCTCGGCGGGTATCGGCGGATTCGAGACGTACCGGCCGGTACGGCAGTGTTTGTCCCCCACACCTTAGAGCGGTGCTACATCGAGCGCTTGTCGTGGCGACAGGAGAAATTCTGTCTGTTCGAGTTCGTCTATCTCGCCCGGCCCGACTCACGGTTCGGCGGGATCCGCGTCGAGGTGGTCCGCGATCAAGCGGGGGTGCAACTGGCAAAGCAGTACGACGCCACGGTCCGAGGAACGTTTGACATTGTCGTCCCCGTGCCGGACTGTCCGCAGTCAACCGCGGCCAGTTTCGCCGCTACCTTCGGGGTGCCGGTCAAACACGCCATTCGCAAAGTTGGCAACAAGCGCAGTTTCCTCCAGACCAGCGCCGAAAAACGGCGCAAGGCCATCAGTGACAAGTTCATTTTCATTCGCGAGTTCATCGGCGGTCAGCGCATCGCGCTGGTTGATGACTCGCTGGTGCGCGGGGCGACGCTGGGCAAGCTCCTGCGGCACCTGTTCTTGCTCGGCGCGGCGGAAGTCCACCTCTTCCTGGCCTGTCCAGAGATCATCGGGCCGTGTTACTACGGCATCGATACGCCGGATGATCACGCGCTGTTGGCCTGGCACCACAACCAGCAGCGCCCCCGGACCAGGGCGGAGATTGTCGACGAACTCTTAATCGAGACCTGCCAAGGTCTATCCGATGCCGACCGCGCCAGTCGCCATCAGCAGGTGTCCATTCATTACTTGTCGCTGGAGCGGTTAGCCGTGGCGATTGGACGGCCAGCGAACCAGCTCTGCCTCGGCTGTCTGACTCGGCACTATCCAACTCCCACCGACGGCGTCGAACTGAAACGCGAGCGGTGGATCGCCGATCGAACACTTTGAACCTCACAACCACGCTCATCGCCACCCAGTCCCGCTTAGCGGGACTGGGTGGCTCCTTTTTTATTGACTTTTGGCCATTTGGCCAGTATAGTGGTGATACTTTTCAATTTGGAACCATGAACGTCACTGAATTAGCTCGCCGGCTGCGAGTGAATACGAAAGAGCTGCTCGAGCTGTTGCCGCAGTTTGGTTTTGATATTGGGGCGCGGGCAATCAAGATTGAGCCGCGGACAGCGCAGCGCATCATCCGCGACTGGCCTAAACTGTATCGCGAACATCAAGCTCGGGTCACGGCGGAACGCAAAGTTCGGGACAAACAAGAACGCCAGCTGAAGATGCAGACCTCCGGTCCGGTGCTGCTGCCAGCGGTGATGACGGTGCGCGAGTTTGCCGAAAAGATTGAAGTGCCGGTCAACAAGGTGGTGGCCGAACTGATGAACAATGGCATCTTGGCGACGTTAAACGAGCGAGTTGATTTTGATACCGCCGCGATTATCGCCGAAGACCTTGGACTGCTGGTGGCCAAAGAGACAGTTGACCGCGCGGCCGCAGTCGAGGAAGACAAGGACTTGAAATTAAAGAACCTCTTGGCGGCTGGCGACGCCGTTGATCTCCGACCACGGCCACCGGTGGTGGTAGTGATGGGCCATGTCGATCACGGCAAGACGAAATTGCTCGACGCCATTCGTCACACCGATGTAGTGGCCGGCGAACACGGCGGCATCACCCAGCACATTGGCGCTTATCAGATTACTCGGCAGGGGCGGGCCATTACCTTTATTGATACTCCGGGTCACGAAGCGTTTTCAGCCATGCGTTCTCGTGGCGCCAAGGTCGCCGACATTGCGATTTTGGTGGTGGCCGCCGACGACTCGATCAAACCCCAAACCGTGGAAGCGATTCAGATCATTCAAGCCGTCGGTCTGCCGTTCGTGGTCGCCATTAATAAAATTGATAAGCCCGACGCGGACATCGAACGAGTGAAATCGGACTTGGCCCAGCGCAACCTCTTGCCGGAGGACTGGGGCGGCCAAGTCATTTGTGTTCCCATCTCCGCCAAGGCCGGCACCAACATTGAGCAGCTGCTCGACATGGTCTTGCTAGCGGCCGACTTAGATCCAAGTAAAATGATGGCTGACCCCAGTCGGCTAGCCGTCGGAACGGTGATTGAAGCGCATAAAGACCCCGGCGAAGGCGCGGTGGCCACGGTCTTGATTCAGAGCGGAACACTGCGCCCCAATGATGTTATTGGCATTAATAGCGAACTCTATGGCCGCGTCCGAGCGATGAAGGACTGGAACGGTCAAGATATGACTGCCGCGACGCCCGGTACGCCAGTCAAGGTCTTGGGCTGGAAAGTGGAACCAGCGGTCGGTGATGTCTTGGAAATCACCACCGATCAAAAAACTTTGACCGTACCCAAGAACAAAAAAGCCCGAACCGGCGCGGTTAAAGCGACGATCAAGGCCACCAGTGAAGACGACGCCGAGTCGCCAGCGGTCAAAACGCTAAATATCGTCCTCAAGAGCGACGTCTTGGGTTCAGCCGAAGCGATTGCGGAGTCGTTAGAAAAATTAGAAATTCCGGCCGGCGTGAATTATAAGATCATTACTCGCGGGCTTGGTAACGTCACCGAAGCGGACATCTTACGCGGGGAAGGCGATGGCGCGTTGGTGATTGGTTTCAACGTGTCGGTCGCGCCCACCGCCCAGCTATTGGCCCGAGACAAAGGGGTGAAAGTCCACTTGTTTAAGATTATTTATGAACTGCTGGATCTGGTCAAAGACCGACTGAACACCATGGTCGATATCGAGCTCAAAGAAATAGATCTCGGCCAGATTAAGGTCTTGGCTATTTTCAAAACGGACAAAACCGGTCAGGTGGTTGGTGGGGCGGTCACCGACGGGAAGGTCGCCGTCAACACCAAGGCCCGGTTGTTGCGTGACGGCCTCGACCTTGATCGGCTGGCTATCGTCGGGTTACAATCAGGGAAGCAGGAGGTCCAAGACGTTGAGGCCGGCGCCCAATGTGGTCTGAAAATCACCGGCAAACTCGATGTTCGCCTCGGCGACATCCTGGAAGTTTATCGGGAAGAAAAAGTGATTCGTCAGGTCAAATAATTGCTCGATCAATCTTTAATATTTTTTCTATGGCCGAACTTCACCTCACTAATGACAACTTCGACGCCGAAGTGCTCCAGTCGCCGGTGCCGGTCCTAGTTGATTTCTTTGCGGTCTGGTGTGGGCCGTGCAAGGTCCAAGGTCCGATCGTAGCCGAGCTAGCTGGCGAACTGGCCGGTCAGCCGGTGAAAGTGGCCAAGTTGGACGTCGATGAAGCGCGGGACGTGGCCGCTAAGTACACTGTCATGTCCATTCCGACCTTAATTATTTTCAAAGACGGCCAGCCGGTCGAGACCATGGTCGGCCTGCGCACCAAAGACGACCTCAAAGCCAAATTGCAGTCACTGATGGTTTAATTGACCAAGCGACGGCATACTTGGCGGACGGCACTAGCGCTAGATAACCCGCAGTAGTCGGACACCCAGTGGGGTGTCCGATTTTATCCCTCGGCAGTCACTTGAAGAAAAGACCGGTCTGTACTACACTCCACCATATTATGATTAATCACGCGGCCGAAAAAATTTGGGAGGTGATTGTGGTTGGTGGTGCGGCCGCCGGATTGACCGCGGCGCTGTATGCCAGCCGGCGGGGGCTGTCGACGCTGGTCATTACCGCCGATCTCGGCGGGCAGATGAGTATTACTGATGACATTGCCAACTATCCCGGCATCGATTTCATTACCGGGCCGGGGTTAACGACCGCGGTCCGGAATCAAGCGCTAAAATATGGCGCGACGATAACTCTTGATCGAGTGCTAGCCGTAACGGCTGGCGCGCCACACCAGATCACGACGACTCAAGGGCACTATCAAGCTCGAACGGTGATCTTGGCGTTTGGGCTGACCCCCCGCTGGTTGGGCGTGGAACACGAAGCAACATTGACTGGTCGCGGCGTGAGCTATGAAGTGTCCGCCGAGCTGTCGCCGTATCGCGATCAAGTCGTCGCCGTGGTGGGCGGCGGTAATGCGGCCGTCACGGCCGCGATTCGGCTGGCCACCGTGGCTAAAACGGTGTACGTCATTCACCGCCGAGATGAATTCTCGGCTGAAGCGACATTGAAACAACAATTGGCCCAGCCGGTCAACGTGGTCATCCGTCTGGCTAGCGAGGTGGTTGGTTTGCGGGGTGATGAACGGTTGACAGGAATTGAAGTTCATGATATTGTCTCCGATACGGTGGAAACACTCGCCGTTGACCAGTTGATCATTCACATCGGGTATCAAACTAACACGGCTTGGCTCGACGGAGTGGTGACTCGCAACGAGCGCGGCCTGATCGTCATTGACGATCGGTGCCGGACCAGTCAGCCCGGAATTTTTGCCGCTGGTGACGTGACCACTATTCCCTACAAACAAATCGTGATTTCGGCCGGCGAGGGGGCCAAAGCCGCCATCGCCGCCGAGCAATATCTGGCCCACCGCCCGGATACTGACCCGGTCATTCCCGACTGGGGGACTAAATAAATCTTCCACCAAAGAACAGCCAAACCGAAAAGGGAGGAAAAATGTCCGTCAATTGGATCGATCCGCCGCGGCAACCGCGGGAAAAGCCGTTGCTGGCGTATGAGTTCGATGATCGGCCAGATCGGTGGATCCGGTGGTTGGTAGTCGCGCTGGCAGTGGGGATTGTCACCTTCGTGGTGCTGGCCCAGTTTCAGGTGGCCTCACCGTGAATCAGCCCGACAGTCACGTTTCATCTGCCGTCCCGCTTAGCGGGACGGTTTTCGTTTTCTCGACCGCGATTTGCTACAATAGCGGCATGATCATCCCGACGTTTGAACTCGAACAAACCAAGCGTGCGGCCGGCTATCACTTCATCGGCGGGGTCGATGAAGCCGGGCGGGGACCATGGGCCGGACCGCTAGTGGCCGCGGCGGTTATTTTAGCCATTGGGGAGCTGGATGCGCCGCCGATTCGCGACTCGAAGACCTTGACGGCCAAGGCCCGCGCCAAAGCCGCCGAGTGGATCCGAGGTCACGCTATTTCCTGGGCGATCGGCGAAGTCAGTAGCGGCGAGATCGATCAACTTGGTTTGCAGTTAGCCAACAAACTGGCGATGAAACGAGCAATCACGGCGCTATCACCGCTGGCGGATTATATTTTGACTGACTATGTCGGTCGGATCGCCTTCCGCACGCCGTTTGAAGTGATCATCGGTGGTGACCGCACATCGCTATCGATCGCCGCCGCCTCGATCATGGCTAAAACTCACCGCGATCGGCTGATGCAGCAGTTTTCAGTCCAATATCCAAAGTATCGGTTTGACTTACATAAGGGCTATGGGACGGCGCTCCACCGAGAGCTTCTCGTCCGGCATGGTCTATGTCCGATACACCGGCGGTCATTTACGCCGGTCGGCGATATTGCCAAAGCACGGGAAAGTAGCTAGAGTACAATCACATTTCGTCATTGCGAGGAAGTTTACCCTGAGCGTAGCGAAGGGAAGCAATCCCAGGGGAGCAGCACTGAATCTGGGATTGCCACGCCCCGAAACTGGGCTCGCAATGACGTACTATATATTATGTCCAATTACGACCCCAAAACAATTGAACCGAAGTGGCAAGCGGCCTGGGAAGAGCAAGGGATCTATCACGCCAGTGACGACCCCACTCGGCCGAAGTATTATTATTTGATTGAGTTTCCCTATCCGTCTGGCGAAGGGCTACACGTTGGCCATCCGCGCAGTTTTACGGCGTTAGACATCATGGCGCGCCAGAAGCGGATGACCGGCGCCAACGTGCTTTATCCGATTGGCTTTGATGCCTTTGGCTTACCATCAGAAAACTATGCCATTAAGACCGGCGTCCATCCGGCGATTACCACGGAGAAAAATATCGCCACCTTCACTCGGCAGTTGAAGAGTTTGGGGCTCTCTTTTGATTGGTCGCGCGTGTTGTCGACGACCGATCCACAGTATTATAAATGGACGCAGTGGATTTTCTTACAACTCTACAAACACGGTCTGGCCTATAAAGCCAAGATGCCGATTAACTGGTGTATTAATTGCAAAATTGGTTTGGCCAACGAAGAGGTGGTGAACGGTAAATGCGAGCGCTGTGACGGCCCGGTCGAGAAACGGGAGAAAGAACAGTGGATGTTGGCGATTACCAAATACGCCGATCGCTTGATTGATGATCTAGCGACGACTGACTATCTCGAGCAAATCAAAACCCAGCAGATTAATTGGATCGGGCGGAGTGAGGGCGCGGAGGTTGAGTTCCCGATCGTCATTGCGAGGAAGTTTACCCTGAGCGATAGCGAAGGGAAGCAATCCCGGGGGGAGAGCGCTGAACCCGGGATTGCCACGCCCCGAAACGGGGCTCGCAATGACGTGATTAAAGTATTCACGACTCGCCCTGACACGCTGTTTGGCGTGACCTACTTGGCGATTTCACCGGAGCTAGCGCAGAAGTGGATGGACATCGGTTGGCCGGCGCCGGCGACAGTGGTGGAATATGTCACGGCCGCATTACAGCGTTCAGAGATGGAAAGAGGCGATGAGACAAAAGAAAAAACCGGCGTCGATACCGGAATTCAAGCGATCAACCCGGCTACCAAGCAACCAATCCCGGTGTGGGTGGCGGACTATGTTTTGGGTGGGTATGGCACTGGTGCGATCATGGCCGTGCCGGCGCATGACGAGCGGGATTTTGATTTTGCAGAAAAGTACAATCTACCAATGAAGCAAGTGGTTGTTAATACTGACGAGGGGGTACGCTATTCTGTGTCAGAAAATAAAAGTGAAATAGAAAAGAAAAATTCACTGAAAAAATTTCACGAGCAACATGGGACGCTTGTTGATTCAGGTGAATTTACTGGCCAACCATCAATCGAGGCGGGCCCAAAAATTGCTGCTAAAGTCGGTGGCAAAATGAAAGTGCAATACAAACTCCGTGACTGGGTCTTCAGCCGTCAGCGCTACTGGGGTGAACCGATCCCGATGGTCAACTGCGCCAAGTGCGGTTGGGTCCCGCTGCCCGAAGACCAACTGCCACTAGAGCTGCCGGCCGTGGAGCGCTATGAACCAACCGACACGGGTGAGTCGCCATTGTCGGCCATCACCGAGTGGGTCAATACCACTTGTCCGACCTGTGGCGGCCCGGCCAAACGAGAGACCGACACCATGCCCACTTGGGCTGGTTCGTCGTGGTATTTCTTGCGCTACCTTGATCCGCAGAATAACACCGCGCTGGCCGATCCGGCTAAATTGAAATACTGGTTACCGGTGGATTGGTATAATGGCGGCATGGAACACGTCACGCTCCACCTATTATATTCGCGTTTCTGGTATAAATTCTTGTGGGATATCGGCGCCGTACCAAAAGAGTGTGGGAGTGAACCGTATAAAAAACGCACCGCGCAAGGCATGATTTTAGGTGAAGGGGGAGAGAAGATGAGTAAGTCGCGCGGCAATGTCATTAATCCCGATGAAGTGGTCGCCGAACATGGTGCCGACACCCTGCGGCTGTATGAGATGTTCATGGGGCCGTTTGATCAAGCGATTCCGTGGGACACCAAGAGCATCATCGGCGTGCGCCGGTTCTTGGATAAAGTGTGGCAGGTCGGATCGACGGTCTCGCCTAACGCGGACACTGCACCAGCTGTCACCCAATTACTCCACCAGACCATTCAAAAAGTCACGGCTGATATTGCCGCCATGCGTTTCAACACGGCCATCAGCGCGTTGATGATTTTGGTTAATATGTTGCAAAAGCAAGCGGCGATCTCACCGGCGACCATGGAAACACTATTGGTGATCTTAGCGCCGTTTGCGCCGCACATCACCGAAGAGCTCTGGCACCAGTTGGGGCACATCGACAGCATCCACACCCAGACCTGGCCGCAATATGATCCGGCCTTGGCGCAAGCCGATGAAATGGAGATTGTGGTTCAGATTAACGGCAAACGGCGGAGTAGTTTCATGGTCGCCACCGGCGCCACGGACGCGGCAGTGGAAAAGCTGGCCTTAGCTCAAGAGAAGGTCCAAGCCGCGCTAGCTGGCCAAACGCCGAAGAAAGTAATTGTCGTGTCGGGCCGGTTGGTCAATATTGTGGTATAAAAACAAACTCCGCCTACAGCGGAGTTTGTCGGAAGTATTCCGGTTGACACCTGTTATGATTATTATAACTGCTGTAATAAAAAAGTCAAGGGGTAAGTAAATATAAGCGGCGTGGAGCCAGAGGGAATCGAACCCTCGTATTCAGGTGTCAAGCCGGAATACTGCCACCAGGCATGACCCCACGCCTAGATAACACGATAGCAATTGCCACCTAAAAAAATTCTAAAATGGTATGTCCCTGTATTTCGCCCGCCACGGTCAAACAGTATTCAATCTCGAAAATCGATTTCAGGGCTTATCGGACAGTCCCCTGACCGATCTAGGAAAAGCCCAAGCGCGGCGGCTCGGTGAATTCGCCAAGCAAGCTGGTGTCACCAACTTAATCGTCAGTCCCCGCGGTCGGGCGATTGAGACGGCCAAGATCGTCATTGAGGCGTTGGGCCAGGATATTCCGGTAGTGATTGATCAAATCTGGCGCGAAATGTGCTACGGCGACTGGGAAGGCCGCGCCGAGTCAGAAATCGTCAACGAACCGGCCCGGGAGGAATGGCTGCGTTATCAGCTTAGTTTTACCTACCCGGGTAACTACCAGGGCCACCCCGGCGACAGCTATGTGGCTCGCTATGCCGAATTGATACCGACGTTTGAATTTCTGACTAAACACTTTCCGGCTAGGCCAACTTTAATCGTGGCTCATTATACGCCGCTGCGGTTTGTCCGGAAATACTTCGACCGGCTATCCGATGATGAAGCTATGGCCTACGAACCGGCGCATGATCGACTGCTCGACCTGACGATGATTGATGGGCGGATCCAATTGACGGAAGAAGCACTTCCGTAATAAAACGTCGGTGTTCGTCAAACTGGTCGCCTTTGAGTAATTATACACCGAAAAAGTTCTCACAAAACAGTGAATTTACCCACCAACTACGCCTGATCCATTACCCGGTAACCGACATAGTTGTTTCCCTTAACCCTCCTATGCTACACTGATTCAGTGGTATAATGGACAGCCATAATGGCCCGTGTATCATCAGGGTTGCAGTATTATAAAAAACTAACACCATGGAAGAACAATTGCGAGATTATTTTCGAGGCAAGACCGTCTTGATTTATGGCGGTACCGGTTCATGGGGGAGCGAGCTGACCCAACAGCTGATCGAACGATGTCATCCAGGTGAGGTCCGGATTTTTAGTCGTGGTGAGCACAAACAGGTTGCCATGCGTCATCGATATCATGATGTAGACAATATCCATTATATTATTGGTGATGTCCGCGATGCCCAGCGAGTTGCGACAGCCTTAAAAGGAGTGAATGTGGCCTTTAATTTGGCAGCGATTAAACATGTGCCGGTCTGCGAGGAAAATGTCTGGGAGGCAATTCAAACAAATATCCATGGCCCACATAATATTGTCCAAGCGGCGATGATGAATGGGGTGGAAACAGTCGTCCAGGTTTCTACTGACAAGGCGGTTGATCCATTGAATTTGTATGGTTTTACGAAAGGCTGTGCAGAAAAATTATTTACTTCTGCAAATTTCTCCCCGTACAAACCTCATGGGACGCGTTTTGTGTGCGTCCGTGGGGGGAATGTTCTTAGTACCAAGGGGAGTGTGGTCCCGCTCTTTAAGGAGCAAATTCGAAAACACAATAAAATAACGCTGACTGACGATAATATGGGTCGCTACCTGATGCGCGTTTCTCAAGCGATCCAGTTAGTGCTGAAAGCTACGATTGAGGCGTTGGGGGGCGAGATATTTGTGATGAAAATGCCGGGGGTACGGATCATTGATCTGGCGGAAGTAATAATTGAACAGATCGGTGATTCTAGTACGAAGATTGAACGGGTTGGGATTCGGCCGGGAGAAAAAATGTATGAAGTGCTTGTTTCGCACAACGAATCGTTTCGCACCGTAGAGGATGGGGAATATTACGTCATCCTGCCGGATGTGTATGAGAAATCAATGGCGCACCTGGCGAAATATGCCGGGCACAAAAAATTTCTCATGGCCGAGTATACTTCACGTAATACCACCCAACTTTCCAAGGCAGAAATCCTGCAGCTACTCGAAGAGGATCGGTGGCTTGATGATGATAAATACTTAGATCCGATGTGAAAATGATTGTTTCTAACTTTCGTCGTAGCACCGCAAATAAAGGATTAAAAAGACAGTTTATATCATTATAGATTTTAATTGGTGTAAGTATGATTCAAATTTCTAAACCATACATTACCGAGGAAGACGTGCGAGCAGCGAGTGAAGTGTTGTGTTCTGGTAATTTGGCGCAGGGACCTAAAGTGAAGGAATTTGAAGAAACCTTTGCGCGATATTGTGGGACGCGATACGCCGTCGCTGTCAATAATGGCACGTCAGCGCTGCACTGTGCGCTCTTTGCGCTTGGGATTACAGCCGGCGATGAAGTCATCACGACCCCATTTACGTTTGTCGCAACCGCGAACGCAATTCTGATGCAGCAAGCAAGAGTTGTCTTTGCTGATATTCGTGAGGACGATTTTAATATTGATCCAGACAGTATCGAACAAAAGATAACTTCAAAAACAAAAGCGATTATCCCAGTGGATTTGTATGGACAAATTTACGATGTCGAGGGTGTGCGACGCATCGCTTCGAACCATCAGTTGAAGGTTATCGAAGATGCTGCGCAATCGGTCGCGGCCGAATATCAAGGAATAAAGGCGGGACATTTTGGAGATGCGGCGACATTTTCTTTCTACGCCACCAAGAATCTTACCGCTGGTATTGGTGGAATGATTACCACGAACGACGAAAGTGTCATGAAGAAGATGAAACTCTTTCGACATCACGGCCAGGATGAGGCCACCCAATATGAGTATTTGATTTTTGGATATAATTATCGCATGATGGACATGATCGCAGCTATTGGACTTGAACAACTCAAGCGGGTGGATCTCTTAACGAACAGTCGGATTAAGAATGCACAAAAATATTCCGAAGGTCTGGCGGGGTTAGAGGGATTGCAGTTACCACTCGTGAAAAGTCATTTTAAACACTGCTGGCATCAATACACCATTCGGATTACTGAAAAGTTTAAAATGTCCAGGGATGAATTTATTGAACGATTAGCAGCGAAGGGTGTTCAGTGCAAAATTTATTATCCCAAGCCACTACATCTTTTCCCGCAATTTACCCAGAGTGGGTTCAAAGAAGGGGATTGTCCGGTGGCAGAAAAGCTTGCTCGTGAGGTAGTATCGTTACCGGTACATCCGTTGGTCTCACCGGCCGAGATAGATTTTATCGTTGGTGTAATCCGTTCCCTCTAATTATATGAAAGTACTCCGTTGGCCATTAAAGATGCATCATGATGAGCGGGGAGGCCTCATCTATCCGGAATGTCCTGAAATCACAAGCAAGATTAAGCATTTCGTCGTTTCAATTTCGCCGCCTGGCGCGGTCAGAGGCAATCATTACCACAAGACACGGACAGAGTGGATTTCAATCATCCAAGGAAAGGCGGAGCTTCATCTGATAGATTTGAATAGCCAGGAGAGGGCTTCCCTGCTGCTGAATGGTGGTACACCGGAACTGGTTGAGATTCCGCCCCGCGTGGCGCTGGTGATTAAAAATGTCGGAGAGGGAGAAATGATTTTTTTGGGATTCTTTGACGCCCCGTTTGATTCCCAGCATCCGGATGACGGAACTTATCAGGTGCTTGACATAGACAAATAACATTTTAATATCTATAAATATTATACCGATATGAAACAGAAAAGAATTCTGGTCACTGGTGCTGGGGGATCACCTGGCGCTAATTTCATCGCCTCATTACGCCTGGTGCCAGAGGAGGATTTTTATATTGTGGGTGCGGATATAAATAAATATCACCTGGAATTAACTACAGGGGTAGATAAAAAATATATTCTGCCACCAACCACCTCGCCCGATTACTTAGACAAGCTGAATATGCTGATTGAGAGAGAGCAGATCGATCTGGTCCATTCTCAACCAGAGCAAGAGGTCTGGTTTATATCCCACCACAAAGATCTAGTGAAAGCCCGCACGCTATTTCCAACGCCCGAAACACTTAAGATTACTTATGATAAGGAGAGTTTAAATGTCTTGCTCGGGGCCAAGGGAATTGCCGTCCCCCAGGCCTACCGGATTACTGATCATGACGATCTTAAGAAAGCACTGGCCGCGTTGCTACAAAAACAAGATCGGGTTTGGTTGCGGGCCACCAGAGGCGGCGGCTCAAAGGCAGCGCTGCCGGTCAATACTCTTTTGCAGGCCGAGGGCTGGATTGACTATTGGATTAATGTCAAAGGGCTGGCCTATAGTGATTTCATGATGAGTGAGTTTCTTCCAGGGAAGGAATTCGCATTCCAAAGCGTTTGGTATCAAGGGGAGCTGATTACCTCGATGGCGCGTGAGCGGGTCGAATACCTTTTTGGACACCTCTTTCCTTCTGGCCAATCATCCTCTCCTTCTATTGCGAAAACCGTCCATCGGGATGATGTTAATCAATTGGCCACCAGCGCGATCCTCGCTGTAGATCCAAAGGCGACCGGCATCTTTTGTGTTGATATTAAGGAAAATAAAGAAGGCCGACCCTGCGTTACGGAAATTAACGCCGGCCGCTTTTTTACTACTAGTATTAATTTCAGCACGGCGGGGTTGAACATGCCATACTATTATATCTTGCTCGGATTGGGGGAGCGCGATCGAATACCTCAACTGCCCCAATATAATGGGATTCCCGCCGGCTGGTATTGGATTCGACTGACTGATATGGGATATAAGCTGGTCAAGGGAGAGCAATGGACGAGTATCGATTTATAAGAGAGTGGGTCAAAGCCAAGCATACGCGGGGGGTGGTCTTTGATTTTGATGGTACTTTAGCCCAGCTAGTCGTCAATTGGAATGAGCTTCGGAGCGTATTACAGAGCACATTCTCGGTTCCGCTCCACGGGATCAATGAGATTTTTGAGTATATCAAAAACAACTATGCACCTGAAGTTCTAAGCCAGGCATATCGTCTCGTTGAAACATACGAATTGGCCCGCATCGAAGAAGCACAAATCAACACGCCATTAATCCGCTTGGCGCAAGAACTCCACCACCAGCAACATCAGCTGGCAATTTTTTCAAACAATATGCAAAAGACGGTCAATTGTCTTTTGGAGAAAGTAAAGATCGCCACTTGGTTTGACCCGATCATTACCAAGGAACGAGTGGCTTTCTATAAACCTCATCCAGAGGGGTTGCAAATGATTCTTCATCACTGGCATTACCAAGAGGACGAGATACTCTTTATTGGGAACGATGAGAATGACACCCAAAGTGGAAGTCGCGCCGGGATTGCTACGATACTCATTTGATGATTACTTTCTTTTATGAATTATCGTCAGAAAACAGCGCATCAAATAAAAGAACATCAGCGCCTGGCCAATGTGGCCAGAAGATTTAGTACCGACATAGGTTTTAACAGCACATTAATTGAGCTACGGTATCGGACGTTACGAAAGTATTTTCGGGGAGAGACCTGCTTGGAATTAGGCAGTAGCGATGGGAAAGGGACACAACATCTTTTGGATTATTTCGATCGAGTAGTTGCCGTAGACGGATCGCGCAAGTTTACTGAGGATCTTAAGGGTCGTTTTCCTTCTAAGAACCTTGAAGTTATACGTTCTCTCTTCGAGGAGTACCAGACGACTGAGAAGTTTGATGTGATTGTCTTGGCACATGTATTAGAACACGTAAAGCATCCGGTAGCGGTATTGCGCTGTGCAAAGCGATGGCTTAAGCGGTCGGGGGTATTGTTGGTGGATGTTCCTAATGCCAATTCAATCCATCGACTGGTCGGAGTGAAAATGGGGCTTCTTAAAAGCATTACTAGTTTGAATGAGGGAGATATCCGAATTGGACATCGAAGGGTGTATACGATTTCTGCACTAGAGCAGGATATTCAAACAGCAGGTCTTCGGGTAAAAAAAATTGGAGGGGTCTTTCTTAAACCTGTTTCAAATACACAGATTGAAAAGACATGGAGTCCTGAAATGGTCGAAGGATTTTACGAGCTGGGGCAAGATATTCCTGAACTGGCGTCGGAGATTTATGCGGTATGTACGTTATGAAAAATGTGCTCCTCGTTGGGCATTATACGCCGACGCCATGTATATTAGATACCATTGAGCTGTACCTCAAAAAAAAGAATTTTACAGTTATCACGGTTGTTCATCCCCTCGAACTAAAAAGTACTCTCCATACAATCGTGCGTGGCAGTAGCGGTAATGTTTCCTATAAACTCCCCGCCTTTCTTCAGTATTTCTTGGAGGGGATTAGTGCATTACGGGCCGTGCGTCGGATGACAGCACAATCATTTTGTTTGGACATCGCGATCTGTTTTGATCCCCTCTCATTTTTTCATATTTATTTTTTACAGTCTTGGTTTCGGGTCCATAAGGTCGTATATTTTAATGTCGATTTTTCTCGGCGCCGTTTTCCGTCGGTGTTCATGAATTGGATCTATCAGTGCGTTAATCGATTTGCCTATCACAGATGTGATTATTTTTTATACCTTACTATCCATTTTTTAAAACACGTTGATCCTGAAGGGAGATACACACATAAAGCATTGCCCTTAAAGCAGATGGTTGATATTGCTTCAATCCATCGCGATGTCCAACGTGCCCCAAATGCGTTTGTATTTGCCGGTTCTCTTGGGTATACTGTCGAATTCAAAGCTCTTTTCAGCGCCCTGACCCGCCTGGTGAATGAAGGTATTATTTTTCGTTTCGATATATACGGGAGTGGCAGTCTCCTTGAATTATTGAGAGCACAAATCGAAACATTGCAATTGCAAAGATACGTGCATATTAAAGGAGTGGTTGATCACGAAATTCTGGTGCAGAGTGTGTTGCCTGCCTATCGGTTTGGCGTGAGCCCTTATCGTACCGACCGGGCGGGTACACATTTCGATCACATGTTCTACGGCACGGACCTTAGTTCGAAATTGGTCGAATATATTGCCGCCGGGTTACCAATTATTACAACCCGGCTCCATGACGCATTTGAGATGATTGAGACGCATCGGTTTGGCTTTTTGGTGAATACCCCGGAAGAATGGTATTGCGCGATCAAGACACTTTTGTTTGACGGAGAATATTATGAGGAGTATCATATGAATGCTGTTCGGTTTTCACAGCGGTATGATGTGGAGCGAGTATTACTTCCTTTATTATCAAAGATGAGCGGTTCGTGATTCGAGGTTATTTATATATCGCACATGTTACATGCGTAATATATTCTCTATTTTTGTTAAAGCGTTAGTTCACTCACCGGTCTATCCACATTGGTTGGTTGACGGTAAAATGAATATGGCAAACAATTTATTATTGAATAATATCCATGGCGATATACTAGAAGTAGGCGCGGGTGATGGAAAGAGAAAATTAGAATTTCTTAGAAAATATAAAAAGATCACAAGCTACACTGCCACGGATCATTCTAGTTGGGATGACGAATTCCAGAAAATTAATAAGCGGATTAAAAAATATTTTGGGGCTGGCGAGATACTTTTTGGCTATCGAGAAAGGATCAAGCTTGACAAAATTTGTAGCGCCGTGGAATTACCATTTGAAAACGAGGTTTTTGATTACCACTTAAGTTTTGAGGTATTAGAACATATTGGGAACCCACAAAAATATTTCAGTGAGGCGGCTCGAGTCTTAAGGCCGGGGGGGGTTATTATGTTCTCGGTGCCGTTCCTTTATAGAATGCACGGCGGTGGGACAGATCAGCGGTTGGATTTTTTTATGACATGGCCGAGAAAAATAAAGATCGGAAGAGC
>CAYINJ010000005.1:0-32818 GCA_964364745.1 uncultured Gammaproteobacteria bacterium
TCGCTTTGACTGGCCACTAACCCTGCCGAAACAAACCTTTCATCTGTTGGCGGATTTGGCCCAAGCGGCCCGCTGGTGGCCACTGGTGGCCAGTACTGGTCTAGCGGTGGCGGGTTGGCAGCTAATCAGTCACCGGCGGGCGCACCCAGCGATTGCCTGGGTGATGGTAATTTTAATTAATGCCGGACTGGTTTATGGCTTCGTGGATTTTTCAGCGGTGATTAATTATGAACAAAGCGCTTACGCCATCCGCATCGCCGCCACCGCTTTACTCTATCTCTGGCCGCTGATGAGTGTCGGGGCAGTGGCGGCAGTCACCGTGCTCCGCCGGCAACGGGCCACGCTCCAAATAACGGCCGCTGGCGTCCTCGTGCTGTTAGCCGCCGTCCACTACTACGCTATTTTCCCTCATGATGACATTCACACCATTGGCCACGCCTACAGTCCTGGCCCGGCCGATGTGGCGGCGGTCAGACAGATCGAGCAGTTGGCTGGCGGTGAGCCCTATGTTGTTTTGGCCAACCAGGCCGTGGCGGCGGTCGCGATGCAAGAGTTTGGTTTTCGCTACTATCCGACTTCAGCCGGTGAGCTGTTCTTCTATCCGATTCCGACTGCCGGTCCGCTGTACCAGTTCTATCTAACCGCCATCAATTCTGGCCCCAGCCGCGCGTTAATGACTGACGCCATGAATACGGTTGGTGTTCAGCGGTCCTATCTGGTGGTCAACCACTATTGGACTGCCGCCGCCGACTTAATTGCCGCCGCCAAACTCACGGCTGATGGCTGGCAAGATATTGATGGTCAGGTCACTATTTTTGAATATCGATAAAGCCGCGACGCCGTTCAGACCAAAAAAAGCGTCCCGCCTTCGGCGGGACGCTTTTCAATGACTACTTGATTATTTCATCTGCTTGCGGATGAAGGCCGGGATATCGAGTTCCTCATCATCGGTCACTGGCGAGGCCGCCACGGGGGCGGGTTTGTCTTCGACTTTCTTGCGACCAAAGATGCGGACCTTGTCGTCATCATCACTGTCAGTGGGCGGGGCGGTCGCGCCATGATCATGCCGCCCTTCTTCTTCACGTTGTCGAGCGATAAACCGACTGGGCTTGTAGCTGGTCAGCTGCCCCAACGTCTCACTGGCCTTTTTACTTTTTTCAAAACCGGTCGCCACCACCGTAATCCTAATCTCGTCGCCGAGGGCTTCATTGATCACCGTGCCAAAGATGACCTTGGCGTCCGGGTCGGCCGAGCCGGTAATGACCTTGGCCGCTTCATTAACCTCATGCATCGATAAGCTGTGCGAGCCGGTGACCGTGAAGAGGATGCCTTTGGCGCCTTCGATCGACAGCTCCAGCAGCGGCGAAGCCACCGCTGACTTAGCCGCCTCTAAAGCGCGATTTTCGCCCTTACTTTGGCCAATTCCCATTAACGCCGAGCCGCTATCTTTCATAATTGCTTTGACGTCGGCAAAGTCGACGTTGATCAGCCCCGGTACCGTAATCAGTTCGGAAATACCCTGCACCCCCTGACGCAAAACGTCATCGACGATATTAAAAGCGTCCAAGAGCAAGGTTTTCTTATCAATAATCTGGAGCAGTCGGTCATTGGGGATGGTAATAATCGTGTCCACCCGCGCCGCTAGTTCTTCGTGACCCTTTTCGGCGATGGCGCGGCGCTGCGCGCCTTCAAAGGCAAACGGTTTCGTCACGACTGCCACCGTCAAAGCTCCCGCATCACGGCAAAGTTCGGCGACCACTGGCGCCGCCCCCGTCCCGGTACCGCCACCAAGCCCGCAGGTAATAAAGACCATGTCGGCGTCGCGGACCACATCACGAATATCGTTTTGATTTTCTTCGGCGGCCGATCGCCCCAAGTCCGGATCCATCCCCGCGCCCAGTCCTTTGGTGACTGATTTGCCAATATGAATTTTGGTCTGGGCCTGGCAGTAATACAAGGCCTGGACATCAGTGTTGATGGCCACGAACTCAACGCCTTTGATTTTGGCCGCGATCATCCGATTCAAAGCCGAGCCGCCGGAGCCGCCAACGCCAATCACTTTGATTTTGGCAAACGTTTCGATATCAGGTTTTACTTCGGCCATATGCTGAACACTAATAGTATTCAATTTATCAACAGTCCCGGCATGGTGTATAAATTATACCACACCGGGACGAACTCGCGAAACTAGTTAAAATATGGGGGGGTCTAAGGGCGGAAATTACGGAGCATATCGCGGAGCCGCCCCCCGACCTGGCCGACGCTGGTGAACTTCGACATCCAACCGGATTGTTTGGTGTGGCGAGTCAGCTGTTCACCCCACGCCACCAGTCCGACGGCCGTCAAAAAGCTTAGGTCCTGGACCTTGTCAATGGCGGAAGTTAAGTTTTGAGCAAAGCCCAAACAGGCCGGCAGTTTCAACTTGCGCTTGGCCACATCAACCATTCCGGGCAACTTCGCTCCCCCACCGATCAAGACGGCGCCGGCCGGTAAACTGCCCGAGCGATCCACCCGTTTTAATTCGCCATCAATTTTATCAAAAATTTCTTCAACTCGCGCCTCGATAATTTCAGCGATATATTTACGCGAGACAATACTGTCATCGCCGGTTAGAGTACTGTCAAAATCATTCAGATTAATTTCATCTTTCTTCAAAATGTCTTTGGCTTCGGCCGCGCCGTAATCAACCTTGATCCGCTCGGCCGTATCAATGGAGATTCGCAAACCGATGGCCAGGTCGGAGGTAATATGGTCCGAGCCAATCGCCAGCACGGCCGTGTGGACCACATCACCCTCTTCAAACACGATCACGCTGGTGGTTGACGCGCCGATATTGACCAAGATCACGCCCAATTCCTTCTGGCGATTGGTTAAGACCGCTTCTGATGAGGCCAAAATCGACAGGACCAAGTCATCAATATCCAGCCCGGTGCGATAGACACACTTGGTCAAAATTTTAACCTGGCTGGTCAAGGCCTGGATAATCATGGCGTCGACTTCCAGTCGGATGCCATTCATGCCGACTGGATCTTTGATGTTGGCCTGGTGATCAATAGTAAAGGCCTTGGGGATGACATGCAAAATCTCGTAGTTGGACGGGGTGGCCACCGTCCGCGCCGCCTCGATCGACCGCTCGACATCTTCTTCGGTGATCTCACCATCACTGCGCGAGACCGCCACGACGCCGCGCGAGTCCTGGGAAATAATGTGACTACCGGAAATCCCCACCCAGGCGCTCTCAATTTTTACCCCGGCAATTTTTTCGGTTTTTTCGAGGCATTTGTTCATGCTCTTGACGGCTTCTTCAATACTAACCACCGTGCCTTTGGTAATCCCTTCGGCCGCTACTTCGGCGGCCGCAATGACGTTCAGTTTCTGTTCGGCCGAACGCTGACCGACGACCATGCGAATGGAGGCGGAACCAATGTCTAGGCCGGCGATAATATCAGGGCGTTGCATACGAGCTGGATTATACTATATGACCGGAGAAAAACCAAGTTGACGGAGCATGGTTTGATGTAGCCGATTAAATACCGCCGCTTCACGTCGTGACCGTTCATGATCGTGGCCCAACAGGTGAATCAAACCGTGAATCACCAAGAGAGACAGCTCGGCCTCGACGGTCTGACCAGCCCGTCTGGCTTGCCGGACCACCTGCGGATAATCAATCACGATTTCGCCCAAGAGGGTTGGCTCACCGGTCGGCCAATGTCGGTCAGTTTGGGAAAAGCTCAAGACGTCGGTTAAGCCCGGCCGATGGCGATATTGGCGATGCAACCGCGCCATCGTCGTGTCACCCACCACCGCCAGCGAAACCGTTTTACCTCGGAGGGGTGGCAACACCCGACTAGCCACCGTGGCAATCCGCGCCAGCAGGCGCCGATTGATCGGCGTTTTGACCGTCACCCGGACCTCAAAAGTAAACGCCAACATGGTTGGAATCATCACTATTTAGCAATTTCCACCAAACTATTGATCATCAAGGCAAAGGTCGCGCTAAAATGCAGCTCTTTTTCCGTCCCGGGGTTATAAGTCAGCGCGTAGACCGTGTTGGTTTTAGCCGACTTGAGATAGACCGTCAACTGGTCGCCAGAGCGCAACAGCCGCCAGGTCTTCAGTGTTTCAGCGGTTGGGGCTGGCGCGCTCCCGGTTTTGGGCGCAATTACTTCCTGATACCAGCGATCCAATGAAGTGGTCACCGGCCCATAAAAGATTAGCTCGATAAAATCAGTGGTAGTGGGCGAGATAAAACTGACGGTCTCGGTGCTGCCCGGCGTATCTAGTCGCCACAGCGCCGGATAGAGTATCTGGTAGCCGCTGGCCGTATTACTGTAGAGTTTAACCAAGCCACCAGCGGTTAATTTCTGGTTAATGCCGGTGGCCGAATACCCCGCTTTGATCTCTTCACCATCGAGATAGCCGTCCAGATCAGTGTCGGGCTTATTGCGATCGCTCCCATAGAGGATTTCTTCGACATCAGTCAGACCATCGCGGTCCGCGTCGCGCCCCACGGGTAACTGCAACACCACGCCCTCTAGCTTGACCGGTTGTCCCATTTCGGGGACGGTCGGTGGAGTGGTCGCTGGCGGGGCGGCGGTCTCACTCCCCTCGCCGACTGTTGTAATCGGCGCCGAACCATTGGCTGCCGTGGTCGGTGTTTCATTGGTGGGGACTAACCCGTCAACCGGCGATGAACTGGCCGGAGGATTTACTGCGGTGGTCGAGATTGGACTCGGCGGGATGACCACCGTCGGACGATCTTTGGCTGACCAGTCCGTGCTAAAAAATATCACGGCCGCAATCACCACCAGCCCACCCGCCACGCTGGCGATAATCAGCCACCGGCGCCGACTCAGGCCGGAATGGGTCGGATTAATATAATACTGCGCTGGCATCACATGAATGTCAGAATCATTGATCGGCGACACTATTTCAGCCATTTTTGGCTGGACAGTGGCTGATTGGTTGGCGAATAACGACCAGGGCATAGCGGTTCAGGGGGGCTCACTAGTTACTGAATCGGTGGCGTGGCAAACAGCCGGCCGGCGCCGAGCGGATTATAGCCACCGCGGACTTCTTCGCCGTCGGAATAGCCGTCAGTATCGGTATCAGAGTTCAGCGGATCGGTCTTATAAATTTGGCTTTCTTCTTTATCAAACAGTCCGTCCAGATCGGTATCGGCTGATTGAGCGTTGGTGCCCAAGCCGGCCTCTTCGACGTCAGTCAACCCATCCAAATCGCTATCGCGGGGCGGAACGACGGCCATTGAGGGATTAGCGTTGTTGCCAGTCGGCGTAGTATTTACCGTTGACGGAGTGCCGTTGGTGGGAGTAAATGTCGGCGCGTTGGCCCGGCTCTGCCACCAGCTATAAGCCGACCAACCGGCTAACACCACAATAATCACCACCACGGCAGCGGCCACTAACCATAACCAGCGTTTATGGTCGCCCTCATGACTCATTTCCATGACGCCACTGGTCGGCGGCGGTGTCATCACTGGTCGAGGAGTTGGCGGTGTGGGCCGCACCGCGGTCGGTGGTGGCCCTGGCGCGGCCGGTGGCGGCGTCGGTCTAGGCGGCTGGGACGTGGTCGGCTCTAGGGCCGAAAAAATGTCCTCGGGCTGTTGATCAAACATAGGGGTAGCTATTTAATATGAAAATACTCCAGGCCACTTAATAATACCACAGTTTGCCCGCCCCCAGTGGATCGTAGCCATTCTTCACTTCTTCACTATCCGAGTAGCCATCCCCGTCAGAATCAGATTTCTTAGAGTCAGTGCTAAATTCTTTTTCCAACGCATCGGGCAGTCCGTCCCGGTCAGCGTCAGCGCTGTCCCCGACGGTCGGCCCACCAACCACTGTCGGTGCGCCATCGTTGTCTTTGGTGGGCTGATCGTTAGCTCCTGCCCCAACCTCGCTGGTCGGTACTGTGGTAACAGGACCCGGTCTGGTCGCCGGCAACGGCGCTTGGTCCCCTTCTACCGTCAGGCTGCTGTCGGTTACCACCACCTCACCAGCCATTTTTGAGGCCGAATAGGCCCACCACGCGCCTAAGCCGATAATTACTGCTAACAAACCGCCGCCAATAATTTTGGCGAGCCGGCGCTGGAAAAAACCAGGCCAATCAAATCGGGGCGGTAATGGCGTGGGCTGCAGATCCATATTAAGGTAGTGGCTTGGTCGTAAACTCCAGGCGAACCTTGACTGGATGCGCTAGGCCTGATCCGTCCGGCCCAAACGGTTGCTGCATTTGGAGGTAGATATTGGACCAAGTGCCATCTTTAAACTTGGGTTTGAAGAAGTCCAAGCTTTGGTTATTATTGTTGTCCTGGCAGGTACATGACAGATTCTGCGTGCCGAGCCAACTCCACGGCCAGGCGGGGTATGGGTTCCAGCCGGTCGTGTTGGTACCATTGATCCAGTCACAACTGGAGTTTGACGGCCCATAGCCGCGGCCGGGCAAGAAAATGCGATCCAAGAAGTCCTCGAGCTTCACCCCACCGAGCGGCAACAGCTCGGTCTGGGTGCCGGAAGCATACCAATTAAAAGCCGTGCCATCCCAGGTGATTCGTTGCTTCGAGGTGTTAGTTTGCGGCGTGACCGTTAACTGAATTGAACTGTCGTCAATCACGTCCAGACAAGTGGCCCCGGCGGCACACTGGGAATCGCTAGTGCACGTTCTAATAGAAGGAGAGTCCGAGCAGATTCCTTGAGTGCAAGTCGCCCCGCCGCTGCACTGGGCATCGCTGGTACAGGTCTGAACGGTGTACGGATCAAAGCTAAAGTCCGAGCAGATTTTTGGGGCCGCAAATTGCACGCCGAAGTTGGCCGTCCCATCACCTTGATTGACGTCCCACTCCACGACGTGAGTTGATCCGGCTTGGACTGATTTCAATGGTAAGGGCGAAGGACTGGACTCCGAAACCGTCCCGAAAGGCACGCCGTCAACCGTGACCGTAGCTGAATCACCACCAGCGGGCTCACCAGCACATGGCCCGACGTGCGCTAACGCCATATTGACCGGCACACAGCCCTCATCAATTTGGCCGTCACAGTTGTTATCTTTTAGATCGCACGCTTCGGTTTGACCGGGGTTAATTTCGGCATCATCGTCATTACAGTCGACTGGCGCGCCACAAGTGCTGTAGCCGTCGGCATCATTGTCGTACTGTTCGTCAACTACGCCGTCGCAGTTGTTGTCAATGCCGTCCCAGCAGATTTCATAGCCGACGTTTTCGCTGCTGTCATCACCACAGCAGTTGGTTTGGCCGCCGGTGCCTTTCCAGATATCTCCGCCTTGATCAACGCAGCGGAATTGGCAGTCGTCCGCTTCCGTGCCCCAACAGTCGCCGTCACAGGCATCACCGCCGCTGTTGACACAGGTCGGATTACTCCATTGGTTAGCACAACTCCCATAGACGTCCCGCGCAGTATTGCTGTCCGTATTGGTTTGCGCCGCGTTGGCGGTGGCCGAGCAATTATCCACGGTGCCACAGACGCCGTCATTGTCATAATCATTGGCCGGATCAGCCGGGCAGACATCACAGACGTCGCCCCCGCCATCAGCGTCCGCATCGGCTTGATCAAGGTTGGCGACATAGGGACAATTATCGGCAAAGTCGGCCTGGCCGTCTTGATCGGTATCGTTTTGCGAATAACCCGAGAAGTTCTTACATTGGTCAGCGGTAATTTCTTGCCAAGCCGCGTAGTCCCCCAGCTCTTCAGCCCCACCCGCTTCCCAGAGGTTAATTGAGCTTTGATCATCGAACATGTTTTCCCAGTTGGCCAGGACGCGGGCTTTTTGGCCATTACTTTCGACGACGTAGAGATAGGCGTAGGACCGCTCCGGACACATGAACTGCAGCGCGGTGTTGTCCCAGCAGGTGGCGCGGTTGAACGGATTGACGCAGCCATTGAACTGGTTGAGCGGATCCACCGGCAAGCCGGCACCGAGTTGGTTGCTTAAGGTTGCTTGCCAGGACGGCCAAGTACTATAGGTCCGCCCGGCGATATAGCTACCGGCGGCTAACAGCGGATAATTACCTTGCTGTTGATAGTAACCCCCCAATAACGACCGCACGTCATGAATGTCGGCGGCGCGAAAAACGTTGCGGGCGGTCTTGGTTTTGGGGTTATCACAGTAGACGGCGGCACTGGTCGTGCCTTTATCACAATACGGCTGGGCGGCTGGACAATCAGTATTAACTTCACAGATCGGGCTGGGATTGCCATTGGGCTGGGTGACATCAGCCGAACAGCGATAACACTGGAAGTCACTGTCACAGCCGCTGGTGTTGCCTGCGACATCAACCATCGGCACGCCGCCGCGGACACAGACCCCACTGGCATCCATGTAGGCCGCGTTAATATTGAAGCGCAGGTGACTCAACAGTTGATTATAGATGTTTTGAGTGTCGGCATTGGCTCCTTCGTTGGCCGAAGCAATATACATGTTGGTGAAGAGTACCCCATCCGGATAGCTGCCTAAGATGCCGCCAGCCACCCAGTTGCCGGCGTTGACGTACGTCGCGCTATCCGTCTGGACCGCGCGATAGTCATCGATGGTGGCCGGTTTGGCGGTCCCATTAAACCGTTGCTTAAACCACAAGTCCGGCGAGATGTGCTCGCTGTTCTTTTCGACACTGAACAAAATCGCGTCATTACTGCCATTAACCTCATGGCCCCGGAAGTCGGCTGATCGTGGTAAGAGCCAATGCCGCAACGGGGCTGACCCACCCGGGCTGGGCGGTTGAGCGACGGAAAATGGCGGGAACTGCAGGGCGGGCAAATCATCAGCCAGATTCGGCAGACAGGGGCCGTAATCGACCGGGATGTCGTTTTGGACCACGCGACAATCACCATCCTGCTGACAGGTCAATGGCTGCGTCAATCCTAGCGTGCCGGCACAGAACAAATTGTCCGAGCCACTGTCCCGACAATAATAAGACCGGAAATTGGTCGGGTAGGCGGCCTGATTGAGAATGTTCTGCGGCAAAATTGACTCCTGGCTATCGGCAAACGCATTGGGCTCGAAGTTGCAAGTTGCGCCAATAGTACAGTCGGCGTCAATCTCGCAAGCCGTCACATCATTTGGGCCATAGTTAGAACAGACCTTCGGCCAGGGATTAGTACACAAGAAAGTAATAATTTCCGCGGCGGCTTGAGCGGTATCGCTCCCGCCGCTTTGATCGGTAATCAGCGCCGTGGCGGTCAGCACGCCTTCGCCATCTTGGCCCACGGCGAGGGTCTGTTGTTCGGACATGACACAGGTGTTACCGACTCCACAGGCCGCGCTCCCCAAGCACTGCTGACTGGCATCTTGGGAGCAGCTACCAGGCAACAGGGTGGCGACCGGTCCACCTGTGAGATTACTAATCACCCACTGCCAGTTCCACGCGTAGGTCCCGACAATCGGCACGATCAATTGATCGTCAGCGGTGGTCGCCGCCGCGGTAAAGTCACGGGTTTCGTCCTCGCGAGTCAAAGTGGCATGATCGGGGGTCAATGATACCGAGTCAATCGTGCACAGTTCAGTCCCGCTATCAAAGGTCCAGGCGATGCCATTAGTGACGCCGTCTTGATCAATATCGGGTGTGGTCACTTCACCATTTGGGACGATGGGGAATTGGTTGTCAGCCAGTGACAGGGTCACGCCAAAGCGGTCAGCAATGGTTTTACCCAACAGCACCCTGATTTCTTTCGTGGCCGGCAGCGGCTCATCTAACCGAACTTCCAGGCGAGTGTGACTTGCCCCGTCGGTGGTGGTAATGACTCGACTGCCGACTTGATAATTCAGGTAGCACCAATAGTTCGGCGTCGCGGTCTGGACTGCCGGCAGTGGCGGTCCGACCTGTGGGATGCCTTGCGCCCAGGCGCTGGCCACCCAATAGCGAAGCCAGCCGCTGGCTTGCTGATACCAGCGAGCTAGTCGCTGGCCTAGCGTGGTGGGCTCACCGGCTAAGGTCTGGCTGCGGCCAGTCGGACAGGTGGTCGCACCATTATTCCATTGCACCGCCACCTGCTCCGCCGTCAGGGTGGCCGTCTCCATCACGCCAGCGAAATCAGCCGAGATTAAAGTATTTAAACAAATGTCTGTCGTAGCCGGCGTCAGTGGCGGATTGGGGTAGATGGCGGTGACGTTTGGTTTTAGGCGACAGCACCCTTGCGCATCGACGCCGTAGGCCGCATTGCCACATTGACTATCAGCCGTAAATCCACAAATCACGTCGAGATCACCACTGCCCTGTTTAGCCGCGCCGAAATCACACGAGTTACCGCCACAATCAACCGAGCTGACGCATGAGGTGGCCGGATTATTACTGCAGACTCCACCAGCTTGGGCCGCGATCGGCGTCCGACCGGCGCCAGCAGCCACCGCCAGCGTCATCGGCCCATAAGCATAAGTGGTATTGGCACTGCCCAAGTGGCGACAATCTAGACCGCAGCGATTGGCCGGATCGTTGTTGCCACTCCAACCAAAGTCGCAGTCCTCACCGTATTCGACGCGACCGTTACCACAGACCGGCCAGGCGATCGCGACGTCGGCGCCGATTAAAGTATAGTTGGCGTTACCGGTCAATAGACAGCTGGTCTGGCTACACCCATAGGCCGTCCACCATGAGCCGGTTTCGGTGCCATAGTCACATTGTTCGCCGGGGTCAACCGTCCCGTCACCACAGGCGCAGGTCGGATGTCCCCCGCCACAGACGGCATACGGTAAGGTCGGCGCACCTTCGAGCACGCAAGCCGTGTTACAGCCATCATTCGGCACCGGATTCCCCTCGTCACTGCGCGGATAGGCCCCACTGCAGGCGCCACTAGTGATGATGGTTTTGCCCAAACCAGTGGCGGTTCGACAGGTTTCGCAGCTTTCACCAGCTCCCACTGCGCCATCGCCGCAGAGCGATTGCCCACTAATGCTGCCGGTTTTTTTACAACTGTTATTACAACCATCGCCGTTGACATTGTTTGGCTCACTGCCATCATCACAATCCTCACCTAAGACGACCGTCTGGTCGTGATAAATGGCGGTGTCAATGGTGCCGTTGCCACAGACCGGCGCGGGCACGTAGGTCGTCCCTAAAATGTTGTAATGAGTGTTGCCGGCGCGCAGACAAGTATTGGCGTTACAGCCATAGGCGTCCCAGACCGGATCAATGGCCGAGCCATAATCACACTCTTCGCCGAGATCAATATTACCATTGCCACAAATCGGCGCGGCCGTGCCGGCCCAGAGACAGCTACTACTACAGCCATCGACATTGACGGTATTGCCGTCATCACAATCCTCACCGGCGCCGATGATGGCATCACCGCAAACGCTGGTCGGCCACTGGACCGTCGCCACGCTGGTGTTGCCGGAGGTCCAACCCCAGCGGTACAGCGAGTTATTGAGTCGCTGGCCGGAGGCACTGCACTGATCCGGTGCGCCAAACGCCTGACTGTAGAAGGTTTTGGTGTCGGGGATGAGGGTCAATGACGCCTGCGTTGGGGCCACGGCGACGCGATCGATCAGACAGAGATTAAAATCGTTTTTGGTGGTAAAAATCCAACTATAACTGTCCGCGACGCCGTCGTCATTGGTATCGTAATTCAGACCGCCCAGTTTAGCTCCGGCGATTTGTCCCGCGCCGTCCATCCCGCCCAAGCTCTGCATCAAGCCGCTCAACACCACTCGATAAGAGGTGTCAGGCAAGAACTTGCCACCATTGTGACTAGCGGCGGGCAAGAAGGTTAGTTCGGAAGCATACTGGCCAGCCGGCGGGTTGGTAATATAACGGTAGCCGAGCGTTTCGCTGGCGGTTTGGAAAGTCACGGTCACGGGGAACATGTTGACCGCCGTGCAATCCTGATCTTGGCCACACGAATATAACTTTACCAATGTCGGATCAGCAATGTTGGATAACATGGCCACGTTAAAGGCCGCGCCGATTTGGGCGTTGACACAGGCAAAGTCACAAGCCGGCCAGTGGGCCAGCACCGCGGGATCGGTCAGATCAATAAACAAATTACCATAACCACTCTTGGTGCTCTGGGGCTCTTGGGCCACAATGCGGATCGGCGGACCACCGAGCGCATAACCCCCAACTTGCTTGTAAGGCGGCGGCGTACAGGCGGCCACACAGGCCAAGTCGTCTGAAGTATAGGTCGTAAATCTAGTAGTGGGCTTGGCCTGATAGCCAGCGTTGGCTTCGCTGTCGTCAGTGGGGCTAACACAGCCCGGGTCAGGATTGCCCGTCGGCCCTTGGTCAAACAGTCCGTCACCATCGTTATCAATGGCGTCGGCACACTGGGCCCAACGGTCACATTCGCAGAAGTAGGCCTGCTGACCCAGCGTTTCTTTTTTGGCTAAGGTCCAGCGGAGGTGACGAATAGCGGCGACGGACTGCGCGCCGGCGGTTTCTGATTTATCGCCGCCAAAGGCGACGACACAGCCGTCATCGGCTAGCAATGTCACCGCGCCAATCAAGCAGCCCGCGGCGTCACATTTGCCATCACGATCATCGTCGAGATTATTATTACACTCGTTACCGGCATCCAGCGTGGTCAGGTCAGCATACAAACTGGCCGACTGCCCTTGCAGGTCTTGGACACTCCAGGTCCAGTTATAGCCGGCCGTATCGATCATGACACAGGCGTTGTCTTCAGAGTCGGCCAAGGCGCGGTGATAGACCGGGTCAGCCGGGTTTAGAGGGTCGGTCCAATCGCCGTAGAGTTGACCTAAGTGGTTAGCCGTATACGACATCGGTTGGACATTGACACAGCCAACGGCGCAGGGGATCGCGTCGGCGCGGGTCTTGAATCGCCAAACATAGTCGCGGAGCAGCGGGTAGCCGTTGGTCGCCACCAGCGGCCCACCCGGGCGGGTTTGGGCTCCGGCGACTGATTCACTGTTATCCTCACCGCCATCACATTGAGCATCGGCCGCGTCGGTCTTGGCGTCGCCATCATTGTCCCGCCCATCATTACAGGCGGTGACCGTTTGCTGCCCCCGCAGGCGGATCTGATACCAATTATTAGTCGCCAGCGTAGTGGTGGACGTGAAAACCAGTCCAATTACTCCGCCCTGCTCGATGTTGGACGATAGATATTCAATCGATCCGGTGACTACTTCGACCGTCGAGCAGGCCGATGTCTCTGGACCAGTGCAGTGCTCAATCACTACACTGCGCGCCTCCGGATCAGTGGCGGTCAGGACAAAACTGGTTTGTTCCATCGGGATGGTAAACCGCGCGGTGATGACGGCGTTGATACAAGCCAGCGGTTTGTTATTCGATAAATCCCAGTCCGGCGTCCAGGGACTCGGGCTAGGCGTGTTGGCATTGACACTACAGCTCTGCGTTCGGTTGCACTCTTCCACCACTCGGGGGTAGAGCGGCACTTCGCTGGTCGAAAACGCCCAGGCGTAGCTCGATAATGGGTTACCCGCTGACGGGCAGGTGACGGCGCAAACGCCAGTGCCACAGCACTGGAGTTGAGCTGGTTGTTGACCACAACCGGTGACGGCGTTGGTGTCCCACTGCCACTGGTAGCTAGCATCATCCGCGTTCACCTCACAGACCCAGCAGCCAGTACCATCACGCTGGCCGGCGGCCGGGGCGGTACAGGTGCTGGCCACCGGTCGGCCGTTACAGGCCTCGGTGCTGTCGCACGACCCGACCGAAAATTGTTGGCCGTTACTTTGGAGGTCGGCCGCACTGACGACCACCACCGGACCGGTCTCGGCAGCGGCGGGCACTTTTGTTTTCAAAATGGTTGACCAATTGAGAATGGTGCCTTTTGATTGATCGGTGTTGGGCCAAAACTTCACCGCGCTATTCGTCCCTTGAGCGCCAAAATATTCACCATAGACCCGGACCGCCGTGTCGACGGGGCCATTGTTTGGTGACAAGCGACACACGCCTGGTGTCGGATCGGCCGTGGTGACGCTAAACGGTACGAAGTTGCTGGGAGTGTGATTGGCGTCATTGCGCTCTAACTGGATTTGATACCCACCGACCACTACGTCCGGCACCTTGACGGTCACATTGCGCGCTTGCCAGTAGTCCTGGGCACAACCGGCGGGGAAGGCGACATCGGCCGCGATCCGGGCGCTGCCGGAGACGAAATAGACCGCCCCCGGCACCCCGCCGAAATTGCGACCAAATAAAGTAAGGTATTGCCCCACTCCGCCTTCCGTTGGTGAAACGTACTCAATCACCGGGCCGGTGGTCACCAACTCCGAACTAATCGTTAAATTATAGCCATTACTGTCTTGGCCGTCGGCCGTGACTTTGGTCGTCACCACGCCATCCTGCAAATTGGGTAGCGTCGCACTGATACTGGCGATGGTCCAAGCACTGGTCGCCTGGGCGGCCACACCACCGAAAGTGACGCGGTCACCGCTGGCCGTCCCGGTGCCGAAGTTAGCACCTTTAATCGTCACGGGCTGCTGGGGCGACTGGACGGCGGGCGTGACGGCACAAATGCCGGGATATTGGCGATCGTTAATTTCAAATTGGCCATACCACCCGCGCGAGTTCTGGGTGGTATCGGTCAGGCCGGCGGTGGTCTGGACGGTGATGGTGGCCAATACCGGATGGTCGCCCAAGGTCTCCCCCACGGCGCTGGCTGGATCGGGAATGACCACGATGATTTGATTATTTTGCCAGGTACTGCCGCAGACGGCCGCGGCCGGCAATGCCGCGGTCACGGTCAACTCTTGGTTGGTGTCATCGCGGAAGGTGAAGTCAACCGTGCCGGCGGTGTGACCAAACGCGCTGCCATAAATAGTGGCGTAGCCGAGCGGCGCGCCGTCCGTCGGACTGACCCCGCTAATGGTCGGCAGCGCACTACAGGCACAGCTAGTTTGGTCGCAGTAGCTGTTTGAACTGCAGCCAAAAACGTTTGGCGTACAGCTATCGTCATCGGCGCTCACATCACACTGCTGACCAACACAGGCGCCACACCAGTTGCCACCGCAATCCACCGCGGTTTCGCCGGCTGGGGCGTCGACGTCCAGCAAGTCATTGGCGCAAAATGGCGGCTGAACCACCACCGTCACGACTCCGGAGTCAGCCGAGTGATCGTCATAGTCATAGGCCACCGCGCGAATCTTGACTGTCGGTGGTGGCGGCGTGTCAAAGGTAAAGCCCAAGACGTCCCAAAGTCCCGTCGAGCGGTACCGGAGGGTGCCACCGGGTAAGGCAATTTCCGTCGGAGCGGCGTCAACGTAACTGGCCGCAAAATCCTCCGGTTCCAATGGCGTGGTTTCATCGAAGTATTGAATGGCTCGCCGGGTAGTGCCGTCGGCGTCGTAGACCGTATATTCAACGTAAGCCACTCCGCCATCATCAGTGATTTCGCTGGTAATGGGATAGTCCCACGTGCCGGCCGTCACGCGGTCGCCGGTTTGCGGTGAAGTAATCTGGACGCTGGGTCCGGCAATGTCAATAATATCGCCGGTGACAAAGGAACTGACGCAAGGATGGTCGGTACTACAGACCAGTGGCCGACTACCGTGGCTACCGGCATTGCCCACCACGCCGTCCGAGCCGTCAATGACGACCACGCCATAGACACTGTCGGCATCAAAACAACGGAGATTCTCGTTGGGCGCGGGGCAGAGCGCATCAGGCACAAACCGGACTGCTCGACCATTGGTCTCCCTCGTGCCGACGACCACGCGGTCCAACTGGTCAGTCGCGATTTGATTGACCGCGGCCGCAGCCAGTGACACCCCTTGATAGGTTACTCCCTGACCGTCGATGGTTTGGTGGAGCGTGGCGTCAAATGTCTCCGGCGCGATGCTAATTTCATTGCCGGTTGACTTCTCGACCACGCGCTGTTCGAGCAGCCCATTCAATTTAACAAATTTAATCGAGTCCGACGTCACCGACTCGTCATCCACTGAAAAGCGGAAAAATACTCGGGGTACGACGTTGCGGATCCGCACCACGCCGCTGGGGCGGAAGCGGTCGACCCAGAATTGCTCCCACCAGCCGCCGGTGCAAGTCGGGTCGGTCGGGTCATCAGCCACGCACGTTCCCCAGGTGTTGTTCGGTTGACAAGTTCGCGTCCCGCTGCAGAAGCCACCGATGTTACAGGTCTGCGGCGCGGGATTGGCGCTATAATTACAGCTACTACTGCCCACCCCGGTGGCATTGGTCAATAGATTAAAAACATAACTAACGATCGCGAAGGCCAGCACGATGATGACCAGGCCGATGGCGCCATCGATCATAATTTTTTTCGCCTGCTCCACGCCGTCTGGGTTGCCGCCGGACATCATCCACATCCAGCCGCCGTATAAGACAATCCCCAGCGCGACCAACCCCAACAGCCCTAACGCGTAGCGAATAATCCGCGCGGCGGTAATTCGCACGTCTTGGACCGGCAGTTGGATATTATCTTCAATCGGCTGCAAGCCAAATTGATCGACCGGCGCACTTTGCGCCAGCACCGAACCCAACGGCCAAACCACCCCCGTGATCAGGAGGAGGCCGATGGTGGCGAAGATGACGCGAAAATTTTGGCGCAACATAAACTACGGCGTCTTAGGATCGGGCCACTCGGGCCAGAGCGGTCGCGGACAAGCACTGCCAAACTGGGGATCGTAGGCGGGGTCACTGGCATCGGGCCAAACCGTGTCATTACAACACGACGGGCTAGGGTCGCCGGGCAAACAACCCCCGGCCACATCACTGCCCGCGCCGGACGGGAAATAGCAGTTTTGGTAAACGTCGCGGATACCAGCGGTGTAGTAACTAGCGTAATCAAAGCGGGTTTGGCCGGTGGCGGCGCGTTGATAGGGATCGTGGTTGGTGGTCACCCGGCTCTGATCGTCCCGATAACCGTCGCCGTCCCGATCAATGTTTTCCATCCCCGGCCAGTAGGGTAGATTTTCTGGATAGTTTTTACCGTCAATCGTGACCACATTACCGTCCGAAGCTAAGATGACTGATTCACCACCCACCAGTGAGCGGGCCATCAGCACTTTGTTAAACAGCACTACCGTCGGGTCATTGACATCCACCGCGACAAATGACGCCACCGCCGGGCTGGCCGTCTCAACAATCGGCGCGGTAATGTCGATAGTATTGTTGGTCACAAAGTTCCAAAAATAATTGTCCGCCGTGGGGCCGATAGCGCAGTCGCAGTGGTTAGCGTTCAATTCGGCCTGGCCAAAACAGTTCAGGCCGGTCTGACCGGCGGCGACACTGCACTGCGCGCCGTTTTCGCCATTGCCGTTAAGCGAGTTCGCGGCCATGTCGACCACACCGTCATAGCCGATGTCAGCCAGCCACTTCGCGGTCGGGCCAGCTGGCACGTCCGGTTCACTGGCCGGTTCCAGTTGAGCGGCTTTGACCACCACTTTCAGATTGGCGTTAGCCGGCAAACAATAGACGTCTTCGCCACAAGAGTTTTCACCACACAGGTCGGTGGTCGTAAACTCGACCGTGCGGTATTGATTGGCAATGGAAAACGATCCGACCACGGGGGTAGTGGCGCTGTCAGTGACCTGGAGGACTTGAATTTTATCAAAAGTGACCTGGCCGGACTCATCGACGTTACTAGCCACTGACACCGTGGTCGGGTCAACCGCTTCATTGAAATTAATCTGGACTACCACGTTGCGTGGTTCAATGTTACTGGGGGATGGATAGACACTCTCGACGCGCGGTGGAACGAGGTCGATGAAGGTGCCCACTTCGAAATCCCACTGGTAGTAGCTGTTGGCGCCGCTGGCCGCGAAAGCCGACTCCCCCCGGCTGGTTTCGATGCCGTTGGTTAGTTTGACGGTGTAATACATCCGCTCGCTGGGGCTGCCCAAATACTCGACTGGATCAAAGACAAAGGTGCGCTCCCCCACTATCCGAACCTGGACATCAGCCGCCCCTAGCGCTTGGACTTCGCCGCGATCAGCCGCCGCCGGATCACTAGCAAAAATCTTGACGTGATCAGTGTTCAACTCATAATTCACATCATCCACGGCTTGGCCGACAATAGTGTCGACCCGCATGGGTTCTTTGAACGTCACCACGATCAACGTATTGCGGGGGATACAGCCGGTCGTGGCTGGTGGCGCTTCGAGACAATGCGCGCCGCGGGCTGGGTAGTGACTCTCAATGATGCCATCGCCCAGCGCCCCACGGCCAAAGGTAAATGGAATCTCATTGCCCCCGCCAAACAGGTTACCCGTCCCGTAGCCCAACGCTTTCAAGACAAAAGTAACGATGCTAAAGGCCAAGACGATAATCAACAAACCAATCGCCCAGTTGGTCATCACTTTTTTGGCGGTTTCAATTTTCGCTTCTTCACCGCCGGAGGTCATCCATAACCATCCGCCGTACAAAATAATGACGATCGAAATCAGTCCGACCAGTCCCAACGCGACTTGGACAATCCGCGCGACGATGACTCGGATATCGGTCCCCGCCAAGCCAGTGGCTTCCCCGACCGAAGTCAGGCCGAGATCGGGTTGGGCCAGAGCGGGAGTGACGTAAAACAAAACCATGAGCAACACTCCCCCGAGCGCGCCCATGGTTATCAACGTCTTTAGTTTTCCCAAACGTGACCGCATGGTGTTTAACCCAAAAATTTTTGTTTCGTAGTTCCGCGCCTAACCTAGCAATTTTTTTACCAGCTGACTGACCACCGCGCCATCGGCCCGACCGGCCGCCGCTTTGACTACTCGGCTCATCACGGCGCCAAACTGGGGGGCGGGCCCCGCGGCGGCAATTACCTCTTTGATCAGCGCTTCCAAAGCGTCCGGCGACAGTGGCTCGGGCAGATATTTACTCAAGATGGCCAACTCGGCTTCTTCTTTGGCCGCCAGGTCGGGCCGGCGGCCGGCGGTAAATTCCCCGATCGCCTCTCGGCGTTGCTTGACTTGTGACTGGAGAACAGCCAGGGCGATCTCATCGGTCATGGCTTGGCCAACCATTGCTGGCTCTTTGGCTTTCTTCTGCAATTCTGACCGGACCAGCCGCAAGGTGTCAACAACCGGCGCGTCTTGGGCGCGGTGCGCGGCTAGAAAATCAACTTCGATGGTTTCGAGTAACGACACAAGGGTAAAAATTATCGCTTCCGTTCGTCAGTTAACTTACCGATCTTTTTCAAGTATTCGCGCTGGGTACTGGACTCCAGCCGGTGGAGGGCCGATTTTTGGCGGGCGGTTTTGCTCTTGGCCTTAGTCCGATAGCGAATTTTTTTGGCCTGAATGACCTGGCCGCTTTCGATTACTCGGCGCTGCCAGCGACGTAAAAGGGCGTCAAAGGACTCCCCTTTCTTTCGTTTCGTTTCTACCACATGTCACCTTCCTTTCTAAAGAAAATAGTTAATATCAATAGAGACGCGTCTGACTGGTTGGTCTAAAATAAGCCAAACGTTCTCTCTCCCAGAGAATAACAGGATTTTTCCTAAAAGTCAAAAAATTACCTAGACGTGGTTACTAAGCTGCTTGCCGCCCAAAACATGAAGGTGGAGGTGATCAACGATTTGGCCGCCATCAGCGCCATTGTTCACAATCACCTTGTATCCGGTCTGGGTTATCCCGGTCGTTTCAGCCGTGATTCTGGCTTGATTTAACAGCGCGCCAAGCAGCTCTTGCCGGTCCGAAGTCATGGTGCCAAGTGATGGAATGTGCTCTTTGGGCACCACCAAATAATGAACCGGCGCGGACGGCTTGATGTCGGCAAAGACCATCAATCGATCGTCTTCGTACAAAAACTCGGTTGGTAATTCGTGATTGGCGATGGAACAGAAGACGCACATATGTCTGGCCTTAGTGGCTTTTAACTTCCCGCAAATCGCGGAGACGCTTTTTGACTTCGTTGACGATCTTGTCAAAGCTGACGGTTTCTTGCACCCCACCTTCCATGTCGCGAAGCAGGACCGTGTCTTCCAGCACTTCTTTCTGGCCCAAGATCAAGACGTAGCGCGCGCCCATCTTATCAGCCAACTCCAACTGGGATTTTAAGCTGTCTTTGGCAAACATCTGCCCAACCGCTAATTTTTCTTTGCGGAACTCTTCAAATAAGGGGAAGGCCTTTTGTTTGGCCTGTTCACCAACTTGCGCCAAGAAGACCTTCGGTTTGGTCGGCGGCGGCGGTTCTTTCTCTTGTCGTTTCATCTCTAAGATGGCGCGCTCCAACCCAATGCCGACACCGCAGGCCGGCGTCTGTTCGCGGCCGCCCAAGAGCTCGATCAAACCATCGTAGCGGCCACCACCACAGAGCGCACTTTGGCGTTTAATTTCACCCTCCGCATTGGCTTTGACCACCGGTAATACTTCAAAGACGGTTTTAGTGTAGTAATCTAGGCCCCGCACCAGGGTCGGCTCCAAGACATACGGTACGCCCATGGCATCGAGGTATTCCAACACTTTCATGAAGTGGTGTTTGCTATCGTCGTCGAGCCAATCCACGATTTGCGGCGCCTCTTCAATTAACTCCGCCATGCCATCGGTTTTGCTGTCCAGTAAGCGCAAGGGGTTTTTGCCTAAGCGACGTTGGTCGTCCGGCGACAGATGTTTGCGGTGACGACGGAAATAGGCCACCAGCTGCTTAATATACTCCTTGCGACATTCCGTCGTGCCAATGCTATTAATGTGAATGGTGGTGGCAATGCCAAGTTCTTTGTAAAACAAATAGGTCAGGAAGATAATTTCCGCGTCGACCGCCGCCGAGGCCTCACCGATCATTTCCATCCCGAACTGGTGGTGTTGGCGGACGCGGCCCGACTGGGGGTTTTCGTGCCGAAACATCGGCCCGATATAGAAAAACTTCACCGGTTGCGATTGGTTGACCATGCCGTGTTCGACATAGGCCCTAGCCACACCGGCGGTGCCTTCCGGTCGCAGGGTAATTGACTCCCCACCCAGATCAGTAAAGGTGTACATTTCTTTTTCGACGATGTCGGTCGCCTCACCGATCGTCCGACGAAACAGTTTGGTCATTTCCAAGATCGGGGTGTCAATGCGCTGATAGCCGTAGTAGGTGGCGAGCTTTTCGGCCTTGTCGCGCAGCTTATTCCAGTAGTGCTGCTCCGTCGGCAAGGTGTCCTTCATCCCCTTGAGCAGCTGAATATTGCGACTGTCGGGTCGTGGTTTGGGCGCGATGGGAGCGGCTAGTGGTTTGGCGGCTGGTCGGGCGGTAAATTTCATGGCTGGTTTTTTAGGCAGACGAGTAATCAAACTTAGTAAGAGTAGAAAGTCAGACCGGCGATGACTTTAGCGCGGCACATTGTACTGGGGAGACGCGAATACGGTGATGCGATTAAACGGCCAGCCCCGGAAGAGCGCCCGACCGACGATCTGATTGCTCGTGACCGGCCCAAATGACCGCGAGTCCAAACTGGCCCCGCGATTGTCACCTAAGACAAAGTAGGTCTGCGGCTCTAAGACGACGGTTTGATTCCCTTCAGTGGCCAGGCCAGTCGGCAGATAGGCACTTTCATCTAGGGTCACGCCCAATGGATACTCGGCGTTCATGACTCGGACTTTGCCTTCGCCAATCGTGACGGTTTCGCCCGGCAAACCAACCACTCGCTTGATGAAGAACTCCGTATCGTCTGTCGGCGGATGAAACACGACAATGTCCCCGCGGCTGGGCTGCGCCGTAAACCGATAGGTGAACTCATCGATAATCAAATACTCATAATTATAAAAATTCGGCTCCATCGATGCGCCTTTGACATAAAACGGCTGGATCAAGAAGTAGCGCACTGGGATAATGATCGCCAGTGAGATAACGACTATTTTAACTACCTCAAAGGCAAATGAGGCCGCCGCTCGGAGTCGACTCTTCGTCGAAAAAGATGTGCCGTCTGATTGAATAAATAGCATAAAATAAGCAAAAAGTACTGGCAGTATATCAAAGTAAACGACAAAAATCAAATCCCCCTCTTGCCCCAGTTATGTTGATCAACCACTCTCCAGGTTTGCCCCTTGTCTGCCTGGTAGTTTTGGTCTACAATCAAGGTCACATGTATCCGGTCAAGGTCGATCTATCGCGCATCAGCCACGAACTTCACGGTGCGCCCATCACTCCGACACCTTCTCCCGTGTCCTCGCCGCGGCCGCGGCGACCCAAGCTGTTCGTCATGATCGGTCTTTTTTTGGTTATCTTGGTCGTCGGCTGGCGCGCGATCACGGCGCCCCCGGCCGATCCGACCGCGCCCCAGACATTTTGGACGCAGGTTAAACGGCTGGTCTTAAGTAACGACCGCACCCTCACTGGCGAAGCTGACGACCGGATCAACTTATTACTCTTAGGCATGGGCGGCGTCGGCCACGACGGGCCGTACCTGACCGACACCATTATTTTAGCCAGTTTCCAGCCCTCAACGAACCAGGTGTCATTGTTATCAATCCCCCGTGATTTGGAGATGCCGATCGCGGGGTACGGTTGGCGCAAGATCAATAATGCCAACGCTTACGGCGAAGCTGCTAAACCCGGCGCGGGTGGCGAGTTGGCGGGGCGGACCATTAGCACCGTCTTTCAAATACCCATTAATTATTACGTGCGGATTGATTTTTCTGGTTTTACCGAGTTTATCGACGAGCTGGGCGGTATCAATGTCTGTGTGGACACTGCCTTTACCGACCAGCAATACCCCACTGACGACTATGGCATCCAAACGGTGGAGTTTGCCGCCGGCTGCCAAGATATGGACGGCGCCCGCGCTTTGGAGTTCGTTCGCTCGCGCCATGGCAGCAATGGCGAGGGTTCCGACTTTGCGCGCAGCCGGCGCCAGCAAAAAGTGATTTTAGCGGCCAAAGAAAAGTTTTTGTCTTTTTCCACTCTCGGCAACCCGTTGACCATTCGCCGCCTGTATCGGCAGTTTGTCGATCACCTGGCGACCAACTTAGAACTCGGCGCGATGATCCGGCTGGCTGATTTGGCCCGCGGAGTATCCAAAGACAAGATTGTCACCTTGGGCCTGACCGAAGGTCCGGGTGGTCATCTTGAAACCATCATCGGCGAAGACGGTGCTTTCTTGCTCCAGCCACCGGGCGGCAATTACGACGAGATTCGTCAGCTGGTCGCTAATATGTTAACCACGGCGGCCACGGTTGTCGAAGTCATGCCGCCGCCGGCCCCCGAACCGACCCCGACGGCGGAGACCAAACAGGCCACCAAAGAAAAGGCCCGGGTTGAAATCCGCAACGGCACCTTCATCAGCGGTCTGGCCGGCGAGGTTCAAGTGCATTTACAAACCCTGGGCTTCACTGTGCCGACCGTGGGTAATGCGCCGTTCCGCGACTTTGAGCGCACTGTCCTCTATGACCTGTCGGGCGGGAAATACCCGCAGACCGTGACCGCTTTGACGACTGAATTGAATGCCAATCAGGCTTCAGTCATCCCCGGCTGGGTCAAAAACATTGCCGACAGTGATCTGGTGATCGTCTTAGGCAAGACCGCCGGTGAAAAAGAATGGTAATTCGGCGACCAAAACACTGCCCGCGGCGCGGTCGAGTCGCGACCGTTTTTTGCTTTTTTAAGGCGAGCCCCCTATAATCGCCTTAGCTATGCCTAAATTACCCGTCATCGCCTTAGTCGGCCGAACGAACGTGGGTAAATCCACCCTGTTCAATCGACTAATTGGCGAGCCCAAAGCCATCACCGCCAACGTGGCCGGGACCACCCGGGACCGGAATTTTGGCGTGGTGGCGTGGCAGGGACAGGAGTGCACCTTGATCGATACCGGCGGTTTGGACTTGGGTTACCTGCCAAAAAGTAAGCTCCCGAAGAAGTTAAAGCTTTCCCAGCGCGTCAATCCAGATGACTTGATCGAGACCAACATTGTTAAACAAGCTACCGTGGCGATCAAGCAGGCCGATGTCTTATTGCTAGTCGTTGATGGTCAGGTCGGCATCCAGCCCGCCGATCGCACCGTGGCTAACATTGTCCGTAAAGCCGGCAAACCCGTCTGGCTAGTGGTGAACAAGGTAGAAAAGGCCTCAACTCGGCAAGACATTTGGGATTTCAAAAAATTGGGCCTCGGTGATCCGCAGGCGGTCTCGGCGCTGACCGGCGTTGGCACGGGTGATTTACTCGATCTCGTCTTCGCCGCGATTCCGTCGGCCCTGGGGGTCGAACCCGATACTCGCCCGATCCGGCTAGCTTTTATCGGCAAACCAAACGTCGGTAAGTCATCCTTGGTCAATCGCATCTTAGGCGAAGAGCGCGTCATTGTCTCTCCCATCCCTCATACCACTCGGGAAGCCCAAGACACCGCTTTCTTGTACAAAAAACAACCGTTCGTGTTGGTCGATACCGCCGGCATCCGCCGATCGGCCTCGGCGCGGCGCGGCCTGGAGCGGGCCTCCGTGGCCCACTCGCTCTTGCATCTGAAGCGCTGCGATGTCGCCGTCTTAGTCGTCGATGTCCACGAACCACTGTCAATGCAAGATGAACGTCTGGCCCATGAAGCCGTGGCCAGTCGGCTACCACTCATCATCGTCGGCAACAAATGGGACTTGATCACCGACAAAACCACCACCACCCAAGCCGAATACCACCGCAAGTTTTTGGGGCACTTCCCGGCCTTGACCTGGGCACCGATGTTTTTCGTCTCGGCCGTCACCGGCCAGCGGGCGTTCCATATTCTCGACGCCGCCATCGCCGCCTATACGGCCGCCGGCCAAGCCTTGACGCCTGGTGAATTAGAAAAGCTGCTGAAACGTTCAGTTAAGCATCACCTACCGCCGCAGGCCAAGGGTAACATTCATCCGTTTATCTACGGCTTGAAGCAGGTCAAAACCCATCCCCCAAAATTTGAGTTGGTCATCCACCCCAAAGCCGAACTCCACGCTTCTTACTTACGATTTCTAGAAAATCAACTCCGGAGAGCGGCTGACTTCACTGGCACACCGATCCTTGTCCATCAAAAGTTTTACAAGAAATAAACATTTGACTTCCTGGTTAATCCCAGCTAAAATCATTAATGAACAACGGTCCAACAGGAGATACTCCATGGGCGTAGACCTCAAAACCCCTAACGGAAAGGACACTCGGTGGCTGAGCCGGCAACGTGGCTATCTGGAAACCAACGGCCCGATCAGTGAAAAAACGGCCGGTCAACTCCGCCGCATCATCACCAACGCGCGACGTCGCGTGAAGCGCCGCAAGTCAGCCGTCAAGTAGTCCGAACCGGCCATCCATCAAAACGCTGCCGATCACATTCGGTAGCGTTTTCCATTATCTATTTAATAAACTTGCTCAAGAAACTTTGGCCACTCGCCCGGGTCGAAGCTCGAATGCGGGCTTTGGCGTGAGAGCTCTGAACAAACTTGAGCCAATCCGGACTGGGACCTTTGCGGTTTTTGTCGATTAACACTTCGACGATGTCGCCGCTGTTCAACCGGTGGTCCAGGTTGACAATCGTGTCATTGACGTAAGCCCGGCTGCATTTGTCGCCGATATCACTGTGAATGGCATAGGCGAAATCCACCGGCGTACTATCGACCGGCAAATCAACCACGTCACCTTTCGGAGTGAACACAAAAATCCGGTCTTTTAACACGTCCACCTTAAGATCTTGCAATTTCCGCTGGTTGGCTTCGATTTCTTTTTGCCAGACCCCCAACTCTTTAACCCAATCCATTTTCTTGGTCGGTTTAAATGAGTGCTTGCCGGCTTCGTCATAATACCAGTGCGCCGCAATCCCATATTCGGCTTGCTGGTGCATCTCGGGCGTGCGGATTTGAAACTCGACCGCCCGGCCATCTTCGGTAAAGACCGTCGTGTGAATCGACTGATAGCCGTTGGACTTGGGCTGGGCAATATAGTCCTTGATCCGACCGGCTAGCGGCGGCCAGAGCTGGTGAATAATCCCCAACGCTCGATAACAATCCCCCACCGTCGGCACGATCACCCGCAACGCCACTAGATCGTGAATCTGGTTGATGTCTCGATCATAGCGCAAGAGTTTGAGGTACAAACTATATAGTCGCTTGACGCGGCCAGCGATTTCGTTGGAGGTCAGCTGTTCTTTCTTAAACTCTTCTTCTAGTCGTTTCTCAATTTTTTTCAGATAACGTTCTTGCTCGGACCGTTTGACGATGGCTAACCCCGACACCCATTTAAACTCTTCCGGCAAAGCATACTGAAAGGCCAGGTCTTCCATGGTATCTTTGATGTCTCCCATCCCCAAGCGGTTGGCAATCGGGGCATAGATTTCCAAACTCTCCTCGGCGATCCGCTGCGCCTTATCCGGTTCATGGACGTTTAATGTCCGCAAGTTATCAATCCGGTCGGCAAAACGAATAATAATCACCCGCAAGTCCACCGCCATAGCGATGAACATTTTGCGCAGGTTTTCCAAATAGCGCTCGACGCCGCGATATTTGACCTTCCCGGTCTTGGTCACACCTTCAACCAAAAAGGCGATATCTTTGCCAAACTCTTTTTCCAACGTCTCGATGCTCACGCCGGACTCTTCCGGCACGTCATGAAGTAGCGCCGCCGCCACAATTTTGTCGTCCATGCCCATTTTGGCTAAGATCATGCCGGCATTAAATGGGTGGACGATATACGGATCGCCGGAGATCCGCTGTTGGCCCTCGTGCGCTTTGGCCGCAAAATCATACGCCAAAACCACCAGATCGGTATCAGCGTCGGGGTGGCGTTTTTTAATTTCTCGGACCAACAGGTCAGCACTTGGCTTCATGGTGGTACTATATCGTATTATCCTTAAAAATCAATTTTGACTTGACAAATCCGGCCATGGTGCTAAGATAGAACCAAGTAATACTGGGTTTAAGACCCAGACCAAAACGCAGAGAATCCTCCTTTCCTCCAAGGGGGTTTTCTGTTTTTAAGGCCATTTTATGGCAAATAAAAAGCGGCCGACGGCGGCAAAAACCCCAAAACTTTGTAAGTAATACCAGGGTGCCTGCGTCGAGCCGCAAGAGGCAGTATAGCGAATTGTTGGCCGGGAGACAAACTAACAAAACCCGCTGGAGCGGGCCTTAAATTATCATCTCACCAGGGCAGCTTCAGTTATTGCCGTGTGGCACATTCTTTATTACTGCACTGGACAGTGTCGCCTTTGGCCCTGACCATCAAGGCGCCACAAGTGGCGCACTTCTCGCCAGTCGGTTTGGCCCAGAGGGTAAACTTACATTTGGGATAAGCATCACAGCCATAGAACGTGCCCCGGCGGCTGCGCCGCTCGACGATCTCCCCGGCTTTACACTCGGGACAAGTGACGCCGGTACTGGCGTTGGTCTGCTTGGTGGTCTTACAAGTCGGGTAATTCGAGCAAGCAATAAACTTGCCGAAGCGGCCGACTTTCATCACCATCGGTTGGCCGCACTTGGGGCAGGTCTCATCGACCGTCTCCACCGGGGCGGCGTCACCGTTGGCGTCCAGCGGCTTGGCATTTTTACATTCCGGCCAACCACTGCAGGACAAGAACTTGCCGAAGCGGCCAATCTTGATCACCATCAGCTGACCGCATTTGTCACAAACCTCATCCGTCACTTCGGCGGTGGCATTGACTTTGGTCACCGTCTCCAGCTTGGTTTCGAGGTTAGCCGCGAAGGCATCATAAAAGGTTTTGATCACTGGCCGCCAAGCCACTTCGCCGGCAGCGATGGCGTCCAGCTCGCCCTCCATGGTCGCGGTAAAGGCGTAATCGACGATGTTTGGAAAGTGCTCGACTAGCAAATCAATGACAATAAAAGCGATATCAGTCGGCAGGAGCGCCTTGCGGTCACGGGTGACGTAACCACGGCTAATGATGGTGCCAATGGTCGGCGCGTACGTCGACGGCCGACCGATCCCCTTTTCTTCCAGGATTTTAATCAATGACGCATCGGTGTAGCGCGCTGGTGGTTGGGTGAAGTGCTGCTCCGGCGTGATGGCCGTGGCGGTCACCAGCTCTCCCTTGGTCACGACCGGCAAAATCACTTCTTTGGTCGAGGTGGGATAAACTTTGAGGAAACCATCAAAAGTAATGGTCTGGCCAGTGGCGCGGAAGGTATACTTGGCCGCGGCTTCGGTCACTTCAATGGCGGCGCTGGCGACTTGGGCCGGCGCCATCTGACTGGCCACCGCCCGGGACCAAATCAAGCGGTAGAGTTTCAGTTGCTGCGGGTTTAAGTGGCTGGCGACTGATTCTGGGGTGCGGCTAGCTTCCGTCGGTCGAATGGCTTCATGGGCCTCTTGCGCGCCTTTGGAAGTGTTTTTGAAATAACGGGGTTTGGCTAAGCCATACTTGGCCCCATATTCTTTGACGATAAACTGCCCGGCTTCCGCCAAAAAATTCTCGGATAAATTGAGCGAGTCGGTGCGCATGTAGGTGATCAACCCCTGGTGGCCGGCCCGGCCGAGTTCGACGCCTTCGTAGAGTTGTTGCGCCAGCCGCATGGTTAGCTTGGCGGAAAACCCTAGTCGGCGGTTGGCTTCTTGTTGCAACGTCGAAGTTCGAAACGGCGGTAAGGGGTGTTTGGTGCTCTCCGAGCTGGTGACAGCACTGACCGTGTATTGGCCGTCTTTCAGCGCGGCGAATAGTTTGTCGGCTTGCTGCTGGTCGGCGATGGCAAACTTATCAAGGGTCGCGCCATCAATCGCGCTTAAGGCCGCGTGAAATGTCTCTTGTTTGGGCGTGACTAAATCGGCTTCAACACTCCAGTACTCCTGGGGTTTGAAGGCCTCAATCTCGCGTTCGCGTTCGACAACCAACCGCCCCGCCACGGACTGCACCCGACCGGCCGACAGGCCCCGGACGACTTTTTTCCACAAAAATGGCGACAATTTATATCCGACTAAACGATCCAGCACTCGCCGCGCCTGCTGGGCGTCGACTAAATGCTGATCGATCGGCCGGGGGTGCTCAACCGCCGCGGTGATGGCTGGTTTGGTAATTTCATGAAAAGTAATCCGCCGCTGCTTGGCCGCCGGCAGGTCAAAGAGTTGCGCCAAATGCCAAGCGATTGCTTCCCCTTCGCGGTCTTCATCAGTCGCGTAGTAGACCATCTCGGCCTTGGCGGCCAGCTTTTTCAGGGCGGTTAGGCGTTTTTGGTTCTCGCGAAAAACAACGTATTGCGGTTCGAAGTTTTTCTCTAAGTCAATGCCCAGCTTACCTTTCGGCAAATCACGAACATGACCATACGACGAATCAATGCGCCAATCCTGACCGAGGAACTTGGCGATCGTTTTAGCTTTGGTTGGCGATTCGACGATTAAGAGCTTCATAGCTTCGGCTATTAATACCGTACTTCCGGCGGGCTGTCAACTGGGGATGAAAAAATTACTTGGTCAGTGACGCCAATCCGCTGTAAAATTTCCTGGGCTTCATCGGTCGTGGCCAGTCGGGGCGTTGAGTAATTTTCGATCACCACCGGGATGAGTTTCAGCTGCCGCAATTGCTTGGCTTGCCATTGGGCTTCTAAGATCAACCCCGCTTTGGTTTCCCGGCTCCACTCTTGATCAAAGACGAAATTGCCTAAGGAATAGAAGATCCATTTACCGTTGTACGGCTCAACAATTTGGGGCCAGTGGGGGTGGTGGCCGATGACCAAATCAGCGCCGGCGTCGATGGCCGCGCGAGCAAAAGTCACCTGCTGATCGGTCGGCTGCGTGGTGTACTCGGTCCCGGCGTGCATGGTGACGATAACGATATCGGCTGGCGGCTTCGTCGCGGCCACGTCTTTGGCTACCTGGACCGGATCTAAGCCCGCAACCACCCAACGCCCAGCGGCCGAGTCGTGAAACGACTCATAACTATAGCCCAAAAACGCCACCCGGGTGTCGCCGATCGTCACGACGGCTGGAGTGTGCGCGGCGGTCCAGGTCTCCCCCGCGCCAATAGTAGCGATGCCGTGCTGGGCCAACCAACTCAAAGTGTACTCCAGGCCGGGCAGGCCTTGATTCATGATGTGGTTATTGGCTAAGTTAACCACGTCAACGCCAGCTAATTCTAGTCCGGCAATGGCGGCCGGTTCGGCCTTGAAGACCGTGCCAGCAGTTACTGGGCTGCCTTGATCAAAAAATGGCGATTCTAAATTGCCCAAGCTAATATCGGCCGCTGACAACAGCGCGGCCAGCGGCCCAAAGGGCAGCGTCCAGTCATTGGCTTGTCGCATTTTGGTGCCGACATGACGCGACAGCATAATATCGCCGACCGCGCGGAGGGTAACAATCCGGGGTTGGCTGGCCGGCAATGATTGAGTCGCTAGCGCTTTGGTGGGTGGATCTGATTTAACTAACTCAATGGCCATCGCGGCGACGCCGGCCGCCGCGATGGTTAAAGTGATAATAATTCCGATTAACAGCCACTCGAGTCGATGCATGTTAAAGCCGAATATACTGCCGGCCACCCAAGTGGCGAATAAGATTGGCGAGTTCTAATTGGACCAGGAGTGCGTTTACTGTATCACTGGCCAAGCCAGTTTGCCAAATGAGTCGATCGATATGGCACGGCGCGGCGGACAAGGTCCGCCAGATGATTTGAGCGTCTCCGGTCAACTCCGGCGGCGCGGCTGGCGGCGCAGCGGGCGCGCTGGCCCAGCCCAGTTCAGACAAAATATCGGCCGCGTTAGTTGCCATCACCGCGCCCTGGTAAATCAGCTGATGACACCCCACGCTGGTGGGAGAAAAAATACTGCCCGGCACGGCCAAGACCACCCGATTTTGATCGAGAGCACTTTGAGCGGTAATCAGGGCGCCGCTTTTGGCGGCTGCTTCGACCACCACCACGGCGCTACTCATCCCCGAAATTAACCGATTGCGTAGCGGGAAGGTAAATTTACTCCCCGGAGTACCAAACGGAAACTCGGATATTACCGCGCCGCCATTAGCCACCATCGTGGCCATCAGCGACTGCTTAGCGGCATTGCCGGCTGATGCCCGATCCAGCCCGGTGCCCAGCACGCCGATGGTGTAGCCACCCGCCGCCAGCGCCGCTCGATGGGCCGCCTGATCGATCCCCCGCGCTACGCCCGAGACGATCCCAATACCGGCCGCCACCAGGCCAGTGACTATTTCCGCGGTCGCTTGCTCGCCGTACGACGTCGGTTGACGACTACCGACCACCGCCACTAGCGGTCGATCCGCTCGGACGGTACCGCGGTGATATAGCAATGGCGGCCAATCATAAATCTGCCGCAGCAGTGGCGGATAGGTCTCATCGGTATGCCGCAGCAGCGTCACATCTTCCTGGTGCACTTGTCGCCACAGCGCGGCAATATCAGTGGTCGGCCGCGCCGCTAAGAGCTCGTCGGCCACGGCATCGGATATTCCGGAGCCGATGAGTTGCTGCCGATCAGCCACCAAAAAACTAGCCGCGGTGGGAAATTGCTTAATAATTTTGGCAAAGCGCCGGGCGCCAATCACCGGCACCGACGACAAGAAGAGGTAATAATCTTCTATCGACCAACTGACGGTTATGGACATAAGGCGTGGTGAGAGTAAATGGCCGTCGAGTAGGAGTGTAGCAACCACGAGATAAAATAATTCTAAAACCTTGCTGTCATCCTGAGCGGAGCGAAGGATGACAGATATAAAAGAAGAGAGCCCCGCTTGGGGCTCTCTAGTGAGTGTAATTTTGATGGATCACGCAGCCGCGAGAACCGCCGCGCGGTTGTGGTCGTAGAAGTCGCGATCGAGCCAACGGGAGCTCCAGTGCCACTGATTGTTCCTCCAGAAGAGGTATCGAACGTACAAAGTGCCGTCCGAGTCACGATAAATTGTCCCCCAGAAGACAATCAGTGTCCCTTTCCACTCCTCGGGAATGAAGTCGGGATGAGCTATAAGCCAGTCCAACATATTGGCGTTGAAAACCGGCTTACTTTTCAATTTTTCGCGAAGTTGGCGGCCAGCGATGCCGCCAGCTTTCTGCTGATCATCGAGGTATAAACCAATCCGGCGGGAGTTAAACACGAACTGCCCACCCTGGCGGTGCTCCGCGACTGACCACTTACTGGGAGTGAAGGGGATAGCGTCGAGGTCGATGAGGTGTTCCATCCACGGATCTTCTTTGCGCAAAAAGCGCTTCTGCGCCTCCAGCCAGCTCTCGCCGTCTTTCCCGGCGAGTTTTTCCAAAAGGTCATACACCGTAGCCAGCCATTCGACCGGCAAGAGTACGAGCTTTCGGAGAATGTTACCGAGCATGTCAGCCATGGTCAGTTTCTCCTCATCTAGGGGTTGCTGCCACGAGCGTCACTACGACGGTCATAGCCAGCAGACGCCTGCTTTGTTAAGCATCTATTGGCTATGACCTCATATAATATAAAAGAACTATGATGGGATATTGTAGCTCTTCTTATCACTTCTGTCAAGCTAGTTATGGCTGATTTTCTGAACTGCTTCTTGAATAATCCCCGGCAACTGTTGGCGCTCGGCTGGCGTAAACTTGGCTAGCACGAACTTATCGGTCGGCAGCCGACTTAATACTGCGGCGTTGTTGACCCCAATCCGTAAGCGAGGAATATCTTGGGTGCCCAAGCTCTCAATAATTGACTGTACGCCATTGTGGCCAGCCGAACGCGCGCCGGCCGTTAATTTAATTTTGCCAAAATTAATATCTTTGTCGTCGTGGACAATCAACCAATCAGTCAGCGGCAGGCGCGGCAATTTTTTATGTAAATATGCGGCGGTCTGGCCTGACGCGTTCATGAAGGTCTGGGGCTTGATCAGGAGGATGTCGTCGGACAGTTCGCAATACTGGGCTTTGGCCTTAGCGTCAGTTTGCCATTTTTGCTTGCCGGCCAGCGCGTCTAACACGGCCCAGCCCACATTGTGGCGGGTGGAGCGGTATTGTGCGCCGGGATTGCCGAGACCGATTATAATGCGCATATACTGAATCTTTCTAATAATCAAATCTCTCTC
>CAYINJ010000006.1:0-31331 GCA_964364745.1 uncultured Gammaproteobacteria bacterium
GTTTATTGGCCCGCTGCCGGTCAACGCGCTGGATGGCTTCACCCTGATATTTATTATTGCTTCGGCCATTAGGTGGTATTGGGGCAATCGCCAGCTGCCGGCTAAGCCCTTCCAGTGGCTGGTCGCTGTCGTGGCCGTTGCCGCGACCATCGGAGTGATAGTGGCGCCGGACTTTTGGCTGGCGGTCGGTTTTTGGAAGAGCTATTTTATTTTGCCACTGTTGATGTTTTTGGCCGTCAGTTATGAATTTCATCAACCCACCACTGTCCAGTGGGGGTTACGTGGACTCTGGCTGGCCGCGCTCTATATTTCCCTGTTGGCCGTCGTTCAAAAATTGACTGGCGGTTACCTGGTGCCGACTGACTATTGGTTGGGCGGTGAGGGTGGGCGGGTGACCAGTATTTATAGTTATGCTAATGCCGTGGGGCTGTTTGTCGCGCCGATCGCGGTCTTAGCCGCCGGCTATGCCGGTTGGTTATTACACGCCTGGCGAAAGCATCGCGACCGCTGGACGAATCAACAGTGGTTTGATCTGGTGTTGAGTGTGGCCACGGCGGTGTTAGGAGTGGCGGCGGTCTGGTGGGCGAAATCCGACGGTGCGATCGTCGGCATCACGGCCGGCATCGTGGTGATGGGGCTGTATCATCAGAAAACCAGAATTGTGACCGCGATCGTCGTGGCGCTAGTGGCGATCGTGATCTTCAGCGGCAACGTGCCAGCGGCCTGGCAACAGAAGGTGACCTTCACTGATTGGTCGGGCCAGGTGCGGTTGACCACTTGGCAAGAGACGAGGCAGTTAATCAAAGATCATTGGCTGCTCGGAGTCGGCCTCGGCGGCTACCCGAAAGCCCTAGTGGCTTATCATCAGGCCACGTACTTAGAAATTTTCTGGTATCCCCATAACTGGCTATTGAACTTCTGGGTCGAGTTGGGGTTATTGGGCGTGGTTGGCATGATTGGTGGGTTAGCGCAGGCGGTCGTGACGGCTTGGCGGCGGCGTTACTACGCCCCCTGGATTATCCCCGTCTTAGGAGCGCTGACGGTCATCGTCGTCCATGGGCTGGTGGACGTGCCTTACTTCAAGGGTGATTTAGCCATCCTGTGGTGGCTGTTGTTTGCCCTGTTGATTGCTCCGGCCCATTATCCTCATCAGTCATAATTTTTTAATATGATTGGTCGTCGAGATCGCGCCGAATATCGGCCAACTAATGCCGGTGGCAATGGCGGTGGTCCCACCAGCCCCGAAAAGCTAATTGGTCCGGAAGAAATGTACGCGATGCTGCGAGAGTGGGTAGCGGGGATTGATTCGCCCAAAGTCCGGCCGCTGTTTGAGCGCCAACTCAACCAGATTTGGGAGGGGTTGAACCGAGACGCGAAAGGCAAAGTGGTGGTCAATGACGCGGTCATGGCCCTGATCAATCTGCACTATGACTGGACTGTGGCCAACACTCGCCCAGAAGCGATAATCGCGATGGTTAAGCCGATAATATTGCAGCAGTTGCAACAGTATAGTCAGGAACTTCGATCGGCTAAGAAACAGCGCCAGGGCGAAGGTGTCGTCCCCGAACACCGGCGGATTTTTGAGCGGTACGTGGAGCTATGTCGCGATTATCAAGTGGAGTTGGAAACAGCGGGACGCCGCAGTTGGGTGATTGACTTCTTGCGCGATGAGGGGTGGTTGCCAAAGCAAGATTAGTGTGGTTTAATAGGGCACGATCATGGTCGTCCCCCGCATTCCGGAGGCGTGGCTGAGTGGTTGAAGGCGCCGCACTCGAAATGCGGTATATCCGCAAGGGTATCAGAGGTTCGAATCCTCTCGCCTCCGGAATGCGGGGGAAGCTGGTTCATCAATATTATGGATTTCGATTATACTCAAACAACAGCCAAAAATTTTGATTCCGCTGTAAAAAGTGTGGAAGAAGAAATTGCCAAAGCGGGCATGAAAGTTTTGTATGTTCACGATGTGCAGCAAAGCTTAGCAGCCAAAGGATTTGAGAGAGAGCCGTTTAAAATCATTGAATTTTGCAATGCCAAATACGCCAATGATTTCTTAAACGCCGATATTAAAATCGGACTGTGCCTGCCATGTAAAATCAATGTGTACACCCAAGACGGTCAAACATTTATTTCCGGCATGCGGCCAATAGTACTGACTTACTTTTTCCCGGACGCTGATTTGGGGGATAAACCCCAAGCCATCGATCGCCAGATCCGAGAAATCATTGATAATTCGAAGTGATATTTAAAAATCTTTTTGGCTGAACTCAAACGGGAATTACAAGAAACGGATATTATATAAAAAGTTGTCATGGCGAGCGTCACTTAGCCGGCCGGCAGGTAAGGGCAAAATAAGTTTTTTCATAAGATTTTTTCCAAGAAGCGGCCAGACGCCGCTTCTTGACGTATTAGCCCAACTATGCTATGGTATTGCAAGCGTAATAACGGCACGGTCGCACATTCCCAACTGACAGGAGGGCTGAAAGCCATGGCGAAAAGTGTCAAAATCAACAGGAAGGAGCACAATCCCGGTCTGTACGACTCGGATACCGGAGCAAAGTGCAAAACCGAGAAGGTCGTGGACATCACCGAGGACTGCCCGAAGGCGAGCAGACAGCAACGAGCCGTCCTGCTCTTCACGCGAGCGAAGCGTGGGCGCATCGTCCAGATCGCCCGTCATGGCAAGGGTGAAGGCTACAGTGGTGTGTACATCCACTTCTTCGTGGACGAACTCGGCCGCGAGATGCGCGCCGCTCCACGCGACGACACCTTCGGCTCGACGGCAAATGAGCTCGGCCTCACGAAGCTGGCGCTCCGCGAGCTCATCGAGGCGCAGGCTCCCGCCTGAACAACCGCCGAGCATCGTCTCGACATCAAGGGCCCCCCCATGAGAAATCGTGAGTGGGTCCTTTTACTTTTTGATTTATTTTTTTACTCATAAAATATACTGGATATTCGCTTGGTGAACTCTGCAGGATGTTCTCAATACGCGGCGACTTGCCGCGTATTGACTTTTATGGTGTAACGTGTTAGGTTGGAAACGTTGCTGAAGATCAGCAAACATCGTTCGCACGGTGCGACAATGAATGAACCTTGAAAGGAGAAGTTGTCACATGACGACGCAACACGTTGTCGCCGACGACGCCCTGGGCCAGATCAGTCGGAAAGTTTGGGAGTTGATGCGCCGGGTTCTCGAAGGATCGGTTGATCCCGAACGAACTCTGGCTCTGCTCCAACCAGCTCTCGAAGGCGTGCCGAAGTCGCGTGATGAAGGATTAAATCACGGCACGTATCTCCTGGAGTGTCGCTGGTCGTGGGATAAGTCCCACAGCGAGTTCGCCACGATCGGCCTGGAGAAATGCGACTCTGGCATCCCGTTCGAGGAGCTTCTCAATCCTTTCGTGCCGAGGGAAAAGAGGGCACCGCTCCTGGAGATGCTCAATCGGATCTACCAGGCGCAGATCCCCAGACACGGCGGGTGCAAGATGTTGAGACTCTACCGCGTCATCAGTACCCGATACTTCGGCTACAGTCCCGGCCTCGGCCTGGACGGCACGCTTGAGCAAGACGCGGTCGATGTCCATATCATCTTAAAACCGATTTGTGATTTCACCGGCCAAGGTGAGCCGATTCCCTGCAAAATCGGAAAGTAGGGAGTAATCATGTTGAGATCAAGCAATGGCCAACCCGCCCCGAAAGGAGAAAGTCGCATGGCCACCGCCCAACAGGTCGCAGCGTTAAAGTACCTCATCGCCGTTGCCCGGGATGGCAATGATTTGGTCAAGAGGATCTTGTTCTTTCTCCTCGACTCGTCCGACGGACTCACCGAAGCGGTATCAGTGGCCTTTTTTGAAGGCAAGAAAGGGTACACCAAGGAAGAAATCAGTGATGCCGCCCAGGCCCTGGCCGCGATGCAAAGCTGCAATTGCTCCACCCATTTGGATCAATTGATGCACCTCGTGGGAGAAAAGCCCCTCTTCTTCAGTGTCCACTATGGCCATTACAATCGGGCCGGCGATTTCACCAGTGAAGGCATGTTTCCTGGCGAGATCAAAGAGCGCGCTCCCGGCCATGAACATGACCGGGACAATATGCCCCTGCGCTACACTTTCTGGATAGCGGAAAAAATGTATGGACATTCCGGGCAGGGTCATCCGTTGCTGACCCCGTCGCGGCGGAAACTCGCGGCCATCAATCTGAAGAAACCCGGCTTGTATCCGAAGTCCGAAGGAAATTAGGCCGGCAGTGAGCCAACATCAGTGACAATGAACGGCGCCAGGACCAAACCCCTGGCGCCTTTTTTATTTATTTTCCTACAGCTGCGCTCGGAGCCGGGACATGATATACTTTCACTTATATGACTATCGTGATTTGTGAACGCCCGAAATAAAATTCTATGTTTTCCCGCCGCCACCAACTTACTCTGAAAACTGTCGGCTATTTCCTGCTGGCTGGCCTTTGTGAAATCGGCGGCGGGTATTTGATGTGGCTGTGGCGGCGCGATGGCTGGTCGGTAATTGCCGGACTGGTCGGCGGGCTGATCTTATTTCTCTACGGCGTCATCCCCACGCGCCAACCCACGCACTTCCATCGCACCTACGCGGCTTATGGCGGCGTGTTTATTGTTTTGTCACTGCTGTGGGGCTGGGGCTTTGATGGCACCGCGCCGGATCGCTTTGACATCATCGGCGGAATCATCGCGCTGATCGGCGTGGCCGTTATTTTTTACTGGCCGCGTAAACACGAATCGATATGGTCACGGCTGTCGTAGTGTCACTGGCGTTGTTTCTGGCCGCCGCCATGCTGGAAATCGGCGGCGGATATTTGGTTTGGCTGTGGCTGCGAGAAAAGAAAGGCCTGGCGGTCGGTCTAGCCGGTGGCGTAGTGTTGTTTTGCTATGGCATTTTACCCACCTTGCAGGCGGCCAGCTTTGGTCGGGTTTATGCGGCCTATGGCGGGATTTTTGTGGTCGCCTCAATTCTCTGGGGGCCATTAGTGGACAAGAAACAACCTGATCGAGCCGAAATCGTCGGCGCGTTGGTGACCTTGATTGGCGCAGTGGTGATCATGTACGCGCCACGGTGATAGTAGCGCCGTTATTGACTTTTTGGTGTTATCTGGTAATGTCCAGCCAGCACACCTCGGAGGAACATGAGAGATGTTTGGATGGTTCCGAAAAATTAGCAACCTGTTTCGGAGGAAGACCGTCATGATGTCGTATCCCCGAAACCTGTATCTGTCGACGGAAAGTGACAGCTACGTCATGGATAATATGACCTTCCGCAGCTGGTTTCCATACCTGGTGGCTGCATATCGCACGATGAAAAACCCTACCCTGATGGCGGCCGCCAAGGAAGGGCGGGTGATGATGGTCGTGGTCGTCCCCGGCACCAAGTCGGCCGCTCGGGCCTAACCACCTTCCCGCAAGGTACCTACTGCCGGCGTTTCACCAAACGCCGGCAGGTTTTTTCTCTATTTACCTAAACTGCGCTATAGTACTGGCATATGAATATCCCGACCGGCTTTAGCAACCTTGGCATTGATCCGAAAATCTTAGACATTTTAACCAAACTTGGCTTCATCACGCCCACGCCGATCCAGGCCAAGGCCATCCCCGTATTAGTCACTGGCCAAGACATCATTGGCATTGCCCAGACCGGCACCGGCAAAACCTTGGCCTTCGGCGTCCCATTAATCCAGTCCGCCAGGCCGGGCACGCAAAAACTGATCGTCTTGCCGACTCGCGAACTGGCGCTGCAAGTCCAAGAAGTATTGGTCAAGATTGCCAAGCCACTGGGAATCCACTCGACGGTCATTATCGGTGGGGAATCGATGCAGAAGCAAATTCAAGAAATCCGCCGCCAGCCCCAGATCATCATTGGCACACCGGGCCGGATCGTTGATCACTTGCAACAGCGGACCTTGCGCCTTGATCGCGTGACGGCCGTGGTGTTGGATGAAGCCGACCGGATGTTGGACATGGGTTTCGCCCCGCAGTTGCGCAAGATCATGGACGTATTGCCGGCTAAGCGCCAGACGATGTTGTTTTCGGCCACCATGCCCGAAGACATTGTTCGCATTGCTCGGACGTACATGCAGTTGCCGATCCGAGTCGAAATTGCCCAGCCAGGCACGCCGGCCGAACACATTACCCAAGAAGTGTTTTTCGTCGACAAACCGAACAAGGCCCTGTTGTTAGAAAAAATGCTGGTGCAGTATCCTGGTTCGGTCTTGTTGTTTTCCCGGACCAAACACGGCGCGCGCAAAATTGCGGCCATGATCCGTCGCTGGGGTCACGCCAGCGCCGAGATTCATGCCAACCGGACCCTGGCTCAACGCAAAGAAGCCCTGCAGGGATTTAAGACCGGCAAATACCGCATTTTAGTCGCCACCGACATTGCCGCGCGGGGCATCGATGTCAAAGACATTTCGCTGGTGTTAAACTATGACTTGCCGGATAATCCCTCTGACTACGTCCACCGTATCGGCCGGACTGGCCGCGCCGGCGAATCAGGTCACGCCATTACTTTTGCGACACCGGAACAACGCCGCGATGTCGAAGGCATTGAGAAATTAATCCGCGCTGTCTTACCGCGCAAAGCCCATCCCGATCTGCCACCAATCGTCATGCCGGCTGCACCGGTGGCCGGCGCGTCGCGGTCAGCCGGTCGCCGCCCGCCTCGCCGCTGGAACGGCGGTCGCCGACCGGGCCGGCGGTAAGTACGGACATAACCAACTTAAGTTGAATCAGATATGTTTGAAAAAATTTTTGGCGACGCCAGGGAAAAAACAACAAGCCATCGCTGAAAAACGCATCGTAGCTCAAGGCGTTACCAAGGGCGGATTTGTGGTCTTGCATCTCGGCAACGGTCAGGTCGAAAAGCGAGAAGTGGTGGGTTGCTATCCGATCGTCGATCAAACCACGGGCCAGGTGACCGATGTCGGGCTGAATCTAGGTTGGCCGGCTGGCGCGGAGCGCACCGTGGCCGGTAAATATACCCTCCAAGATGTCGTGGCTATTCCGGATGGCGCCAACGAAGAACGGTTTATGGCCAATGCGGCTACTGCCTTCCGCCGGGACGCCAAGCGGGCAGCCACCGGCGGCAACGACGACGAGACCGTCGCCGAGTAGATCGACTATCTCCTGAAAACTTCCCCGAACCCTTGTAATTTTCACCAGTCATGTCATACTGGCAGTTGTCGCTTTTTTGCTAGCTCCCAATGACCACTTCCGCCCCGGTCGCGCCGGTCTCTCGGCGACGTCGATCGGTCACGTCGAAATCAAAGCAGGCCAAACCAAAGAAAAACGGCTTCAAGAAATTCTGGAAGCTGGGGTTTGCTGAATTCAACACCGATCACTTTGATATTTCGCCCGATGGCGAACTACTGGTTCGTGAAGGCCATTTCCAATACAACATTTACGACATCATCAAAAAGTACGGCACCAGCACCGAAATCGTCTTCCCGACGATTATCGAAAACCGCGTCCGCGATCTGATCGAGACCTTCAACGCCTATTGCAAGATTTTAGGGTACAAGGGGAAGTTCTACTACCACTACGCCATGAAGGCCAACCAAAACAAAGAGTTTGTTTTGCCAGCGATCACCGAAGGCGCCAACCTCGATGTCGCTTCAGCCAATGAACTGTTCTTGGTCAAACGAATGCTGGAACAAGACAAGTTCCACAGCAAGATCCGGGTGGTTTGTAACGGTCCGAAAACCGAACGGTACGTCCAATTAATTGAAGAGTTGCGGGCCAAAGGGCTGACCGTGGTGCCGATTATCGAAAATCAGGCCGAGCTGGATCGACTGAAAAAATTTAAAGGCGAAGTTGGCATCCGGGTCAACCTGGACATTCGGGTGGCTGCTCACTGGGACAAGCGCTTCAACCAATTTGGCTTTACCGAAAGCGAGGTGTTGCGCTTGGGCAAGATCCGCAACCTGTCCATCCTCCACTACCACATCTCGACTCACATCGAGACCATTGAAGGGTTTGTGAAGCCCATCAAGCGCGCGGCGGAGCTCTACGCCAAGCTGCGGGAGAAAAATCCGGGGTTAGACACCCTCGACATCGGTGGCGGTGCCGGCGTGCCGTTTGAAAAAAAGAAACGGCTCTATACCGGCAAGAGTTTAATCAGTCAGATCGTCCGCAGCGCCAAAAAACACTTCGACCGCTTAGGCGTCAAACACCCGAATCTGATCGTCGAGTGGGGCAGCTACGTGGTCGCGCCGGCGCAGATCACCATTTATAAAATTACCGCCGAGAAGACGATCACGGGCAATGGCAAGAGCAATGGCAAGAAGTGGTATGTGATTGATGGCAGTTTCATGAACGACCTACTCGACACCTGGGCCATCCACCAACGATGGCACATCGTACCGGTCAACTACCTCCATACCCGGCGGCTGCAGCCGGCTTGGCTGGCCGGTTCGAGCTGTGATGCCGACGATCGCTACACGGCCGGCGGCACCTACGTGCCATTACCGCGCCTGGAGGACTGCCCCGAGCTCTACATCGCCGTGTTTGATACCGGCGCCTACCAAGACGCGCTGGCCTCGCACCATTGCCTGCTGTCCAGTCCAGCCAAGCTTTTGGCCACCAACGGGGAAGTCAAAATCATCCGCCGCCGCGAAACGCCCGAAGAAGTCGGGAAGTTGTTTGGGTGGTAAAGCAGCTAAGTCGTCAGGTCTGGTCTTGGCTCCACCGCCGGTGGGGTATTTTTATTTGTCGTTGGGGGCGAAATACGTTATGATGGCGGCGGATGAAAATAAAATTTTAGGCCCCTATGGATTACCTCGTCTTCGATACGGAAACGACCGGGCTACCGACGCGTTGGGACGCGCCGGTCTCTGACGTGGATAACTGGCCGCGGCTGGTGCAGTTGGCCTGGGTGCTTTATGACGGCCAAGGCCATGAGATCAAGTCGGCCGGCGCCATTATCCGACCGGAAGGGTTTACTATTCCCTATGATTCCACTCGGATCCACGGCATCTCCACCGAGCAAGCCAACCGCGCCGGGGTATCAATTTTGGCGGCTTTGTCTGACTTTGTCGCGGTCTTTAAAAATAAGGACGTCACTTTGGTGGCCCACAACCTGGAGTATGATTTGAAGGTCATGGGGGCGGAACTATTTCGCCATCGAATTGGCAGTGGTTTTTTGGATTTGCCTAAAATGTGTACCATGCGACTGTCGACCAACTTTTGTGCCCTACCCAATAATAAGCCGCCGCGCTTGGCCGAACTGTATCAGAAACTTTTTGGCACCGCGTTGACCGACGCGCATCATGCCGCCGCCGACACTCGCGCCTGCGGCGCTTGTTTCTTTGAGCTGCGCCGCCAAGGTGTGATTGTCGAGCCCAGCCAGCCGGTCCAGCGGATGCTGTTGTAGTTTTTAAAGTAAAGGGCCCCGGAGTTTATCCGGAGCCGCGCAGGCAGATGTGATGGGCTTGGCAGATGAGCGACAAGAGGGCCAAGAATCGGCGTTCATCCCTAGCGGCCAGGGACACCGTCCGAGAAACTCGCCGTCCATCAGGGAGAGTTTCAGCGATCGTCGCGGCGGCGGGCAGACAGTGGTCGAAGAGGACCAGGAAGGCGTTGTCTGCCACAGCCGGCAGGGCGAAGTTCCAGCAGGCAGTGTTCGGCATGACCGAAGCGAGTTGTTGCATGGCGCACCTCACCAAGATAGGAGCAACCACACCATATCGCCCCGCCACGATTTTGTCAATTCACAAAACTAACCCCCGCCCATAGGCGCGGCCAGCGGTGCCGTGCTACGATGCTATAGTATGCCAATATCTATCCAGCCATCAGCCACTCGCCCGGCCCGGTCATACCCCGGCGGCAGCCGAATTACCTGGACCAGCCATGCTCGATCCAAACTGCGTCAGTATGGCTTATCACCGACGCGAGTGCTACGGGTCATTCGTCGCCCGCAGCGAGTTGAGGAAGGAATTGCGCCAGAGACAGTCGCCGTGATGCAACCGACCAGCCCCAAACACACGTCAGAAATCTGGGCGATGTATCAAACCAGCAATCCACCGGGCCAACTGACCATCATCACCGCTTGGCGCTATCCGGCCAAAAGCCCGGTTCGTTCCCCTATCCCAATCCCGGAAGATATTAGGGCGCTTTTACACCAGTCATAATCCCCCCGGCTGTCATCGCAATGACAGAAAAATCCCTTAAATTGCTCAAAATTCAGTTAAATGCTTTACAAGAATATCGTTTTGTGCTATACTTACCAATTAGTTCTTTTCATTAGAAATCCAAGTGAGGTGAGCGTTTTGAATATCGGGGCTCAATTCTCGGTATTTACAACGCTCATCTCATCGAGAGATGCTGCCCTAAGCCACGGGTGTGTGGCATGTTGACAATTGGTCAGCCCATAATGGGTCAGCCAAACAATCCAGGAGGATCAGTCATGTCTACGACCAGTCCGACTCTTACCGGCGATCTTCGGCGGGGCGATGAGACGCAGGTTCTCGTCGCGTTGCAAGGCGATGGTGTCCAACCAGAGGATTATGCCGCTATCGGAAAAAACAATGCTCTTCGCAGCGACGTCGTTGCGGCTATCATCAAACACCGCCTGCTCACCCCGCCCGAGGAGCAAGCCAAAAAGTTCCTCGAGCTCAATGCCGCTTTGTGGCGCGACCCGGCTATCACGGCCGAAGTCATCGCCGCGCTCGGCGTTCCGCCGACCTGTCCCGTTTCCGACGAAAGCGGCCTCTACTGCGTGGCCTTGTTCTACGACACGGGCGATGCAGTGGAAACTTTCCGCCGGAACTGGGAAGCGTGCATTCAGAGCCACGGACAGGATGGCACCTGGAAGTGGGGCGGCCTGTTGTTCACGCCCGAAGGCGTGCGCCCACGCGCCAACGCCAAACCCCGCTCCAGGGGCTTGCGCTGGCAGGTCTGCGAACTCGGCCGCGCTTATCAGAAGCAGTCGGTCGAAAGCGTCCGGCCGCAACTGGATCGCGGTCAGATCATGGGCATGGGACAGGAGGGCCCGATGCTCGCGGCGCTTCATCCGAAATGGGTCACATCCATGGATGGGGGAGTCATCCCCTACATGGACATGCCCGACCTGGAGGTTTCTCCGGGCGGTGGAGGCGACTTCGTCGATGCGCCGTATCTGGGCTTCGTTCGCGGCGATCGGCGGGTGTACCTCGACGCCGACGGCGTGCGCGAGGCGGATCCGGGCTGCGGCTCCGGCTCTCTCAGGTAGTGTACCCTTGTGATTTTGGCCCTTTGAATTTTTGGGTCAAATGTCCACGGCTACCTACCAACGTTCAATCAGCAAGGGCGGATCCCGTTAGATCTCCGCCTCTTTCTTTTTTTAAAAAACCAAGTTAATATATAGGTGAGTCAGGCTAATGCATCACAGTTTGATAAAGATTGTGGTCGCCGAGCTCCCTTTTCTGATATGGCTAGAGTTCCGGTGTTTGTAATGGATATCGGAAGCGTGCTATTCAGTCGAGGAATATCTTGTACACTACGTGTCGAAATCTAGCGCAGGTCCCCATTAATATTATGGGGTGCTGCCAAATAAAATTCAGGGTGAGTAGAAATATCCACCCGGTGCTTTACTGAAGGATATCGACACTTTCCGAACGGTGGAGGCGACTTCATCAATGCGCCGTATCTGAACTTCAATCGCGACGATCGGCAGGTGAACCTCAACGCCAACGACGTGCGCAATGCGAATCCGAACTACGGCTCCGGCTCTCTCAGATAGTTTGCAAGAGAGAAAAACTCTCCTAACGCGGAGAGTTTTTCAAAACTATTGCAGGGATCTCAACCAACCGCCGAACATTTTTCCGATGTCTTGAATGATGGTCTGGAGGGCAATATATTTTTTCTGATCTATAATATTCAATTCGCGGATCAGGCGCACTAGGATTTTAAGCACCTCAAACCTATTATTTGCCCGTTGGATTAATGGCAATTTTTTATCTTTCGGTAGGTAATTAGCTTCTAGGAGAACTTCTAATATCTGTAAAATACGTTCTTCGCATTTTGCCCCCAGCAAATATTTGTCTTTTTTAGGAAATAATTCTAAATACCCATAGAATGTTTTATACAACTCGTAGGTCTTTAGAATAATCGGTGTGTCCGTCATATGGTAGTCCATAAGAGTTATAAGGAGTTAGTTAGTTTGAAGAACTTACTGTCATGTTGGCGGGGTTTTAGGAAAGGCAAGGCGAAGAAGTCCGACGTCATGGAATTTGAGCGTCACCTTGAAGATAACATTTTCCAGCTTCACTATGAGTTATTATTGGGAAGCTACCGTCATGGCCCTTACTCCACTTTCCATATCTACGACCCCAAGCATAGAGTTATTAGTAAGGCCTTAGTGAGAGATCGCCTTGTCCATCATGTGGTGTTCAATGAACTTTATCGCATCTTTGACCCCACCTTTATCTTTCACTCTTACTCATCACGACTTGGGAAAGGTACTCATGTGGCAGTGAGGAATGTGGCTAACTGTCTACGGCAGGCCAGTCATAACTACGCTCGTACCGTCTATATCCTCAAATGTGATATCAAAAAATTCTTCTGGAGTGTGGATCACCAGAAGCTGTTGGCCATCATCCAAACCAAGATTACCGACGAGAAGCTCCTCTCGTTAATCCATAAGATTATTGGGGGCTTTCCACCGGAGAACAAAATTGCTTCGGGGGGGGGCTTTACGAGGATTGCCGATCGGCAATGTTACCTCACAAATCTTAGCCAACATATATTTAGACAAGTTAGATCAATTCGTTAAACACCAGTTGAGGATAAAGCACTATTTCCGCTACGCTGACGACTTTATCGTGGTTAATCCGGATAGAATGTTTTTTCAGAGCACCTTAACACAAATTCGGGAATTTTTACAGGGTGGGTTACTGTTAGAACTTCATCCCAGTAAAGTGTCAATTCGTAAATTTCGACAGGGCATAGATTTCCTCGGTTATGTCAACTTGCCCCAGTATATCGTTTTACGGACTAAGACCAAACAGCGGATGCTGAAAAAAATCCGTTTGAGAAAACAAGAATTAGAGCAGGGCCTGATTACCAAAGAATCTTTTAATCAGTCGTTACAATCTTATTTGGGGATATTGAAGCATTGTCGGGGACGACGCATCAGGCGGCAGCTTTTGGGGGCAGCTCAAGACCACCTTAACCTTGGAGAATGATCAGGAGACGAAAGAACACGTCACCCCAGCTTCCCATTTGTCATATTTTTGCTATACTGACAGCACTACCCGATTATATGCAGCGTATCCGCAAGGTGATCATCCCGGCCGCTGGGTCCGGCACTCGACTGCTCCCCGCGACCAAGGCCCAACCCAAGGAAATGCTGCCGATCATTGATACTCCCGTGATTCAGCACGTGGTCGAAGAAGCCGTCGCCTCCGGCATCACGGACGTGATTATCGTCACCGGCAGTAACAAACGCGCCATCGAGGATCACTTTGATGACCAGCCGGAATTGGAAAATTGGCTGACCAAGCAAGGAAAAATCGCGGCCCGGAATCAGATCCGGCGGATCTCCCGATTGGCCAATTTCGTCTACATCCGCCAAAAAGGCCCGTACGGCAATGGCACGGCGGTGTTGAACTGCCGCGACCTGATCGGCGATGAGCCATTTGCGGTGCTGTTCGCCGATGACGTGTTTGTGGCCAACCCCCCTCGCTTGCAACAGTTAATTGATGTCTACGAGACCTATGGCGGGCCGGTGTTGACCGCGATCAAGACGAATGCCGAGGGCACCAAGAAATACGGGATCATCGAGGGCAAGAAAATTGGTGATCGGGTCATGTCCGTCCAGTCCCTCCTCGAAAAACCCGGCCCCGATAAAGCGCCATCACTTTGGGCGTCAGTCAGCGGCTACGTTTTGACCCCGGATATCTTCCCGATTCTAGCCCAGACCAAACGGGGTAAAGGCGGCGAGGTCTGGCTGACGGATGCCTTGCAGGTCCTGGCTAGTCGGCGGGCGATGTACGCGGCCATGGTGGACGCGACCTACTATGATATGGGTTCCAAACTGGGATTTTTGAAAGCTAATATCGAGTTCGCGCTGCGGCGGCCGGAGCTCAAAGGCGAGCTGCGCCGCTATCTCAAAACTATTACTCGTTAATTTCCTATGCCTACGCGGTCAATCAAATTTGCGGTCTTGATTCTGCTGGCCGTGGTCGTTGTCACCGCCGGGTTTGGCTGCAAAGGCGTGACCAAAGACGAGCTGGCCGCCATGCAACCGGTGACGCTGACTTATTGGCGGGTCTGGGATCAGCCCGATAATTTCCGAGAAATTATCAACGCCTATCGGGCCCAGCACCCCAACGTCACCGTGGAAGTCCGGGCCTGGCGCTATGAGGAATACGAACAGCAACTCCTCGACGCCCTGGCCGAAGATCGTGGGCCGGACTTATTTTCCGTCCCCAACACCTGGATGATGAAGTATCGGTCGAAGCTTTTGCCGGCGCCGGCCTCGGTGGTCGTGGCCCGCGAGCAGGTGGTGGATCGGTTGGGTGGACTGCAAAAGGAAAAGGTCATCACCCTCGAGACGCACAAGCTGGCCACGCCGCGGCAAGTCAAAGAATCATTTGTCGATGTGGTCTCTGACGACGTGGTGCTGACTGACCCGGAGACGGGGACGGCGGCCGTGTTTGGCCTGCCGCTGTCGGTGGATACGCTGGCCCTATTTTACAATCGCGACGTCTTAAACGGCGTCGGCATTCCCGAACCGCCGCAGACCTGGACGGAGTTTCAAAGCCAAGTGAAAAAAATTGTCCGCCAGGACAAACAAGGCAATATCATCCAAGCCGGCGCCGCCTTAGGCACGGCCAACAACGTGCCGCGCAACTTCGACCTCTTGTCGCTGTTGATGATGCAAAACGGCACCGTCATGGCCCAGGGCAACCGCGTCTTGTTCCACCAGATCCCGGCCACGCTGCCAGATCGCGCGGTGCCGCCGGCTGATGAAGCCGTGATTTTCTATACCGATTTCGCTTACCCGGCCAAGGAGGTCTATACTTGGAATGATCAAATGCCGAATGGCTTAGACGCCTTCATCAACGGCCAGGTTGGTTTTTTCTTCGGCTACTCGTATGATCTGCAAACCATCCGCCAGCGCGCCCCCAAGCTGAACTTCAGTTACGCGGCCATTCCCCAGATTGAGGGCAACCCCGAAGTGACCTATGCCAACTACTGGGTGGAGGGGGTGTCGAAGAAAACGACCAATGCCAACTGGGCCTGGGACTTTCTGAACTTCATGGCCACCCAGCCGACGCAAGTGAAGACCTATCTCGACGCCACCCAAAAACCCACCGCCTTGCGCTCGCTGGTCGCCACCCAGCTCGAAGAAGAAACCCTGACGCCATTTGTCAGTCAGCTGCTGGCGGCCCAGAGCTGGTATCACGGCGTGGACGCGCCAACAGCGGAAAAGATTTTCCGTGACTTAATCACCGCCATTGTCGCCGGCGAGCGCACAGTCCGCGAAGCGGTCCAACTATCCGCCGGGCAGATTCAACAAACCATGTAACATATGTTGCGCCGTCAATTCTTTCTCAAAGGAGTAATAGCTATCACGCTGGTGGTCGTAGTAGTGCTGACTACCCCAGCCGGCGTCAGCGCGGCCGATGAAAATGATTGTACGAATGAAGCGAAGTATCCGGCGGTGGTAGCGATAACATCTGACGTTCAGCAGGGCGGACTGTTTAGTGCGGTGAGTAAGAAGTGTATTCAGTGTGGCTCTTGTGAGTTGTGTGATTTCTTAAACATCGGCTACCAGGTGGCCCGGATGATCTTCGGCATCATGGGGGCGGTGGCCTTTGCCTTTGTTATTTACGGTGGGGTGCTGTTCGTCATTTCGGCTGGTTCCAGTGAGATGATTGATAAAGCCAAAGCCACCCTGCGCAACGCCGCCATTGGATTATTCATTGTGGCCTTTGCTTGGCAGATCGTCCACGTCACCTTGATTTTCGTGGGGGTCCCGACCGCCGGTAATGATGGCATGAGAGTATTGTTCAACTTCCAATGGGACAAACCGCCCTGTACGGCCAGCGACGTTGGACCGTATAAAGACGATCAGGTGCAGTCGTTTGAAAAAACCCAGCAGCCACCAGATGCCCCACCGGGCCGGCCTTAATTTGTCTGACCTTATGAATCGTCATCTTTTCACGGCCGCCCTGATCGGCCTCCTCGTCCTAGTCAGCTTGAGCGTGGTTCCGGTTGCCATGGCCGCTGATCAAGGACTAGCCCAGAAAAGTTCATTTCGCGATCTGATTCCAACCAAGAAGTTTGTCGGTGACAATTTCATCGTGGATTTCGGCGGGTATTTTTCCAGTGTGATCTTGGGTGTGATCGGCGCGGCCATGTTTTTGGTGGTGGCCTATGGCGGCTGGCAGTGGTTGACCGCTAGCGGCAATGAAGACAAAATCACCGCCGCTCGGCAAACCATCGTCTGGGCGGTTTTAGGTGGCGTCATGGCCTTTGCCGCTTATGGCCTGGTTAGTTATTTGATTACTTTTGCCACCACCGCCGCGACCACCAAGTAGAAAAACCACTAAATTTGGCAGAAATATCCCCAGTTGATTTGCGGACAAATAGGAAAATCGGTATAATGTAATCAATTTAATTCTGTCTTTACTAACGACTCACTTACTTATGTCTATGCGTAACAAAACGCTCACCGCGTTGTTCGGCACATTGTGCTTGACGACGCTGTTGGCTTTGCCGATGGTGGCCTTCGGCGCCAACGCCATTGATAGTCCGGAAGACCTCGGCTTGCAGTATGCCGATGCCACCGGGCTGACCAGCACGGATATTCGCACCACCGTGGCGAATATCATCAACGTCGCTCTGACGCTCTTGGGCATCATCGCCCTGGTGATTATCGTCTTTGCCGGCTTCAAGTGGATGACGGCCGGCGGCAACGACGACCAGATTGGCGAAGCCCGCAAGATGATGGTGGCCGGCGTGGTTGGTTTGGCCATCATCCTGTCGGCCTACGCCATCGCCAAGTTTGTTATCGAATCACTCTTGAATGCCACCCAATAGGGTTGGCGTTCGTTTTAATCTTTTGGTTATGAAAAATCTCGCTCGAATGTTGACGGTGCTGGCGCTAACCGCGCTGGTAGCGGTGCCGCTGTTTGCCGCTAGCGCGCAAAACAGCAACACCACTGACGACTTCTTTGGGGTCAACGTGGTGGGGGATGAACTCGAACTGACCACGCAAGATGTCCGCGTGACCGCGGCCAAGATCATCAATGCTGCCATGTCCTTACTCGGATTGGTCGCCGTGGTGATTATCTTGGCTGGTGGTTTCAAGTGGATGACCGCCGGTGGCAGTGAAGATAAAGTTGAAGAAGCCAAGAAATTAATTGGCGCGGGCGTCATCGGTCTAGTGATCATCATCTCGGCCTACTCGATCGCGCGGTTCGTCATCTCCAGCTTAGAAAGCGCGACCAGTTAAGTCGGTTGGTAGTGGCCACCGCGGCCGTTTCATCTCTAGTTTACTATGTCTATAACCCATCGCCGCTTCATCGGGGCCGTAATGCTGGCATTGTTTTTGGCTGTGCCACTGGTGAGTCAGGCGGTAGCCAGTGATTATGGCCTCACGGGCATTGCCGAAAAGGCCTATGGTAAAGATACCGTCCAAAAGCTAAGCGATGACCCGGTAGTCATCGCTGGAGCGGTGGCCGGGGTGGCCTTGTCGGTACTTGGCATTGTTTTCTTGATCTTAATTGTCTTAGCGGGAATTAAATGGATGATGGCGCAGGGCAACCAAGATAAGGTGACCGAAGCGCGCAACGCCATTGTCCACGCCTTGATTGGGCTAGTGATAGTCGTCGCGGCATATTCGATCGTTAAATACGCGCTGGATTTGGCTCTCACGGTGGTGAAGAAGAGCGCATAATAAATAAATTATGTTTAGTGTTTACCGCCGGCCAGTTATCACCACGCGCCTGATCGTCACGATCAGCATCTGCTTGCTGGGGTTGGCGTTTTTGTCCGGACTGGTGGCCTCGGCGGGAGATGGCACGTTGTTGAACTTAAGTAATGCCAACCAAAATGTTGATGATTTTTCAACTACAGCCGGATTCAGCGTCAAGAATGCGGCTACCCCGCAAGTCATCGCCGGTCAGGTGATTGGTTATGTCATTGCGTTTTTAGGCACCGTCTTTTTCATCCTGATGGTCTATGGTGGCTGGGTCTGGCTGTTGGCCAAAGGCAATGAAGACGAGGTCAAACGAGCCAAAGATCTAATTCGCAACGCCATTATTGGTTTGATTATCGTCTTTGCGGCTTATACCATCGCGACCTTTGTCGTCACGCAGGTGTATTCGGTGTCCACTGGCCGAACCGAGTCGCCACCACCGCTGTAATTTCTAGCTACCATGAAGTTTGTTCTGCCGTCAGTAACCGGTCGAAAAGTAGTCGCCGCACTTTTGGTGAGTGTGGCGCTGTTGTTTAGCGGTGTAGCCGTCAGTGCCGTGGCAGTGCCCACTTTAGAAAACTTAAATAGTCAGTTAATTGACACCGGTACTGGCGCGGGATTTAACAAACCATCGGGCGACGAGCAAATTTTTACCGTCATCGGTCAATACATCTTAGCGATTAACACCATCATCGGCATCGTCATTACCTGCTTCTTTATCTACGCCGGCTGGCTGTGGATCACGGCGGAAGGCAATGATGAAAAGGTCGAGCAGGCCAAGCGGATCATCCGTGGGTCGTTGATTGCTTTGGTTATTGTCTTTGCGGCGGCAGTGATTACTAATTTTGTGCTCACTGGAGCAATTAGCGGAGATTTCCGATATGGCACCACTCCTGCGGAATAATAAGCGCACCAAAGCAGTGATCGCCATGGGGTTGATGGCGGGAGGGTTGATGTTGGCCGGCAGTATCGTCGCCGCACCGCTCTATAATACTCAAACTCCGGATGAAAATTTTGGTACAGTTGCCGACGCCGCCGGTCAGACCAATACCACCGATGATCTGGGGATATTTGTCGGTAAAACGATTGGCATTATACTTTCGGCGTTGGGAATTATCGTGCTGGCTTATCTGATCTACGGTGGCGTGCTCTGGATGACGGCCGCCGGCAACGAAGATCAGGTGACCAAAGCCAAGAGTATTATCCGCAACGGCATTATCGGCGTGTTGGTGATCGCCAGCGCGTACGCCATTAGTTACTTCGTGGTCACGCGAGTCGGCGGCGCGGTTGGGATCAAATAAACTTTTTATGCGGTATTTCTCCATTCTATTAGCCATGACGTTAATGCTCATCTTCGGCGGTGGGTTAGTTTTAGCTGCGGATGGGCCGATTGATCAGACGGGAAAGATTCTCAACGAAGCGGCTACTGCTGGCGACTATAACACCAATAATACGACAAATTTCGTCACCACCATCGCCGCGGTGATTCAGGGTGTACTGTCCTTCGTCGGAATTATTTTCTTTCTCTACATTATCTACGCCGGTTTTCTCTGGGTGACAGCCCATGGTGATGAAGACCGGATTACCAAGGCCAAAAGCATTTTGAAGAATAATATCATTGGAGTTGTAGTAGTATTGGCGGCGGGCGTGATCGTCAATTATGCCATTACGGTCGCCTTGGCCCGAGTGCTGTCGCGATAAACTGTTTGGAACACCTATGTTTTATCGACCTAATCGCATAACCATGGTCGCTGTTACTAGTTGGTTGGGGCTGGCACTGGCACCCACCATCGTCGGTGCTAAAACGGCGGTGATTGAAACTAGCAAAACCACGTTAGATTTTTTGGACCAAGCGGGGTATGATGCCTATAGTGACGCGGGCGGCGCGCCAATCGTCATCGGCAACATCATCGGCATCGTCCTGTCCCTGCTCGGCGTGGTCTGCCTGATCTACGCGGTTTATGCCGGCGTGAAATGGATGACGGCCGGTGGCAACGCCGAGCAGGTGGATGAAGCCAAGGCCGCGTTGCGCAATGCCGCCATTGGTTTAGCCATTGTGCTACTGGCTTACGCGATTGTCCTGGCTATTTTCACCGTTGCCGGCTTCGGCTTTAATACTGGTTTAACTAATTGGAGTAACGCTGATCGCTAAACTATATGTCACGCTTTATTATTGTTTTAGGTCTCCTGTCGATGTTGTTCGCCCCCTTCGGACTGTTAGCGGCTGATGACACTAACACGCTGGGAGCTGGCTTGAAATCCGTGGCGGAAACGGCCGGCTATGACCAGGATCTGGCCAACTACGATAATCCCTTGGCCCAAGTGGTCAGCAATGTGCTCTTAGCGGTGTTCAGCGTCTTGGGCGTGGTCTTCCTGGTACTGACGGTCTATGCCGGCTTCCAGTGGATGACGGCCGGCGGCAACACCGAACAAATTGATAAGTCCAAAGCGCTGTTACGCAATGCCGTCATTGGCCTGGCGATTATCTTGTTAAGCTATGCCATTACTTACTTTATCGGCAGTACGCTGTCGGGCGCGGCCGTGGTCAACGGATCAAACATCTAAATTGTATGCGAATTATTATTTTTAGCGTCATCGCCAGCATCATGATGGTTAGTGCCGTGACCATGGTGATTCCGGTGCCAGTGATGGCCGCGGTCAATTCCGGTGACAGCAACAAGACCGATGTCTGGCGCGCCATGCGCCAAGGGGGCCTGACCGATATTGGCAAAAACATTTATGGTGGTGAAGAGGGGACGGATTTTCGGTTGCTGACCTTCCGATTGATTCGTCGTTTCCTGGAAGTGTTAGGCGTGGTCTTCCTGGTACTGACCGTCTACGCTGGTTTTAAATGGATGACGGCTGGCGGCAACTCCGAACAAATTGACGAGGCCAAAGCCCTGCTGCGCAATGCCGTCATTGGGCTGGCCATCATCCTGTGTTCGTACGCCATTACGCTGTTTGTTATCAACACCTTACTCCTGAGCACAACCGCCACGTAAGGCAGTCAGCGATAGTCAGCATGATCAAAAACACCCCCGCCTAAGGCGGGGGTGTTTTTGATCAGACCAATGGCTACGGTCGCAAGCTGGCAATGGCTTTTTGCCAATTGGCCAGTTCTTGGTGGCCGTTGACCTGGAGGCCATTGATATAAAAGGTCGGTGTGCCTTGCACTCCCAATTCAATCCCGGTGGTGATGTCATCTCGCACCGCGCTGGCATAGCGTTGAGCGACTAGGCAGGTAGAAAACCGGTTGATGTCTAAACCAGTGGTTTTAGCCGCTTGAGTGATCGTGTCCTTCGTCAAATTTCCCTCCAGCTCAAACAGTCGATCGTGCAGCGACCAAAAAAACAAATTGCCTTGCTCCTGGGCGCAGGCGCCGGCCAGGGCCGCCAAGGGACTCGTCACCGGGTCAATGACGGCGAAATTGCGCCAGACGATCTTAATTTCATTGGGGTATTTATTAACTAATGCTTTCAGCACGGCCACTGATCGCTTGGTGTAGGGACAATTAAAATCACCGAACTCGACGATCACGATTGGCGCCTGGGGGTTGCCTAAAAAAGGATAATTGCCCGCGGCCGCCAAAGCGGCTTTTTGCTCCGGTGAAAACTTGCTAGCGGTGGCCACTTGACCCGACAGATCGGCTAAAGTAATCTGGCCATCTTGAAATTGCCGCACCAACTGAAATGTTCGGAAGAGCACCGCAAACCCAATGGCTAAAACCAGTCCGCCGATGACTAACAACGCCACTCCCCACCAGCGGCGATACCAGACCGGACGGCGAATCAGGGGGAGTGGAGTGGCAGTAGGGAAATTAGTGGTCATACCGCGATAGTATATCATATCTTGACAATAATGGTCCGGGCTGGTATCATTGAGGTCAGTTTTTGTGGTCACTGATATGTCGATTGCCACCATCATCTCCATTAGCCAAATCGTCATTTCCCTGCTCCTGATTGTCGCTGTCTTGATGCAAAATCGAGGGACCGGCATGGGCGCCGTCTTTGGCGGCGAAGGAAATGTCTATAAGACCAAGCGAGGCGCCGAACAGGTTTTGTTCTGGGCGACCATCGTTTTGGTGGTGATATTCTTGGGTCTGTCACTGATCCGCTTTATCATCCTCTAGCCGACTCTTTGTCTGCCTGGTCAGCTGTGCCGACCAGCTATTTTTGCCCGCACTATTGTGCCTGACGAATCTACCGTCTCATCATCACGGCGACCAGGGCGCCGCTCTCCGGCTGCGTCGGCTCGTCAGAGCCAGGCGTCGGTTGTGGAACATGACCAGAAGCGCGAACTCGACCGGCAGTTGGTGTTAGCCGTGACCAAACGTCGCCAGCGACAGTGGCCGAAATGGCAACAGCTGCGACACGTGGGCCGACTATTTACCAGCCAAGAGCAGCTGATCATCCGTGGCTGTTTGGGCGGAGTGGTGATTGGTTTGGTGGGGTTGATAATAAATATTTGGTTTTTCTCGCTGGCGGCGCTGCCGGCAGCGGGGGGAGAATATTCGGAAGGGTTGGTTGGCGCGCCGCAATACCTCAACCCGGTGCTGGCCGCGGCTAATGATGTCGATAGTGATATCAGTCCGCTGATCTTTTGTGGTCTCTTGAAGCGATCAAACGGGGAGATTGTGCCTGATGCGGCCAATCAGTATGAAATTTCCCCCGACCAGCGGACCTATACGATTACCTTGCGGTCAGACGCGACCTGGCATGACGGCCAACCAGTGACGGTCAACGACGTTCTTTTCACCTTTGATTTGATTCAAGATTCCGATGTGGCCTCGCCACTGGCCAAGACCTTCACCGGCGTGACGGCGGAGGCCGTGGATGAGAACACGGTCCGGTTTGTCTTGCCAAAACCGTTCGCGCCATTTTTGCAAACGCTGACCTTTGGGCTGTTGCCCGAGCACGCTTGGATCGACATCGCCCCGGCCACCCTGCGGTTGGCCTCGCTCAACCTCAAGCCCCTCGGTTGCGGGCCATTTGCCTTTGCGTCACTGAAGCGAGAAGCCAGTGGCGTCGTGAAGTCCATTACTTTGGCCGCCAATGACCGGTACTACCAGGGCCGGCCCTACCTGGATACGGTGACGTTCAAGTTCTACCCGGACTTTGGCAGTTTGGCGCAAGCCGCCGAGAATAAAAATATCTCGGCCGTCAGTTATTTGCCCCTGGAAGCCCAAACTCAAGCCAAAGTCAGCCCTAACCAAGGTTGGCGTCTTTGGCCACTATCGCTGCCCCAATATACGGCGATTTTCTTCAATCAAGAGGCCAGTGGGGCGCTAAAGGATCTCAAAGTCCGAACGGCGTTAGCCCAGGCCATTGATCGCAGTGCCATGATCGAGCAGGCGTTGGCTGGTCAGGCGGAACTGGCCGACAGCCCGATTTTAGCCGGGATGATTGGCTATACCGACGATCACTCGGTTTGGAATTATGATCTACCGGCCGTAACGGCCCTCTTAGATGGAGCCGGCTGGAAAGCCATGACACCAAATGAATTCATTACTTGGAGCCGACAGCAAGAGCAGAAGGCGGCGACTGACGAACAGCCGTTCGTTGATCAATCAGATGAAGAGCGATTAGCGGCATTGGGGGGGCAGGAGTATTTTCGAATGAAAAGCAACCAACCTTTGACTGTAAACTTGACCGTGGTTAATCAATCGGAAAGTGCCGCCGTCGGCCAATTCATCCAGCGCGCATGGCAAGCCGTCGGAGTCCAAACTATTATTACCACGGTGGCGCCAGAACAGATCCGCCGCGAGGTGATCAAGCCGCGCCGCTATGGAGCGCTGTTGTACAGCGAGATTGTCGGGGCTGATCCCGACCCGTATGCCTTCTGGCACTCTTCCCAAGCCGTTGATCCTGGGCTAAACTTAGCTCGGTATAGTAACCGCAAGGTTGACAAATTAATTGACGAGGCCCGAGCCACGACTGATCCCGCGGTACGTCAGGCCAAGTACCAAGAGTTGGCCACGCTCCTGACGGCTGACGTTCCGGCGGTGTTTCTGTATCGGCCGCTATATCCTTATTGGGTCAGTGACCGCATTAAAGGGGTAACCGCTGATCAGGTCGCGGTTCCAGCTGATCGCTTACTTGATTTGCCGCAACGCTATATCGCGACCAAACGGGGATGGCGCTCGGCGCCATAAGCCCCACCGTACTTTCTGACTACGCCGAAGTGGTGGAACTGGTAGACACGCACGGTTCAGAGCCGTGTGACCGCAAGGTCGTGGGGGTTCGAGTCCCCCCGTCGGCATATTCAAAAAACATAAATAAGAGTTGATTCGCATAAATATTTTCCTGCTCGACGGTGGTGGACGAGACCTGCCCTGAGCGAGCATAGCGAGTCGAAGGGAGCCTGTCCTGAGGACCCCGCTTGGCGGGGGATGAAGGAAGTCCCCCCTTCGGCACCAATTCAGATAGTGACCCTGACGTCGTATCGCGCTGATACGACTGCGGGGCTAGTATCTGACGTCGAATCAGATTGATTAGCTTAATTCAAAATAACTTATTAACTCTCGTCGCGACAGCCGAGCTGTCGATTAGAGCGAGAGCGCATCTCTTAGTATGATTCGAAACAAAACCAGCCGCGGTCGAACCGGTCGCGGCGGGCAGACCCCTCGACCAGGCGGGGCCCTGCCGGCCGGCAGGCAGGGACCTAAACCAGCGCCGTCATCTGGCCATCGGCCGATGACTGCCGCTGGCTCGGTTCAGCGGCCAGTCAAAGGGCCGGTGACTAGTCACCCGACTGGCGGTCGCTCCGCGCGACGCAATCGTCCTCAGCCACCGAACCGGCCGAACTATTTGCGGGAAAGCACGATGGCGGTGACCAAACCGGTCCCGCCGACCAAAGATGGCACTTTGCGGGTCGTCGTCTTGGGTGGCAATGAAGAAGTCGGTCGCAACTGCACGTTGTTGGAATACGGCAACGACATTATTGTCATTGACATGGGTCTCCAATTCCCGGAAGAAGACATGCCGGGTATTGACTACATCATCAACGACTACACTTACCTCAAAGACAAGATCGACCGGATTCGCGGCGTGATTATCACCCATGGCCACTACGACCACATCGGCGGGATTCCCCATTTGATGAAACAGATCGGCAACCCAGTGATTTACACTGGCATATTGACCGCTGGGATTATCAAGAAGCGCCAGGTCGAATACACCGACGCTCCGCCGCTCAAGATCCAGCACATCGACGAAAACAGCCGCCTGAAGTTCGGTCAAGCGTTTAACGTCGAGTTCTTCCGGGTCAACCACAACATCCCCAACGGTTTCGGCGTGATCGCGCATACGCCGGTCGGCACCGTTGTGCACACCGGTGACTTCAAGTTTGACCACAACCCGGTCAACGAAAAACCGATGGATATGGAACGCCTCCGGCGCTTAGCCAAAGGTGGCATCGCCCTCTTGATGGCCGACAGCACCAACGCCGAGCGGCCCGGCCACCAGTTGTCTGAAACCGAAGTCGGTATGGAAATGGAACAGATTTTCCGTCAGGTCAAAAACCGCCTGATCATCGGGACGTTTGCTTCCAACTTGTCCCGGGTCCAGTTGTTAATTTCCCTGGCCGAAAAATATGGTCGGAAAGTCGCTGTCTTTGGTCGCAGCTTGGTCTCTAACCTCGAAGTGACTAAAGAACTGGGCTTCATCCACTATTCCCCAAACACGATGGTGGATTGGCTCGAAGCCAAAAACCTGCCGGACAGCAAAGTCATGGTCATCTGCACCGGCGCCCAAGGTGAGCGCAACGCCGTTTTGATGCGTCTGGCCAACAACGAACACCGCGACTTGAAATTGAAAAAAGGCGACACCATCGTCTTCTCGTCGTCAGTTATTCCCGGCAATGAACGGACGGTCCAAAGCTTGATGGACGGCCTCTACCGCCATGGCGCCAACGTCATTCACTACAAGATGATGGACATTCACGCCGGTGGTCACGCCCGCCAAGAAGACCTGAAGGATTTAGTCCGGCTACTCAAGCCGAAATACTACATGCCGATCGAAGGCAACCACTTCATGCTGCGGATCAACGCCCAGACCATGATCGACAGCGGCTTGATGCCGGAAAGCCACACCCTCGTCGCCGATAACGGCCAGGCGATCGAGATGACTCGCGAACGCATCCGTTTAACTGATGACCGCCTACCGGCCGAATACGTCTTTGTTGACGGTCTCGGCGTCGGCGACATCTCCGAAGTGGTCTTGCGTGATCGCCGGATGATGGCCGAAGACGGCATGTTAGTCATCATCGTCACCATTCGCAAGAAAACCGGCGAGCTGGTCCAAAACCCGGATATTATCTCCCGCGGTTTTATCTACATGAAAGAAAGTTTGCCGTTAGTCGAAGAAACTCGGGCCAAAGTGCGCACCATTCTGAAAGATAAAGATCACCGGACGCCCGCGTTTGAAACAGTCATTCGCAACAAGATCCGCAACGAAGTCGGCGAGTTCTTGTGGAAGAAAACGCAACGTCGGCCGATGATTTTGCCGGTCTTAATCGAGGTCTAACCTCTGAAAACCTCGCCTTAGGTGGCGAGGTTTTTTGGTTTGGGCTATACTAGTACCGTATGTCAAAACCAGTTATTTTATCGGGGATTCAACCAAGTGGTGAACTCCACGTCGGCAACTACTTGGGTTCACTGAAAAATTTTGTCACCCTCCAAAACAGCGGCCAGTATGACTGCTATTTTTTCGTCGCGGATTATCATGCCATGACGGAAAATTATGAGCCAGACGCGCTCCGCCAGCGGACGCTGGGGTTGCTCGCCGACTATTTGGCTGCCGGTCTAGACCCGAAGAAAAGCACGCTATTTATCCAGTCGTTAGTGCCCGGCCACACCGAGCTGGCTTGGATTTTCAACACCATTACGCCCGTGACGGAATTGTTTCGCATGACGCAATATAAAGACAAGGCCGGCCGCCAAGATAAAAATATCAACACCGGCTTGCTCGATTATCCGGTGCTGATGGCCGCGGATATTTTACTGTATCGGCCGCTGGTGGTGCCGGTCGGCCAAGACCAAGTCCAACATTTAGAGATCGCCCGTGATATCGTCCGGTGGTTTAACGCGCGATTTGGCGAATACTTCCGCGAACCAAAGCCTGTGTTAACTCGCGCGCCAAAAGTGATGAGCTTGTTGGATCCGACTAAGAAGATGTCCAAAAGTTTAGGGCCGAATCATTACATTAGGATTTCCGACGAGCCCGAAGTGATCACCAAGAAATTGCAACGGGCGGTATCAGATGGCGGCGACGTTTCCTCACCGGGCGGTCAGAACCTATTTTTGCTCCTCGAAGAATTTGCCGAGCCAGAGGTGGTGGCCTTCTTTGCCAAGCAGCGCGCGGCCAAGGCCGTCAAGTTTGGTGAGCTCAAAAAAGCCCTGGCCACCAGCATCGCTGAATACTTTACTCCGTTCCGCGAGAAGCGGTCTGAGCTCTTGAAAGACGTGAGGGGATTAGAGCGGTTAGCGGTAAAAGGATCAGCCAAAGCCGCCAAGGTCGCCGCCAAAACCATCGCCGAAGTGCGGCAACTGGTTGGGTTGATTAAATAGTAATTCAAAAACACCCCCGCCTAAGGCGGGGGTGTTTTTGTTGTCCACGGAAAACCGATAAGCCGAATTCTGTCGCGGATGGTCATCTATCTGGGACGGCTGTTGCCAGCCACCTCAAGCGAGCGTTTAGCTCTTGCACCAGGAAGGGTTTACCATCACACTCCGGTCACCCGGAGGGAAGCGTCGTAGCATCGTGATTGAAGAATCATATGATTTCTTCAACCGGACACACCAACACTCTTTTCACCTTTGACCCCGCCGAGGCGGGGCTATAATTGTCTCTGTGACACTTTCCCTAGAGTTGCCTCTGGTCGCCGTTAGCGACTTCCCTTTTTCTGCCAACCTTGCGGTCAGTAGGGTGTTCGGACTTTCCTCCCCGCCTCTCGGTTAAGAAAGGCAAGGCGACCACCTAGTTTCCGTGGACAATTGATAATATACCTGATGGATAGGTGTTTGTCAATAGGCAACAACTCTGGTTTTATTGATTTTTATCGGCTAACAGGGTACCATCTAAAGCGTATGAAACGAGCCGATATCGCTTTTAACGTCGCGGTCGTGCCGATGGATTATGTCATGGTGATCGTCGCCGGCGTGATCGCCTATTTTTTGCGTTTTCAATCCTTTGTCACGGCCGTCCGACCGGTCGTCTACGCTTTGCCGTTTGACCGGTATTTCGACATCGTGGTGGTCATGGCGGTCGGTTTCATTGCCATCTTCGCGCTGTCGGGCCTCTACGTCATCGATAGTGCGCGCAAGTTCTTGCAAGAAATTGGTCGGATCGTCTTCGCCTGTTCGACGGCGACGTTGGCCTTGATCGTCTGGATCTTTTTTCTCAAAGAAGAATTGTTTTCGTCGCGGTTTATTGTTTTGGCCGTCTGGGTATTAAGTATTGTGACCGTAGCGGTTGGTCGCGGCGTCGTCCGCATTGTCCAGCGGGCCATGCTGGCTCACGGCGTCGGCGTTCATTGGGTAGTAGTGGTCGGCGATGGCCGCACGGCCGAACAACTCTTGAGCGTCATGGATCGTCATCCGTCACTGGGCCTGCGGGTGGTGGATCGCTTGACGGCCTTTACCGATCGCGAGCGACAACGGCTGGCAGCATTACTGGGCACTCGCCGGCTCGATGAGGTGATGAACCTTGATCCGCGGCTCGACGCCCAGCAATTGCTGGACCTCGTCGATTGGTGTGACGAACATCATGTCACTTTTAAGTACGCGCCGGACTTGTTTCAAGCCAAGGCGACCAACATCGATATTGCCACCATCGCCGGCGTGCCGATCATTGAGTTGAAGAAGACGCCGCTGGACGGCTGGGGTAAGGTGTTCAAACGTGGATTTGATATCTTGACCTCAACTATTTTGATCATCCTGACTGCGCCAATTATGTTGGTCGTCGCGGTGGCGATCAAGTTTGATTCGCCGGGCCCGATCATTTACAAAAACCGCCGGGTGGCCAAAGACGGCGAATTTAATACCTACAAATTTCGCTCGATGAAAATTGAATACTGTACCGGTTTGGGCTATGGCGGCAAACAGGCCGATGAGTACGAGCGGCAACTGATCGCGCAGAAAAACCAGCGCCAAGGCCCCGTTTACAAAGTTTTGGCCGATCCGCGCCGCACTCGCCTCGGACGATTCTTGGAACGCACCAGCTTAGACGAACTACTGCAATTGTTTAATGTCTTCATCGGTAACATGAGTTTAGTCGGTCCGCGGCCGCATCAACCCCGGGAGGTGGCCCAGTATGCTCGCCACCACAAACAGGTCTTGGCGATCAAGCCGGGGGTGACTGGTCTGGCCCAGATTTCCGGCCGCTCCGACCTCGACTTCGACGAAGAAGTGCGGCTTGATGCCTATTATATTGAGAATTGGCGAATGTTGCTGGATTTGTGGATTCTCTTGCGCACGCCGCTAGCGGTGTTTACTCGTCGATCCCGCGTATGAAAATTGCCTTAGTCCATGACTCACTGGTCCAATATGGCGGCGCGGAACGCGTCGTCAAAGTGTTTAGTGAACTCTGGCCCCAAGCGCCGATCTATACCTTGCTCTATGATCCCAAAGCCATGGGTAATGATTTTGTAAAAAAAGACATCCGCCCATCCTGGCTGCAAAAATGGCCGTGGGCGATCAAAAAATATCAATGGTATTTGCCGCTGATGCCGACCGCCACGGAATCGTATGACCTATCGGGCTATGACGTCGTGGTGTCATCTTCCGCCGCCATGGCCAAGGGCGTGATCACCAGTCCGAACACGCTCCACATCTGCTATTGCCACACGCCGATCCGCTATCTCTGGATGGAAGCCGCCGGCTACTTGCGGGATATTCAGTACGGTCGGCTGGTCAAACCATTGGTGCCTTTGTACCTTAACTATTTGCGGCAGTGGGATCGTCTGGCGGCCGATCGGGTCGATATTTTTGTGGCCAATTCCCAGGCCGTGGCTAAGCGGATCAAGAAATATTACCGGCGCGACAGCACCGTGATCTACCCGCCGGTCGAAGTAGATAATTTCCAAATTGCCGAGCAGGTCAATCACTACTATGTCGCCGGTGGTCGGCTGGTGGCCTACAAGCGGTTTGACTTGATCGTTCAGGCCTTTAACCGGTTGGGAATCCCGCTGAAGATCTTTGGCACGGGACCGGAAGAAGCGCGCTTACGCAAAATGGCTAAGTCCCACATCGAGTTTGTCGGGCGAGTGGATGATCGGCGGAAAGCGGAGTTGTACGCTCACGCCCTGGCGTTCATCAACCCCCAAGAAGAGGATTTTGGCATCACGGTGATCGAAGCGATGGCCACCGGACGGCCGGTGATCGCGTATCAGGCCGGCGGCGCAGCCGAGACCGTCATCCCCGGCGTGACGGGGGAGTTCTTTGATGAACAAAGCTGGGAGAGTTTGGGTGACGCGGTGATTCGCTTCAAGCCCGAACGCTACGACCCGGTCAAAATCCGCGCCCATGCCGAAAAGTTTAGCCGCGAGGTGTTTAAGAAACAATTTGTCGACTTCGTCGAAAAGGAATACCAGAAGTTTAAGGGGCAGACGTTGTTGAAGTAGGGAGTGGAGTGGTATAAAAGTGCTGATCAAATTTTTCCATCTCCTCTCTGTTTAGTATCACGTATATTTTTCTCGTCATCCCGAGTCCCGCTTGGCGGGAGGAGGGATCTACGTGGGAATGGTTTGAAGAGGAACAAACAGGATCTTCGTGGGTAGTCACCCAGATCCCTCTCCGCCCAGGGCGGATCGGGATGACAGACAAGAGAAGAGGGCGGTCGCCATAGAGTCGGCAGGGGGGATATGCGCTGGGATTGCTGCCCTTCGCTCCGCTCAGGGTAAACTTCCTCGCAATGACGTGGTTTTCCCGCTATCTCTCCTGTCCGTCATCCTTCGCTACCACCCCCTTCCACTGTCCTCCCCGTTTGTCATCCCGAGCGGAAGCCGCCGCTTCGGCGGCTGTAGTCGAGGGATCTGGGTGTTTTACCCCAGCGTCGGATATAATTCGTCCCAATGAGGGTTGAGTTCTTCAATCAAAGTGTTCTTCTTGCTCCGCCGCCACGACTTTAGTTGTTTCTCACGGCTAATGGCTAGGCGGACATCAGAGTAGATTTCATAATAGATCAATCGTGTACAGCGGTACTTCTTCGTAAACCCTTTGACTGCCCCCTGTTGATGCTCAAACACTCGGCGGACCAGATTGTTGGTCACTCCAATGTAGATGGTCTGGTTAATACTGCTCATGATGTACACGAAGTATTGACGCATATTGTCCCATAGGTAGTAATAATGGCACGTTGTTACGCCCTAGACGCTAGATCCCTCTCCGCCCAGGGCGGATCGGGATGACAGAGG
>CAYINJ010000007.1:0-24673 GCA_964364745.1 uncultured Gammaproteobacteria bacterium
GACGTAGATGTTGTCAATGCCCAGCGCTTTTTCCAAATAACTAATCCCCGCTTCGGTCAATGTCGCGGCGCGCATCTTTTCATCCACGTTATAGTGTTCATTCTCGCGTAAGTTCTGGACTAGCTTCGCGAATTGATAATACTGATTGGTGGACTCTTCCGCCGCGGCGGAGATAATCAACGGCGTGCGGGCTTCATCGATCAAGATGGAGTCAATTTCGTCGACGATGGCGTATTCTAAACTGCGTTGGACCCGGTCGGTGGCTTTGACCGCCATGTTGTCGCGCAGATAATCAAAGCCAAACTCGTTATTGGTGCCGTAGATGATGTCAGTCGCGTAGGCCGCCTGCCGGGTACAAGGCGTCACGCGATCAACTACTTGCTCGCTGGTGTTAGTCGGATCATAGCGAAACGACACCCCCTGATTTTGGTTGATCCCCACCGTCAGCCCTAGAAAGTGATAAATCTGACCCATCCAGCAGGCGTCACGCTTAGCTAGATAGTCGTTGACCGTGACGACGTGGACCCCTTGACCAGCTAAGGCGCGGGCATAAATTGCCAAAGTCGAGGTCAGTGTTTTTCCTTCCCCGGTTTTCATTTCCGCAATCTTACCAGTATAGAGCGCGTAACCCCCGATTAACTGGACATCAAAATGCCGCTGACCCAAGGTGCGGCAGGCGGCTTCCCGCACCGTGGCAAAGATCGGCACGAGTAATTCATCCGTGGTTTTACCGGCAGCCAAAGCCGCCCGAAACTCACTGGTCTTCGCGGCTAACTGTTCGTCGGACAATTTCTGCCATTCCGCTTCCAGGGCGTTAACCGGATTGACAATTTGTTTGGTAATCGCCGCTAATTCTTTCGCCGTCGGATCCCCAAAAATCTTGGAAAATAAAGCCATAATAACAGAAAAAACCGGTATTAATAGCGGTTTAAAGTGTATCAGACCAGACCTTAATTGTAAACAGTTTACGGCGTTTTTTGGCGGCGCTCACGGGCAAAGAAAGTAGCTCGTGCCTGGGTTGATGAAGGTATGAATCATGGCTGGTTGGTTACTGTCTCGGTCGCCGAACCGCGTCCCGCTTTTTTTCTTTAAAGTCCTTCAACATCAACGCCATGTGTTCTTTGGCTTTATCAATGGCCTTGTACAGGTCATCGGCGGTTTTTTCGACCCGCAGCAGCTTACCCGGCACTTCGACATTGAGCTCGGCCCGAAAAATTTTACCTTTATGGTGGTGGTGGGTGGTGACCGCTACTTCGGCACTGACGCCGGTAATCTGATGATAATATTTTTCTAAAGCGGCAACTTTCTTCTCCACGTGGGAGCGAATGGCATCCGTCAGCTCCGTGCCGGTGGCTTTAATGGTGGGGATCAGGGGCATAATTTGATCGTTGATGAATTAGAAACCAACGTATTGAATTTCTTCTTCCAGTTGTAAGCCGGTTTTATCGCGGACCTGTTGCTTGATTAAACTGACCAGGGCAATGACGTCTTTAGCGGTGGCATGGCCAGTATTAATAATGATGTTCCCGTGTTTCGGCGAGATCTGAGCGCCCCCAATTTTTTTGCCGCGGAGGTCGAGCCGATCGACGATGTACCCGACTGCTAATTTACCATGTTTCGTCGCGTCGGCGAATGCTGCCGGTGACACCCCCAAGGCCGGCGCCAATTTAGCGGCTTGATCAAATCCCCGCAGCTCTATATTTTTGAACACCGATCCGGCCGACGGCTCAATCGGATGGCGGGCGGCGCGTTGCCGAAGATATTCATTGACCGCCGCGCGTAGTTCACTGATCACGCCTTTCCGGAGTTCCAAAACGGCCGTTAAAATGACGAATTTCTGCTCTTTTATTTTACTGGTTCGGTAACGGAAGGCACACTCGGCCGCGGTTAACCAGACGGCTTGTTTGCCATTAAACACCAATACTTTGCGCGTCAGTTCGCCAATATCGTGCCCCCAGGCGCCGGCATTGCCTCGCACGGCACCGCCCACCGTGCCAGGAATCCCAGCTAAGTATTCAGCGCCAGCCAGGCCGGACTCGACACATTGATCGACAAAATAACCCAAGTTAACGCCCGACCCGGAAGTCACGACGCCATCCACGATATTGAAATCAACATTTTCATCCTTAATCACTAGACCATCGAAACCCTCATCACTGACTAAGATGTTACTCCCCTGGCCTAGCAAAAATACCGGCAACTGCTTGTCGGCCGCCCAGGATAAGGCTGTTTGCATGTCCGCCGCGGTTTTGGCTAGATAGAAATACCCCGCCGGGCCACCAATTTTAAAAGTGGTGTAGGGGGCGAGAACAACCCGTTCTTGGAGATCACGAGAAAACATAGCCATTATTTTTTGCGGCGCAATTTTTGGAGCAACAACGTGCCAACGCGCCAATTTTCACCGGCGCCAACCGTCAAAATCACGTCGCCGCGGTGATAATCTCCAGCCAGATAGGTCGCCACCTCTTCTATCGTACCACGGTAGGCCGCCCGGTGACCATGTTGATTTATTTCAGTCACCAGATCATCGGCGGTAACCGTTCGGCGGTCTTCTCTGGCCGAGCTAAAAATATCGAGGATAATTACTTCGTCCGCCAAACCAAATGCCCGGCCGAAGTCCGCCAAGAGCGCTTGGGTGCGACTGTAGCTGTGCGACTGAAACACGACTCGCAAGCGTTTGGTGGGGAATTTAGCCCGCGCGGCTTGCAGCATTTTCTGAATCTCGACGGGATGATGGGCATAATCATCATAGATTAATACCCCTTGAGCTTGGCCGATCAGTTCAAACCGCCGCTTGGCCCCCTGAAATCGGCTCAGGGCTCGCGCTGCCGCCGGGACCGATAGCCCCAGGGCCTCAATCATTTTTAACACGGCAGTGGCGTTCCATTGGTTGTGTTCGCCGGGGATTTTAAGGCGACGAGTCGTGGTGTTCTTTCGTCCATAGCCAATCACGCGACAGCGGGCCACTTTTGCAATCACTCGCACCTGCGGATCATCAGTAAAGGCCACTAAGACCCCGGTTTTCGGAATCCGACGAACAAACCGCTTGAACACCGCCGTATAGGCCGCTTGATTTTTGAAATAATCAGGGTGATCGAAGTCGGCCGAGGTTAGAATCACCGCTTGCGGAGTATAGTGGCGCAGTTTGTTTTGATATTCATCGGCTTCAACCACAAAATACTTCCCCTGCCCCACCCGAGCGTTACCACCAATTTGTTCCACCGTCGAGCCAACAACCACCAATGGATCTTGGCCTAATTCCTGTAAAACATAACCTAGCATCCCCGTGGTAGTAGTTTTGCCGTGCGTGCCACAAACCGCAATACCGTAGTGTCCGGCAAAGAGTTGCCCCAGCGCCTCGGGGTAGCTCAACATTGGGATCTTTAATTTTCTCGCCCGGACGAACTCCGGGCTGTTATGGCGGCCATAAGCGGTGGAATAGATCAGCAGATCAATCTGTTGGGTAATATTTTTTGGTGAAAATGGCAATACCCGAATCTTTTCTCGTCGCAAGACGTCGTCGGTAAAGAAGCGGTCGGCCACATCGCTGCCCCAGACCTTTTTTTGTTGATGTTTAAAAACCTGGGCTAAGGCCGTCATGCCGGCACCTTTGATGCCCAGGAGATAGATATTTTTAACTCGATCCAGTGATTGTTTTGGTTTCGTCATAACACTAACATTATAGCGCAATGTTGCGCGAATGTCAGCTGTGGTCTTGACTCTCCGGCCAAAGCTTTCTATACTAGAAATGAACCCTTGACCGGAGGCCAGCATGAGGCGCTATATGTTGCGTCCGATCGCCAACTGCTCCGAGGGCTGTCCGTGGTCGTCCTGGGCATGACATCGCTAAACTGCCTCAGCCGCGGGTCGTCTCGACAGACACCAGACCCTGGCTGTCACAGCCCAAAAGATCTCCGGTCGCCGGCGGTCTTTTCTTATCCTCTGGTCGACTCAAAACGAATGGCGTATACTACCTCCCACTGACTTCATTTAATACCTCCTCTTTATGAAATTTAACTTTCTGACGGCGGCCGATCCCGCCATCGCCGCGTTGATCAACCAAGAACTGGGCCGCCAACGAGATGGCCTAGAAATGATTGCTTCAGAAAACTTTGTTTCCCCGGCCGTGTTGGAAGCCATGGGGACGGTCTTAACTAATAAATATTCCGAAGGGCTACCGAAAAAACGCTATTATGCCGGTAACGAGTTTATCGATCAAGTCGAGCAGCTCGCCATCGACCGAGCTAAAGAGTTGCTGCGGGCGCCCCACGTCAATGTTCAGCCCCACTCCGGCGCCCAAGCCAACGCCGCGGCTTATCTGGCGATTCTGCAGCCGGGCGACACCATTTTGGGCATGCGCCTCGACCATGGTGGCCACTTGACCCACGGTAGCCCAGTTAATTTCTCCGGTAAGTTTTATCACTTCGTGGCTTATGGCGTCGGAACTGATGGCTATATTGATTATGATCAAGTGGCCGCGCTGGCCCGTGAACACAAGCCAAAGCTGATTCTTTGCGGTGCTAGTGCCTACCCTCGGACCATTGACTTCGCTCGTTTCCGGGCGATTGCTGACGAAGTTGGGGCCTATCTTATGGCCGACATTGCCCATATCGCCGGTCTCGTCGCGGTCGGTCTCCATCCTGACACTTGGCCACACTGTGACATCGTCACCACCACCACACACAAGACCCTCCGGGGGCCGCGAGGCGGTCTGTTAACCAGCCAAATCGCTGATCGCCTCCACCCCGATGACAAGAAAAACCTAGCCCAGAAAATTGACTCGGCCGTGTTTCCCGGCACCCAAGGGGGGCCGCTTGAACACATTATTGCCGCCAAGGCCGTTGCCTTTGGTGAAGCGTTGAAACCCGACTTCAAGGTCTATCAACAGCAGATTTTAGACAATGCCCAGGCCTTAGCCAGGGGTCTGCTCGCTGAAGGGGCGACTTTGGTCAGCGGTGGGACGGATAATCATTTAGTGCTCGTCGACGTCAACGCCTTGGGACTCTCGGGAAAAATTGCTGAAAGCACCTTAGAGCAAGCTAACATTCACGCCAACAAAAATGCCATTCCCAACGACACTCGCTCGCCCTTTGATCCATCTGGCTTGCGGCTTGGCAGTCCAGCGTTGACCACTCGTGGCTTTACGCCAGCCGATATGCATTTAGTCGCCCAGTTAATTATGAAAATTCTCAAATCACCGGCGGATGCAGCCGTGGCCACCGCTGTGGCGGCGGAAGTTAAGTCACTGACCGCCGCCCACCCTCTCTACCCCGAACTGGGATAGTGATCATAAAAAGAACCACCCAGCTCCGCGGTGCGGGGCTGGGTTTTGTGGTCTGGGGGGCTAGAGCAACGCCAGTTGGCGTTGCGGTGGCCGCCGCGAAGTGGCGGTAGCGGCCGGCACTTTGATGACCACCCGAACTGGCACTCGGGCGGTGATGGCTGTTGGCTTGGTGGCCTCTTCGGCCATCCCGACCAGTAGTCCCCGCCGCTGGAGATCGCGGAGTCGTCGATACTCGTCGCTCGCTCCGTGGCGGAGTTTGTACGAGTGGAGCCAGCGGTTGACCGCGTCTGGCCCACTCTTGTAGCCGCCGGAGTGACGGAGAGTGCCCGGCCGACCGGACATGTCACACTCATAGATGTGATACAAGTGGCACGGCTGAGCGCCCATCGCCATCCTCCTAGTTGGTGGTTCAATGAACTGTTAACAGTATAGCATAAATGTAAAAAAAGTCAATTGGAAGTGCTAATTTTCCTTAAAAATAGCCTAAAAACCAGGGGATAAGCTGCGGATGATATTGTCTTGCTTGCCCCCGTCCGGCGGGGTACAATGCAGACATATTTCGCACCATTATGGCCGACATCATCAGCCGGATTCCCCCGCAAAATCTAGAAGCCGAGCAATCATTGCTCGGCGCACTTTTGATTGACCGTGAGGCGATTATCCGGATTGCCGACATCGTGACGCCAGATGATTTTTACAAAGAGTCCCACCGGGTGATTTATGAATCCATGGCTCATTTATACAGTAAGGGTGAGCCGATCGATATTTTATCATTAAGCAACCGGATTGAAGAACTGGGCAAGACCGAGCGCGTTGGCGGCCGCTCGTATCTCGCTAGTTTAGCTAACCTGGTACCGACCTCCAGCCACGTCACCACCTACGCCAAGATCGTGGCTAAGAAGGCCAGCTTGCGCCGACTGATCAGCGCGGCGGGCAAAATCTCGGAGTTGGGCTTTTCCGAAGATGAAGATGTTGAACAAGTGCTGGATCAAGCCGAGCATGAGCTTTTCACTGTTTCTCAACACTCGTTGCGCCAGAACTTTATCCCGATTAAGACCGTACTAGCCGATGCCTTTGAGCGGATTGACGAACTCCATCGCGAGAAGGGCAAGCTCCGGGGCCTCTCCAGCGGCTTGCGTGACCTCGACCATATTTTGGCTGGCTTCCAAAAATCTGACCTGATTATTGTCGCCGCCCGGCCGTCGGTTGGGAAAACATCATTGGCGCTCGATTTTGCCCGCCACGCCGCCATTGTTAGCAAAGTCCCGGTGGCGCTCTTCTCCTTAGAAATGAGTAAAGAACAGTTGGTTGATCGCCTCCTCTGCGCCCAGGCCGGCGTTGATTTGTGGAAGATGCGGACCGGTCGCCTGGCCGAGCGCGGCGGCGGGGAAGACGACGACTTCACCAAGATCGGCCACGCCATGGGATTGCTGGCTGACGCGCCGATTTTCATTGATGACACCGCCATGACCAACATCATGGAAATCCGAACCAAAGCCCGTCGTCTCCAGATGGAGCATGGCTTGGGGCTAATCGTCTTGGACTATTTACAATTAATGGAAGGCCGCGCCGGCCAAGAGAACCGCGTTCAGGAGGTGTCGGAAATTTCCCGTGCCCTGAAGGGCATCGCCCGGGAATTGAACGTGCCCCTGATCGCGCTGTCCCAGCTCAACCGGAGCGTGGAGAGCCGCTCGCCGGCCATTCCGAAGTTAGCGGACTTGCGCGAGTCGGGTTCGATCGAACAAGACGCCGACGTGGTGATGTTCATTTACCGTAAAGCCATGGACCGCACCCGCTTCAACACTTCCGAAGAGGAGAAAAACATGGCCGAAATCCACATCGCCAAACACCGCAATGGCCCCGTTGGCCAGCTGGAGGTTTACTTCGATCAGACCCGCACCACCTTCCGTGACTTAGACCGCCACTATGCGGCGGCGGATCCGGCCTCACCTAATTAATGTCTCTATAATGTCTCTGACGCTATGCCCTCAATGTTTAGTAAAATTAAGCACCTCAAAGACCTGCGGACCAAAGGCAAACACCTCCAAAGCGCCCTGGCTGGAGAAACTGTGACCAAAGAACGCAAGGGGATTACCTTGGTGATGGATGGTAATCAAGTGGTCAAGTCACTGACCATCCCACCCGCTATGGCCGCGGGAGAAATCAGCGCGATTTTGCCGACCCTGTTTAACGACACTAATGACCAAGTTAAAAAAGTGATGGCCCAAAAGATTCAATCAATGGGCGGTCTCCCCAACCTCAACCCCTAGCTCTCATGGCCAAGTTTCCGCCGACGATGCAAAAGTTAATTGACGAGTTCTCGCGGCTGCCCACCATTGGGCCAAAGACCGCTGAGCGCTTTGTTTTTTATCTGCTGCGCTACCCGCAACACATCACCGCGCTAGCTGCGGCCTTAACCGACCTGAAGGGCAAGGTGACCACCTGCCAAGAGTGTTTTACCTTTTCCGAAAAGTCCCCCTGTTACATTTGTTCTAATCCGAAGCGCGACCGCTCAATGATGTGTGTGGTGGCCAGCACCACCGATCTGGCCGCCATGGAAAATACCGGCCACTATCAAGGGCTTTACCACGTGCTGGGCGGCACGATTGACGCTCTCGATCACCACACCCCCCTGACGACCAACCAACTAGAAACGCGGATCAAGTTTGGATCGATCAGCGAAGTAATCTTGGCTTTTAACCTGGATGTTGATGGCGAAGGCACTATTCTATTTTTGCAAAAACTACTCCAGCCGCTCAATGTTAAAATCACTCGCCTGGCCCGGGGCTTACCAATGGGCAGCGATTTGGTCTATGCCGATGAAGTCACGTTGTCTAATGCGCTGGAAAATAGAAAGGAAATATAAACCCCGCCCCGCTTAGCGGGGCGAGGCAATTTCTAACCATTAGGATTTAGACCGTGATCTGGCCAATCTTGACTTCCGTAAAGGCCTGACGGTGCCCCCGCGTCTTATACGAGCGGGTTTTATTTTTGTAGCGGACGGCCGTGACTTTTGGTAATCGGCCTTGAGTGACAATCTGGGCGCTGACGCTGGCCTGGGCCAGGGTGGGCGTGCCGATCTGGGACGTCGTCCCATCGCTGGTCAATAACACTTGATCGAAAACCACCATTTGGCCAGCGTCCCCGGCCAGTTTCTCAATCTTAACTTTTTGGCCGGTAGCAACCACATACTGCTTGCCAGCGGCGATAATAACGGCGGTCATCATAAAATATCTGAAGAAAAATGTGGCTGGAGTATAGCGGAGGGCTAGTTATCTGTCAAGCCGCTAACCGGGTCACCGACGACCAGCCCAGATCGACTGACAAACCCGGCCGCGACCTCCAAGACCGTGTCGACCGGTTGCGGTGAAACCATTCTCACCGGCTGAAGTTGCTCGGGCGTCGGCGGGGGGACATTTTTCTGCCAGCCAACGACTACGCCATTTTTGATCCAGATAATATCAATCGGGAAGTTCATGCCTTGCATCCAAAAATATCGGACCGCCGGGCGATCATAGGGAAACAACATCGCTGCCGTGGCGTCAAGCGACGCACGGCCGGCCAGGCCTTGCCGTTGTTGAGTAGCCGTAGTCGCCACCCAAGTCCTAAGCGTCACCCCAGCTAAAATGATCTCCCGCTGAGGCATGGCATTTACCTCATCTTTGGTGCGTTGTTGGTAGGCAAATAGCACCATAAAACAGGCCATGACGATGACGCCGATGACCAGAAAAACTTTATTTTTGGTTCCGAGTGGCATAGTAATAAAGAATATCTCGGGCCACTGGCGCGGCCACGCTACTCCCCTCTTCACCCTCCTCTACCAGCACTACTACTACTATTTCCGGATGTTCATAAGGCGCAAAACTCGCAAACCAAGCATGGGGTGCTCCGTCAGTGCTCCACTGCGCGGTGCCGGTTTTAGCCGCCACGGTAATTGGTAAGGTGGCAAATGATCGAGCTGAACCGCTCAAGACCGTCTGGCGCATACCTTGGCGGACGGTTTGGAGAACCGCGGCCGGAGCCACGTCAGAGCGAACCACGATTGGCGCCACCGGTTGCGAACCAATTTTTTCGACCACCTGTGGCTGATAAACCACTCCGCCGTTGGCCACCGTGGCCGTCCAGATTGCCACTTGGAGCGGCGTGACCAACAAGCTCCCCTGGCCGATTGACAAGTTGTAGGTGTCTCCAATATACCATTTTTCGCCGTATCGGGCATTTTTCCACTCCACCGTCGGGATAAATCCGGCCACCTCTCCCGGCAAGTCAATGCCACTGGTCACCCCCAAACCAAATTTAGTTAGCCAGGTGGCAATGCGGTCCGGCCCTAAGCCGACAAATTCATACCCATTGGCTGGACTGCCCCCGATCGGATAGCCACCGCCAATCATATAAAAGAAGGTGTTAACCGATTCCGCGATGGCCCGGTAGACATCGGTGACACCATGACCACCGGCTTTCCAGTCAGGAAAAAACCATTGGCCAATTCGAATGCCACCGCCACTGACGAAACTGGTCTGGGGCGTAATCACCCCTTCAGCCAATGCCGCCGCGGCCAGGACTGGTTTGATGGTCGAACCAGACGGATAAGCGCCAGAAATCGCTCGATTAAATAACGGCCGATTGGGATTGGTCAACAGGTTCTGATAGGCGGCTGACGAAATTCCCGTCGCAAATATATTAGCGTCAAAAGTCGGATAGGACACCAGCGCTCGGACCCGACCATCACGCGGATCAAGGATAATCACTGCTCCTCGCTGTTTATTCGTTTTTTGTAAAACACTTCGTAACGCCCCTTCGGCCTTGGCTTGTAAATTAAAATCAATCGCCAACGTCAAATCCTGTCCGGCCACCGGCCGACTGGCCGCTAGAATGGTCTTTTCCTGTCCGCGAGCATCAACTTCGACTTGTTTTCGACCACTTCTTCCTCGAAGCGTCTCTTCATAAAACTGCTCCAGACCGTTCTTACCGATAACATCATTGAAAGAGTAGCCACTCTGCCGTTGGCGATATTCATCTTCATTCAGTCGACCAACATACCCCAAGACATGCGACAGCGATGTAACGGCGGAGCCATCATTGTCGACGAGACGATATTCTCGTCGAGCCCCCTCAATCAGCTGGACGCCCGGCAGCGCCCCGCCCGCCAAGGTAACGCTGACGATCTCCTGGTACGTCAAACCGGTCTGAATGGTAATCGGTTGATAAGGATAGCTGCCGCCCCGCTCCAAAAGCGCGGTAATTTCTTCAATGGAAATCGGCAGGAGTTCGGCCAGGTTGGCCAGTTCGGCTGTCTGCGTGGCGGCCGAAGCCGGTAAATCGGCGGGGGTAATTTGCAGTTGATAACTGGGGATGTTTTTGCTTAGCTGCAAACCGGCGTGGTCGAAGAACACTCCCCGATCCGCCGGCAGGGGAATCAAGCGAAGGCGGTTGCCCTCCGCTAGACCACGATAGTACGCGCCTTGAGCGGCCTGAAGATAGACGCTTCGCCCTAACAATCCGGCCAAAACCAAGCAACTGATGATCGCCAACCAAAAAAGATGGCGAGCAGCGACACCAACCCCTAAAAATTTGCCCGCCAATGGGGGGCTCCCCACTGCCTCACCGCCAGGCACTAAATACGTGGCTTCAGTCCAATCGTCATGCTGCCGCCGATTAATCCGCGCCGTGATGTCGTCTTCATGAATAGTGAATGGGTCAGTCATAGTCGTGGGCTAGCGCCGGCCAGTCATCAAGAAGACGGAGTGCATTCGCTTTGAAAAGGTCCGAACGCCTAAAAAGAGCGCCACCTGACCCAAAACCATAAAGACCAACTGCCACCACAAAGCCGACCAGTATCCCCAGTCCATCGACCAATGATACCAACTAAGATTTAGCCAATAGCTGACACTAAAAGCCGCGGCGATGAACAATTGGCTGACGACTACCCCGATACCACTCAAGAGGACCAAAGAAACCAACGACCGGTTAGTGAAGAAGGCCTTAAATAACCAATTGACCACTAACATCCCGATCACCAGCGAGAGGAGTTGCGCCCCTGGCACCAACGGTGACCACCACTCCAGCATCAGACCACCGGCCAAGCCAAAACCAAAACCAATCCGCCCATCAATAATTAAGATCAAAAAGAATGTCAGGATGGCCAGTAATGGTAGGTGATACCAGGGCGATGGCAGAAAACGAATAAAACTAATTTGGGCCATGACCGTCGCCAAAGCGGCCACCACCAGTGCGCCCCAACGAATAGTTCCTAGCCAGGACATATTATACTATTGGGTCGGTACCAGGACCGTCACCATGTTCAGCTTCCGATAATCAACCAGTGGCTTGATGAACGCCTTAGAAAATAGTTTACTGGAAACCGTGTCAATACTGGCGATCGTGCCAATCACTAAGCCCCGCGGAATGAAGGCCTGCATCCCGGAAGTGACAATGATGTTGCCGACCGCGATTAGTTCATCGCGCGGGATCATGTCCATTTGAACGCTTAAGCCGTGCGCCCCGATCACCACCCCAATGGTTTGGTCCTGATTTTGGACCGTGGCGGCGATCCGGCTCCCATTGTCACTTAATAACAGGACGGTCGCGCTCTGGGGTTCGACGGCCATAATCCGGCCAATCAAGACCCCCTCACCGGCAATGACCGGCAGGCCGACAGTCACTCCCACTTTGGCGCCCTGATTGATTTCCACGGTCGTGACGGTATCTTGGGGGTTAGCCGCAATGATTCGCGCGGTGACGAAACGGTAGGGTAAACTTTCGACAAATCCCAGCTGTTCCCGTAAGGCCTGATTTTCCAGTTCCAACATATGTAATTGGGCGGCGTCGACGACATACTCCGTCAGTTGTTGCTGTAGCGTGGCATTGGCCGCCCGAAGAGCGGAGCGACTTTGGTGAGTATCAATCAGTGTGCTAACCCCCACTAGTCCTTGTTGAATCGGACTCAAGGTCCAACGGACGCTGCCGATGAACCACTGCCAACCAAAGATCGTGGAAATAAAAATAATGGCCACGAGTCCCGTGCCAATCCCCGCCCACCACCGAATTTGTTTTCGAGAGGCCAGTTGATACATAGCCAGATTACAGCTCACTCGTTGATGGCACCAGCAGATCACGCAAGTGATCAAGATCTTCTAAAATCATCCCCGTGCCGCGGGCGACGCAGGTCAGCGGATCATCCGCCACTCGGACCGGGATCTGGGTGGCATTTGAGATCAGAGAATCTAAGCCCTTCAGGAGGGCCCCACCGCCCGTGATCACCATCCCCCGCTCATAAATATCAGCCACTAAATCGGGCGGGGTAACTTCTAGAGTTGATTTTATATTTTCGATAATGGTCTTAATTGACTTAGCCAGCGCTTCGCGGATATGTCCATCGGTGACCATGATTTCCTTCGGTAGACCCGAGACCAAATCGCGGCCGCGCATTTCCATGTGCAGTGGCTCTTTTAACTTCTCGGCTGAGCCAATTCGTTTTTTAATTTCCTCGGCCACCGGTTCACCCAACAACAAGTTAAAGTTTTCCCGGGCGTACTGGACAATGTTGCGATTCAAGGCGTCGCCCGCCACAGTAATCACTTTGGAAGTGACGATGCCGCCGAGTGAAATGACGGCAATTTCCGTGGTGCCACCGCCGATGTCCACGACCAGGTTGCCGATCGCTTCTTGGACCGGCATCCGCGCGCCGATCGCCGCCGCCATGGACTCTTCGACGAGAAACGTTTGGCGCGCCCCAGCGGACAAGACCACGTCTTCGGCCGCTTTCCGTTCCACTTCAGTAATATCTAGCGGCACGCCCACCACCACCCGTGGCCGCGGGAAAAAACTAAAACTCTCGGCGTGAACTCGATCAATAAAATACTTCAGCATTTTTTCGGCTACTTCAAAGTCGGAAATCACGCCGTTGACCAGCGGCCGAGTAACCACAATATGCGGCGGCGCTTTCCCCAGCATTTTTTGGGCATCAACCCCGACGGCAATGATCTGATCGGTCCGAGTGTTAATGGCCACCACCGACGGTTCATTAATCACAATGCCGCGGTCTTTGACGTAGACCAGCGTATTGGCCGTGCCTAGGTCAATTCCTAAATCCTTGGAGAGGTACCCAAACCAGCGGTCGAGAATCATAGGGTCAATCGTTTGATCGCCTCTTTAATCGTCAGCTGTTCGGCCTGATCGCTCGCCCGCAATTTATATTCAACTTGTCCCGCCGCCACTTTATTGGAGATAACTAATCGCACCGGTAGTCCCAGCAGATCACTTTCCTTCAACTTTTGACCCGCACTGACGTCGGGTCGATCATCGAATAGGACTTCAATTCCGGCGGCCGTCAACTCCTTCTCCGCCCGCTCGGCCCCGGCCGCTTCCTCCCCTAAGGCCAGGAGGTGGACTTGATAAGGCGCCACCGCCGCTGGCCAGACAATCCCCCGCTCATCGTGGAAGACCTCAACCAGCACTCCCATCAGTCGGCTAATCCCCAGGCCATAACACCCCATCACGACCGGCTGTAATTTCCCGGTCGCGGTTTGATAAGTCAGCTCAAACGGTTCGGAAAACTTGGTCTGGAGCTTGAAAATATTACCCACTTCACTGGCTTGAGTGGCCAGCCAGTCGGTCCCCTGACAATTGGGGCAATTCGTTGTTTCCCCTTTAATTTCTTCATTGACCGCTTGCTGACACCCCTGACAAACATGAATTGTATCTTCCCCCGCTGGCGTGATGGTTTGGAATTCGTGGGAGTATTTAGCAAAAGTACCACCGGAAGCGTAGGTATAGTGAGTCAGCTCCCCCAAACCCAGCCGCTGGTAAATTTTCCCATAGGCCAGTCGAACCGCTTCATGGTAGACATCCAGGTCCTCGCTGGTCGCATGGAATGAATACAGGTCTTTCATGATAAACTCACGACCGCGGAGGAGACCCGACTTAGCTCGGGGCTCGTGGCGAAATTTGGTTTGAATCTGATAGACCTGCTTTGGCAAATCTTTATATGAATGGATAAACCGCTTGGCCAATGGCGTGACCACTTCCTCGTGAGTGGGGCCAAAGGCGACCCCATCATCTGCGAGTCGATAGAGCACATCCAGCGTGGTCCAGCGGCCAGTTTTTTCCCAGAGTTGCTTGGGTTGCAAGGCTGGCAAGAGCAGCTCCTGGCCGCCAACGGCGGCTATTTCTTCCCGGACAATTGTCTCGATTTTTTGGATCACTCGCCAACCTAAAGGCAAAAAACTGTACACTCCGGCCATCAATTTATCGACATAGCCACCGCGGATGAGCAGTTGCGCGTTGATCGACTCTTCATCTTTGGCCACGTCCTTAGTACTCTTGCTAAACAACTGTGATTGACGCATATAATTGCATTAACTGATCTGAGAAGATGACCGAGGAAAATCCCGATGGGCGAAAAATTCAATCGCCGCGAGGAGGGCGATCAGCAACAGGGCGTTCAGCAGCGAGAGTAACCCAAACGACAGTAATAAGAAACTACCGGTGACGGCCACGGCCAACAGGATGCCCTGGCGCAAAGCGACGAGAACTTGAGTGGTGATTGATTGTTGGCGCACAAATATTCGACGCCACAGGAGCCCCAATAACGCCAAGCTCGTCATGACCGCAAAAAATAAACTAGCATAAAAATAGCCAAACCCCAGCCCACCCGCGGCGGCGGGATCGATCATCACCACCACCACGGTTACTAATATCCAGCCAATCACGGCTAAGACCGCCATCGCCAGGGAATATTGTCCTAAGTTCATAGCATGGATAATAAAAAAGCCCCTATATCTTAGCAAATTAAGGCCCAGCCGACAAGGCAATTTTGACAAACTGTATCAGTTGTGAGATCACCATTAGCTAATAAACCGCAGACCGTCAACTACGCCGCCGCCCAGCCGCTCGTTTAATTGGCTAACAATGCGCTGCTCTTGATTTTTCAACTCCTGCGCCACTACGGACGACGGGCAAGCCACCAGTAAAGCCCGATCCTTGAGATAGAGCCCCTGGCATTTTCTGGCCACACTCTCCCCCCACAATTGAGTAATAATTTGACTAAAACATTCCACGGTTAAAGTGGCGTCAATTTGCTTTTTAATCCCCGACTGCCGGATGTTTTTCGCTAAAATATCACCGATGGCTTGCATATTTATCTGATGATAGGTGAGCTTCAAGCCGCGGGATCACGGAACGAACAGATGTCTTTGAAGTCACAATATCGGCAAACCCAACCCGCCGTCGGCGTAAAGTCGCCGGTTTTTATTTTCCCAATAGTCGCGGTAATTTTGGCTTTAATTTTTTCCTTGTCTTGCTCTGTTCCTAAGAACGACATTGCCTTCCCATCCTCAATGTAATAATAAGTCAACTGCTGCGGCTTGAAACCCAGCGTCTCTTCGGCCGCTAACTGGTAAATTAATAACTGATCTTTGTCGTCGTCTTTGATCACCTCTTTGGCCTGGCCAGTTTTATAGTCAACAATGGCCACGCCGCCAGGGACCGCGTCGATGCGATCAATCCGCCCGCCGACACTGGCGCCACTGACTTTGATCGTAAAGGGTTGTTCGAGCGCGATCGGATGCGGCCGGTCCCGGGCTAAGACCCGATGATACTCGGCCAAAAGCCCCCTGCCTTTCTGGTAGTACTCCTGCTTTTGCTCCGGGTGATCATACCAGGCATCAATCCACTTGTCATCATATATTTTCAGGAGGGTGGCCAAGGGCGGGAAGCTGGATTTTTTGGTTGGGGCTCGAGCAAATAGATTGGCCTGCTGTTGAGTTTTCTCGCTATTGGGCTCGAGCAAGAGCTCAAAGAATTTCTGTAGTGTGCCGTGAATGGTGTTGCCAAAACTAAAGCTCGGTTTACCAAAAGTGGGAATCTTCAAGACATAGGCGTACTTATACTGCAACGGACATTTGTTGTATGACGACAGTTGAGAGTAGGTAAACTTTTTTGGCACCACCACCGCCGCCCGGTCAATCGGCGCGGCAATCGTCGGCCGATCAATCACATCTTTGATCGCGGCCGACTGTTCTTCGGCCACCTGATAGCCGAGCTCATCCAAAAAGCGGGATAGTTTTTTCGCGCGCGTCCCACCATAGTCCGCCGCGGAAGTGAAATACAGCCCGGTCTTGGCCCGCGTCATGGCCACATACATCAGTCGTCGCTCTTCCTGGAGATGGATGTCGCCCGCCGGCACGACTTCTTTGATTAGTTCATCGGGCAGGGCAATGGCTTCGGCGCGCTCGGCCGTTGGGAAGCGTTGCTGGACCACGTTAACGATGAAAACATGGCTAAATTCGAGCCCTTTAGCCGCATGGATGGTCATGAGGCGAATGGTTTCCGGGCCGGCCTCAAGATCAAACTGCAAACCCCCCTCTTCGCCCGATTCAATTTCCAGATTGATCCGAGCCATGAACGCCTTGAGGTGAGCATCATCAGTCGCCTCTTCAAACTCCCGAATTTTCCGATACCACTGACGTAAATAATCCAGCTCTTGCCGGCCACCGGTCTCTTCATGATCTTTGAGGTATTGGAAATACCCCAAATCAGTGAAGGCCGTCACAAACAGTTCGCTGATGGTTTTCTCTTGGGCCAGCCGCGTGTGGCGAGTAATCTGGCTGACGAGCGCTGCAATTTGTTTGCTCGCTTCACTGCCGACAATCCCCTCGGCCGCCGCCCGCGTCATGGCTTCGTAAAGTGAGCAGCCGCGGTACTTGGCGTGATGGGTCAAGGCAATTCGATCAGCGTCGGTCAGGTTGATGGTCGGGAAGTTTAACACTCGCCACAGGGCCGCGCTCTCATGATAATTATCCAACAGGCGGAAATAGGCCAAGACGTCAAGGATCGACTCTTTGCTGTACAGTCCACGCAAGGCCACGAAATAAAAGGGCAGCCGCAACCGCGTCAGGGCGGCGATGAATGGCCGGGCGTGAGCATTGGCCCGAACCAGAATCGCAAAATCCGACCAAGCTAACTTCTTATCCGCTCGCTTTAGATCAATAATTTTTTGGATCACGCCATCAACTTCCCGACTGACGTTGGCAAAATGAAGGTGCTCAATCGTCGCGCCAGTGCCAGCTTGCGCCCGGAGCTGTTTATCAATGGCCTTGAACTTTGACATCATCATCCCCCGCTTCTTAGCTTGACTGACGATGGTCGGGTCATCTTGGAGTCGGCACTCCAATCGATGGGGGTTGTTGTGCCGGATGAACGCATGGGCCGCGTCCAAAATCTCTTGGCGAGAGCGATAGTTAGCGGTCAGGACGACTTGTTCGCCTTTAGGATAGTCATTTTTGAATTCCAAAATATTGCTGATCGATGCCCCCCGAAAGCGATAAATCGCTTGGTCATCGTCCCCGACCACGGTGACATTGTTGGCCGGGGCGGCCAACATTTTGATCAACTGATATTGGGCCCAGTTCGTATCTTGAAACTCATCAACCAAGAGATACTTAAATTGCTGCCGATACTGGGCCAAAATCGCCGGCCGCTCGGTCAATAGTTTGACGGTATAGTTGATCAAATCACCAAAGTCCAGAGCGTTTTTACCCAACAGCAGTTGCTGATAGGTCTGATAGGCCTGGGCGACTTCATCGATTCGCTGGGTTTCCAGAGCGGCTAAATCACCGGCTACGGGCTTCGTCTGACCATGGGATTTCTTCTTGGGGTGCAGTTTACGAGCGTAGGCGGCGTAATCGGCCGGCCAAATACTTTCGTCTTTGGCTCGGGAAAAATGTCCCAACAGGGCATGGATGAATTTAGTCGGGTTACCCAGCGGTCGATAATATTCCAACTTAAATTCGTCTAAGTGTTCGCGGACCATTAACCACTGGGCGGTTTGATCATAGACCCGAAAATCATTCGGCAGGCCAATGTCGAGGCCATGTCGCTTTAATAATTTTTCACCAAAGGAGTGGAAGGTCGAAATCCACAGATCAACGTAGCCGTAGGGCAATAACTGATCCACCCGTTCCGCCATCTCTGCGGCGGCTTTTTCCGTGAAAGTGACAGCCAAGATTTCCTCCGGCTTGGCTTTTCCCGATAAAATCAGCCAGGCAATTCGCTGGGTAATGACGGTCGTTTTCCCCGTACCGGCGCCAGCCACAATTAACAGCGGCCCAGCCTCATGGGTGACCGCCGTCCGCTGTTCTTGATTTAAATTTTTAGTAATTTCCTGAACGTCCATGCCGGCATTGTACCCCACTTTGACCGGCCTCGCCAATGGCGGGGCTAGGCCGTTTTGTAGTTACGAATCACCGCCCTCACCACCCCCTGAATCAGTGGGTCTTTAACGTAGATCGGCTGTAATTCTTTGTTCGCCGGCTGGAGGCGAATCCGCCCAACCTCGCGATAAAATTTCTTCAACGTGGCATAGGCGTTGTCGAGCAACGCCACGACGGTGTCGCCATTTTCCGGACTAGGGTTGCGTTCCACTACCACATAATCACCGTCTAAAATGCCGTCTTCAATCATACTATTGCCTCGCACCTGCAAGACATAGGAGTTTTCCCGGTGAACCACTAGGTTGGCCGGCACCGCAACGGTCTCGGTTTGAGCGACGGCCTCAATCGGTTCGCCAGCGGCAATCAACCCAAATAACGGTAGATTTATAATTTCACCAATAATAGTGTCGGGCTCGGCTGCGACCAGTTCGAGTGACCGACCTTCATTGGATCCTTTTTCTAAAAATCCTTTCTCTTTCAACGCCCCGATATGTTGATGGACGGTGGCCACTGACGACAATCTAAAATGTTTAGCGATTTCCCGTAAGCTTGGCGCATAACCTTGGTCGATAATAAAGTCGCGAATATACTCGAGGATATCTTTTTGTTTTTTGGTTAGGCCCATAAGAGGTTTTTAGGTACTTCTATTATACCGAACAAAAACCGAACATGGAAGAGTGGTTATCCACAGATTTTTTGATACAGAAAGCCCGCCTTTATTGGCGGGCTACTTGATCGCTCCGAGAATTAATCCGCTCGGAGGAATCTGACCTCCCCACTTTCCATAATGTCGGCGAGGATGATCCAGATCTCGAGATTCGGATATTTAGCCAAAACAATGGCTTTGGCCTGCTTTATTTGGTCAAGATGCCTGGCATCGTCATCGGATTGACGACCGCCATAGGCCCCGCAGTCCGTATGATTCATCAGAATCACCCGAGTGATCATATGGAGTGAAACGGCGATATCGATATCGGCCATGACCGACGTGCCGCCTGCTACGATGTCTTTGACCGCGCCGGCCTTACTGACCAGGTCACAATCACCCACCAGTCCCTGGTCATCCAGCCAGCGACCGATTGGCCCTTGCAACCGAAAATTAATACACCGGACTAAAACGCTTGAGCATCGATGGCTCATAGATTTTCCTCCTTATGTCTATGAATAGATAGGATACTCTCTTTCATGGTTTTTGTCAAGAGAGGATAAATCACACTATTTTGGCGGCTGGGGTGGCGGCAAATTCCGATATTTCTTTTTCTGCGCCACCTTGATCCGGGCTAATTCTTTTTCAATCCGCCCAGCTAAAGCCGTATACTGACTCCAGTCCACCCGTTGGCCAGCCATCACTTCTTTGGCTCGAATGTGGGCCGCCGCGGCACGCTGTTCGTCAATTTCATTAGAGTGCTCCGCCGTATCCGCCAAAATAACCACTTTGTGTGGCAACACCTCGATAAAGCCCCCCGACACCGCTAGATATTGACTGCTACCGTCGGCTAAGATCGCACTAACCATCCCCGGCCGCAACATTGCTACCAGCGGGATGTGATGTGGCAACACCGTAATCTCGCCCTGCACGGTCGGTAGAGTAATCTGACGGATGTCTTCTCGAATCACTCGCCGCTCCGGCGTAACTAATTCAAAATGGATGAAGGCGTCGGCCATAGGTTACCCGGTTGGTTTATTGACTTGATCAATCCCGCCCTTCATGTAGAACTCGCCTTCGGAGACCAGATCGTATTCACCGGCCAAAATCGCGTTAAAGCCCTTGATGGTGTCAGCTAAAGCGACATACTGCCCCGGCGTGCCGGTAAAGGTCTCCGCCACGGCAAAGGGTTGGGACAAAAACCGTTGAATCTTCCGCGCCCGCGCCACGGTTAGTTTATCTTCGTCCGACAGTTCTTCCAGGCCCAAAATGGCGATAATGTCTTGGAGGTCTTGGTAGCGCTGCAAGACCCGCTGGACTTCCCGCGCCACCCGGTAGTGTTCTTGGCCGACGATGTGCGGATCCAAAATCGTGGATGAAGAATCCAATGGATCGACGGCGGGGTAAATGGCCAACTCGGCCAATGACCGCGACAACACCACCGTGGAATCCAGGTGGCCGAAGGTGGTGGCTGGGGCCGGGTCAGTCAAATCATCGGCCGGCACATAGACGGCCTGCACTGAAGTAATGGAACCCTTATCCGTGGAAGTGATCCGTTCCTGCATTTCCCCCATTTCAGTGGCTAGTGTCGGCTGATAGCCGACCGCCGACGGCAGCCGCCCCAACAGCGCCGACACTTCTGATCCGGCTTGGGTAAAGCGAAAAATGTTATCAATAAATAACAAGACGTCCTGATGCTGTTCATCGCGGAAATATTCGGCCATGGCCAAGCCAGTTAGGGCCACGCGCAAGCGGGCGCCGGGGGGCTCATTCATCTGGCCAAAGACCATCGCCAGTTTTTCCAGCACGCCGGCGCCTTTCATTTCGTGATATAAGTCATTGCCTTCCCGTGTTCGTTCACCCACCCCGGCAAAGACGGAAGTGCCGCCATGGGCCATGGCGATATTGTTGATCAGTTCCTGAATGACGACGGTTTTGCCGACTCCGGCGCCACCGAATAGCCCGACTTTGCCGCCCTTGACGATCGGGCAAATCAGGTCGATGACCTTAATCCCAGTTTCGAGCACTTCGACTTTGGTGGCCTGTTCGGAAAACTTCGGCGCCGCGCGGTGGATCGGGTATTGCTTATCCGTCTTGACCGCCGCGCCGCCATCGACCGGCAGGCCCAAGACGTTAAAAATCCGACCCAGCGTTTCTGGGCCCACCGGCACGGAAATTGGTCCGCCGGTATCACGCACTTCCGCTCCCCGTTGGAGCCCTTCAGTCGAGCCCATCGCGACAGCGCGCACCATTTGGCCGCCGATGTGTTGCTCAACTTCCAAGACCAGCTGCTCTTGGCCACGGTTGACGGTCAAGGCTGAATAAATGGCTGGCACGCTAGCGGTAAATGCCACGTCGACGACTGGCCCAATAATTTGTTTGATAATTCCCGTGTTCATATCGGTCTGACCAAAAAAATAATTTACAATAGTTAAATAGCGTCTTAGTTCGCGAGCGCGGCCGCGCCACCAGCAATCTCGGCAATCTCGGACGTGATGCTGGCTTGCCGGGCTTTGTTATATGACAAAGTTAATTCCTTAATCATGTCATCCGCCGCTTCGGTCGCATTACTCATCGCCATCATCCGCGCGCTGTGTTCTGAAGCGTTTGACTCTAGTAAGGCCTGAAACAACTGAATCTCGACCAACCGTGGGATCATCGCTTCCAGAATCGCCGCTGGGTTTGGTTCAAAGAGATAATCTCGATCAGCAAATTCGGCTTGGCTGGTCGTTAACTCGTCGGTCGGCGACGCCGCGCCGATTCGATCTCTGGTGACGACGGCGACAGTATGAGCGACATCATCAGGCGCCACCGGTAGTAATTGGCGCAAGCGGGGTAGCTGTTGTAGCGACGAGATAAAATCCGTATAGGCCACCAGGACCTTATCATACTTGCCCGCCCGATAATCGGCTATCACTTCATGCGCCACACTGCCGACCTGATCCACCCGGGTGATGACGTCATCTTTGGGATAATCAGCCGTGACTTGGTAACCATAACGGCGGTACACTAGTTCGCCCTTTTTCCCCAAGAGAATAAAGTCGGTCTCAATATCACGATACAACTCCACCGACTGGACTACTTTCTGGAGCAAGTTACTGTTAAAGCCGCCGCACAAACCTCGGTTGGAAGTCACTAGGATAATAGCAATTCGCTTCACCGCCCCGCGTTGTTTGAGGAGTGGATGGGTAACCTGGCCTTGGCCGGCTCGCCGGGCTAAGCGCGACACCGTCGCCCAACTTAATTGGGCGTAGGGTCGGGTGGCTAACACCGCGTCGACCGCTTTACGCATTTTCGCCGCGGCCACGAGTTCCATGGCTTTGGTGATCTTGCGGGTATTTTTGACCGACTTGATCCGGCGGGTGATGTCGCGAGTCGCGGGCATAGGTTAAGTGGTTGGCGTGAGATATTCCAATCCTAGTCGATATTCCTCAACCAATTTCCGATAGCTAGCAATCACTTCATCGCTCCAGTCGCCTCGCGCGTTTACCGCTTTAAGCACCTCCGGGTTGGCGGCGTCAGCAAATTGATATAAGCCCCGCTCAAATTCCGCGATTTTTTCAACCGGCACATCGTCAAGATATCCTTCGTTGGCAGCGAAGAACATCAAGACCTGGCGGCCCACGTCCACCGGCGCATATTGATCTTGTTTAAAGACCTCGACCAAACGTTTCCCGCGGGCGATTTTTTTCTTGGTATCTTCATCAAGGTCAGAACCAAACTGGGCAAAAGCGGCCAATTCGCGGTACTGGGCGGCGTCGAGCTTGAGTCGACCGGCCACTTTCTTCATGGCTTTGACCTGAGCGGCACTGCCGACGCGGGACACCGATAAGCCAACACTGACCGCCGGTCGAACGCCCTGGTAGAACAAATCAGTTTCCAAATAAATCTGACCATCGGTAATTGAAATGACGTTAGTCGGGATGTAGGCCGAGACGTCGCCCGCTTGGGTTTCGATGATCGGCAAGGCCGTCAGCGAACCGCCACCATGCTCGGCGTTGAGTTTGGCCGCCCGCTCTAGTAAGCGAGAGTGAAGATAAAAAACATCGCCCGGATATGCTTCCCGTCCTGGCGGCCGCCGCAAGAGTAAGGAAATCTGCCGATACGCCACGGCGTGTTTGGACAAGTCGTCATAGACCACCAGGACGTCTTCCCCTTTATCCATGAAGTATTCGCCCATGGCACAGCCGGCGTAAGGAGCGATATATAACAGCGAGGCCGGGTCACTGGCCGAGGCCAGCACGACGGTGGTGTAATCCATCGCCCCGCGCTCTTCGAGTTCAGCCACGATCCGGGCCACTTTCGACGCCCTTTGGCCAATGCCGACGTAAATACATTTCATGTTCTGCCCACGCTGGTTGATGATCGTGTCAATCGCAATCGCCGTCTTGCCGGTCTGGCGGTCACCGATGATCAGTTCCCGCTGTCCCCGGCCGATGGGAATCATAGCATCAATGGCCTTAATGCCTGTTTGGACCGGTTGATGGACTGATTGGCGGGTAATGACACCCGGCGCGATTTTTTCAACCGGGTAGAATTGTTTGGTCGCCATCGCGCCTTTGCCGTCCAGCGGTTCGCCGAGTGGGTTAACCACCCGGCCGATCAACTCTGGCCCGACTGGTACTTGTAAAATTTTGCCGGTGGCCTTGACCGTGTCCCCTTCTCGAACTTTTTCGGCCGACCCCATTAACACCACGCCGATACTGTCTTCTTCTAAGTTCAAAGCCACGCCTTGGACTCCGCCGGGGAAAGCTAACATTTCTGACGCCATAACATCGGCCAGGCCACTGACGCGGGCAATGCCGTCACCAACCTCGACCACCGTGCCAACGGTCTCTTTCGTCGGCGCGATCGTGGCCGCGCTGATCTGTTGCTTCAGGTGTTCAATGACGTAGTCCTTAGGGTGGGTCGCCATACGCTTAAGCTGACTAAAATAAGTGGTTAAGAAACTATTTTTTGAGATAATTGCTGGAGGCGGGCGAAGATTGTGCTGTCCCACTGCGTATCGCCAATCTGCAACCGGAGGCCGCCGATCACCGTCGGATCAACTGTCACGTCGAGCTCAACCGCCCCTGCCACCGCTAATTCTTTGACTGCCGCCGTGATTGAGCGCCGCAGAGCGGGCGTTGGCTCACTCCTCATGGTGACGTGAGCCACCACCACGCCGGCTTGTTCATCCGCGTAGCGCTGATAGGCGTTGGTCATGGAACGTAACTTGTGGCCATCACGTTGCCGTCGAACGACCGCGACAAATCGCTCTAGCACCGCCGGCACGTCGGCCTGGGGCGTGTCAAGCAAGATCCAGTACAGAGCGCGAGCGTAGCGGGCCACGGAAATTCGCGACATAATTATTCTTTACCTCCCAACTGCTTCAGTGATCGCTCAATCACTTTCCGATCAATTTCTTTAGGCAGCTCTTGGCCCAAGACCTTGCTGACTACTTGATTGACCAGGGTCACAATCTCATGTTGAGCATCACTGATAATTGCCATCTTTTCGGCCGCCAGCTGTTCCTTGCCTTTGCTGACAATT
>CAYINJ010000008.1:0-21237 GCA_964364745.1 uncultured Gammaproteobacteria bacterium
CCTTCCATTTCCATGGCGATCAAACGGTTCAGTTCAATCGCGTATTCAAAGGGCAATTCGCGAGCAAACACCTCCAAAAATCCAGCCACGATCATCCGCTCCGCGTCGGCGCGGCTGATGCCCCGCGATTGAAGATAGAGGAGTTGTTCAGCACTGATTTTCGACACACTGGCCTCGTGCTCAATCCGAGCGGAGGCGTTGGCAATGTCCATCGTGGGGTAAGTGTCGCTGGCGGAGTGTTCATCGAGCAGTAAGGCATCGCAACTGACTTTGACCGTTACGTCGGTAGCGGCCGGCAGGACTCGGACGAGACCGCGGTAGCTCGAGCGACCACCGTCTTTGGAGACCGATTTGGCGACAATTTTCGAGCGGGTGTGTGGCGCGAGGTGAGTGACCTTGGCGCCGGTGTCTTGGTGTTGGCCCGCCCCGGCGAAAGCCACCGAGAGGATGTCGGCGACGGCACCGGGTTCTTTGAGAATCACCGCCGGGTATTTCATGGTCACTTTCGAGCCCAAGTTGCCATCGACCCACTCAACAGTCGCGTCGCGGTAGGCCACGGCGCGCTTAGTCACTAAGTTGTAAACATTACTCGACCAGTTTTGGATGGTGGTGTAGCGGACTTTGGCGCCGGCTAACACCACCAACTCAACCACCGCGGCGTGGAGCGAATCTTTAGAATATACCGGCGCGGTGCAACCCTCGATGTAATGAACCTGCGACCCTTCATCAGCGATGATTAAGGTGCGTTCGAACTGGCCGACCGACGGGGCGTTAATGCGAAAATAGGCCTGCAGCGGCAAGGCGACCGTCACCCCTTTGGGAATATAGATAAACGACCCTCCCGACCAGACCGCGGTGTTCAACGCGGCAAAGACGTTGTCATTAGCCGGAACAATGGAGGCAAAATATTTCCGTACCAACTCCGGGTAGCGTTTAGGCGCTTCGGACATATCGCAAAACACCACCCCCAGCTTGGTCCAGCGCTCCTGCAGTCGGTGGTAGATGATCTCGGATTCATACTGGGCGCCCACGCCGGCTAGAAATTTCCGCTCGGCTTGCGGCACGCCCAGCCGCTCGAAGGTGCGCTTAATTTTTTCAGGCACATCATCCCACGAGTCCGTCGCCCGATCGGTGGACTTGAGATAGTAGGTTAGGTCATCAAAATCAATCCCCGACAGGTCCGGTCCCCAGGCCGGCAAGGGCTGGGCCAAGAACGTGGCGAGGGCCTGCCGCCGGATCGCCAGCAGCCAAGCGGGCTCGTCGTGTTGCTTGGAAATAAACTCGACCACCTCGCGAGTCAGCCCGCGCGGCGTGGCTGCCGAGTAGTGGACAGCATCGCGCCAGGTATGGGCGGTTCGGTTGACGGTAAAGGTCGTGGTCTTGGCCATAGGACTTAGGCCGTCGGTAGCCAGGCGTATCCCTGGCGGGCGACTTTGGCCATAATTGCTTTGCCCCCTTGCGCGGCCACTCGCCCAGCGGACAACACCGTCACGGTCTGGGGTTGGAGGAAGTCGAGGAGGCGCTGGTAGTGAGTGATGACCAAAATACCGACCCGGTATTCTTTGGCGGCCAGGGCGATGGCCTTGGCCACTAAGCGCAAAGCATCAACATCGAGGCCGGAATCGGTCTCGTCGAGGATGGCCAGCTTCGGTCGCAACACCAACAACTGCACCATTTCACCTTTTTTCTTTTCACCACCCGACCAGCCATCGTTGATCATCCGAGTTAAGAAGCTCGGCGGCAGTTTGAGGAGCTTAAACGCCGCCGCGCACCGGGCGGTGAAATCCTCCCGCGAGATGGCCGGAGCACTGCTCGTGGCCGCCGTCCACAAAAACTCTTCCAAGGTCACCCCCGGCAAAGTGCTGGGATGTTGGAAGGCCAAAAATAATCCTAAGCGCGCCCGCTCCCACGGCTCTAATTTTAAAATGTTTTTGCCCTGCCAGCGAACGGTGCCGCTAGTCACGCGATAATCGGGGTGGCCGATCAAAGTGGCCGCCAGGGTGGACTTGCCACTGCCGTTGGGGCCCAACAGCGCGGCGACCCGACCGGGCGCGATTGTTAAAGACAGCCGCTTCAGAATGGGGGTATCGCCAATGGCCACGGACAGGTTGGTAATTACTAGGGGGCTGGCCGCCATATGGTTATAATAATTCAGCCAACGTAATCCCCGCTAGCGTGTGTTCGAGCGCTAACTGGACGCGCTGCCAACCTTTCTTAGACATGCAGGCCTGTTCGTGCGGACAACTGCCGCCATGCGCCAGACAGCCGAGCAGCAACGGGTGGCCATTTAACACGCCCAAGACATCACGCAGGGTAATGGTGGCCGGATCACGTTGGAGGACATAACCACCAAAGCGCCCGCGGCTGCTCTGAACCCATTTGGCGTCGCGAAACGGCGCCACCAACTGTTCGAGATATTTCACTGACAGATTTTCTCGCTTGGCTACCGCCGCCAAGGCGATGGGCTTTTGGGAAGCATGGGTGGTGGCCAGCCACATGACTAGCCGGAGCCCGTTATGTTCGCGAGCGGAGACCGAGCCAAAAAATGACATATAAAAATTAATCCTACTTTAATAGTAGGATTATATGGTTACTTCATTAAGCTGTCAATTATTTTACTGTCACCGTAATTTCCGGTCCGCGGACGATGCCACCGTTGCTGCGGAAGATCAGAGTATAGAGTTGATAGGTGCCGGCCGCTGGCGCGGTCGCCCACGGGACACTAATGGCACTGGTGGCTGGTTGACTGACACTGGTAATGGCTTGCGACTGGCCGTTCGTGGCGGCCAAAAAGTCGATGCGGTCCACCCGGCTAGGGAAGCTCAAGCTGCCAGTTAGCGCTACCGGCCACTGGGCGCGATCCAGCGTGGCGCCGGCTGCTGGTGCGCTCCACGACCAACTCGGAGTGGCTTGGTTGGCCGGCAGTAAGAAATTAACATCAATTGATTGCGTGGCCTGGCCTCCGGCCGCATCCCGCACCGTCGCCGATAGCGAATGAATACCAGAGATAACATCAACCAGCGACAACGTGGCATTAAAGGGCGCGCTGGTCGCGGTGGCGAGCAGCTGGTCGTCGATCCGATACTCGACCGAGCGAGCCCCGCGCGGGGCCGTCACATTGACGGTGACGGCCAGTTCGGTGCCAGTCACCGTGTCGCCAGCTTGCGGGGACTGAATAGCCAGTGACGGCTGCCGGGCCGGATCAGCGTCGGTCAGCCGACCGGCTAAGTCGGTCGGTGCTTGGATGAAGCCCTGCCGTTCGGCCCACTGGCGCACGGCGTCTTCCCAGTACGGGAACATCGGGTCGTTAAATGGATCAGCCGGCACCGGCCCTGGCGGATCATCTTTGTCGACTAAGAAGAGGATGGAGTGATGTTGCGGCATCAATTTTTCTTGAATCAAGTCCGGCGGGGTAGCGGCCGTGGCGGCTTGACCGGTGGACACATCGATTTTGACCATCGCCCCGCCGCTGGGCTCGCCGCGCAGCACGGGCTTGGTGGCGGTGTTGGCTGGTGGGGCATTAAATATCTCAACTGGTTGGTCAACCAGCACGGCGCGCATAAACGAATTCCAAATTGGGGCCGCGACTACACTCCCATCCGCGCCGCGCTTCATGGCGGCGTTGTCACTGTTGCCCACCCAAACACCGGTGGCCACCGAGGGAGTGTAACCAACCGTCCAAGCATCATGGTAGTCGTTGGTGGTCCCGGTTTTAGCAGCGACCGGCCGGTCGCCCAGCGTCAGATAGTTTTTTTCACCAAAAATATAGGCGCGGGCGGCGTTATCCGACAAGATACTGGTCAACTGCTGAACCGCGGTCACGGCGATAGTCGGACGACCGCCATGCTCTGCGGGCTGATATTCATAGAGCACTTTCCCCTTAGCGTCTTCAATCTTGAGCACTCCGATCGGTTCGTGGTACTGACCTTCGCGAGCATAAGCCGCGTAGGCCGCCGTATGTTCCAACAAGGTCACTTCGCCACCACCCAACACCAGCGACAACCCAAACCGGCTGCGATCAGCCAGCGTGGTGTAGCCAAGTTTTTCAGCATTATCTAAGACCTGATTGATGCCGGCCAGATATAATGTTTTGACGGCGGGAATGTTGAGCGATCCAGCCAAGGCCTGGCGCATCGTCACGGGGCCATGTTCTTTGCCATCGTAATTGTTTGGTTCGTAGGGATCGCCCGCCTCCGTGGGGAAGGTGGTTTTGACGTCGTAGAGCAGCGTGTCCGGGGTGAAGCCCTTGGCAAACGCGCTGGCGTAGACCAAGGGTTTAAATGATGAACCCGGCTGGCGCGGCCGCATGGCGACGTTGACTTGGCCATCAATGTCTTCGTTGGTGAAGTCAGCCGAGCCGACCATAGCCATGATCTGGCCGGTCTTGGTGTCCAGCGATACCAGCGCCGCGTTACCGGCTTGATAGCGCTCGGTATTAATTGTGACTTGCGCGGCGATCGCCGTCTCCGCTGCCCGCTGATAGTCCAGGTCCAGCGTGGTGGTTACTTTGAATCCGCCGGCTTCGGCGGCCTGTTCGCCGTACTCTTCGGCCAGGAGTTCGCGGATATACATGACGAAGTGAGGCGCCAGAATTGATTCGGATCGTGGCCGGAACTCAATCTTTTCCGTCTTGGCGGCCGCGGCCTGTTGTTCGGTGATGAAGCCCAAGTCGACCATGGAGTTGATGATGTAGCGCTGGCGTTCAAATAGTTAGTCGACCTGACTGCCGTAAGGAGAAAAGTAGGTTGGGCGCTGGGGGATGGCCGCCAAGACGGCGGCTTGCGCTAGCGTCAGGTCTTTGGCCGACCGGCCAAAAAATGATTGGCTGGCCGCCTCCACGCCATAAATAACCGAGCCGTAGGGGATTTCATTGAAATACAACTGCAGGATTTCGTCTTTAGAAAATTTGCTTTCAATGCGGTAAGCCAAGATTAGCTCTCGGATCTTGCGGGTGTAGGTTTTCTCATTCGTTAAGATGGCATTTTTGACAAACTGCTGTGTGATGGTCGAACCGCCCGCGGTTGACCCCTGAAAAATATTCATGATCGCCGAACGGAGCATCCCCCGCAGCGAAAATCCGTGATGTTCATAAAAGTTACGATCCTCGGCCGTGATCGCCGCCCACTTCATGTATTCGGGCAGTTCGGTCAAGGTGATCAGCCGTCGATTGACCGCGCCGTGGAGTTGATAGAGAATTGTCTCACCGGTGCGGTCATAGATGGTGGTGGTTTGTTCCACGGTCCGTTCCAGCAAGCGGTTCGGGTCCGGTAAATCTCGGCTGGTCCAAAAGACCATGATCGAAAAAAAGACAAAGCCAAAGATCAGCACGGCGGCTCCACCGGGGATGGCGTATTGTCTGACAAAACGCCAGAGGTCTCGGCGATGGAAATCTTGGTAAGACAATCGTTTCAGCGGGGTAGTGACAGTCGTTCGCCGAGCCCAGCCGGCAAAGATATTCCGCTTCGGTTTAGTGAAATCACGGTGTGATTTTATGCGACGGAAGGAGTTCATAACATGCTGGATTATACTGCCAAATCAGCCAAAAGAAAAGACCGCCCTGTCGTTCAGCGCGGTCTTTAGAAAATCCGAAACTTAAGCCATGGTGTCACTGTCGTCGTCCATGGAGTCGTCATCCGTATCCAGGTCATCATCGTCCGGGGATTCTTCGTCCGCGGCCGCTGCATCGTCCGGGGATTCGTCTGACGTCATCATGTCTTCGTCCGGGAGGAACATAAGGCACAATTATGAATAGAGCATGAAAAATCAAAGTGACTTTTCATACCGGTAGAATAGCAGATTTACCGTGTCAAGGCAAGACAAAACCGCCCCGCCCCGCTAAGCGGGGCGGGGCGGTTAGGGTGCCGATCGCCGGCAGTTAGACAGCGGCCGCTTCGTCGGCTTCGGCCGGAGCGGACACTTCTTCGCTCGGAGCAGACACCTCATCGGTCGTCACTTCTTCAGTGGTCACTTCATCCGTCGCGGGGGCGGCAGGCATCGTGCCTTCATCTGGAGTAAACATAGAGTTCATTGCTTATGAATTAACCGCTGTCTTAAAGAAAAAAGGGCGGTGACCGCCCGGTTTTCAATTAAGTACCGAAATAATAGCACCATTGACGATGCTTGTCAATGGACTGGTGGTGGTTGGATGCCAGCAATGGCTACGGCCAGCGCGTCAGCCACGTCATCAGGTTTCGGAATGGTCGGCAGCTGGAGAATGGTCTGGATCATCCGCTGCATTTGCTGCTTACCAGCGTGGCCGTAGCCAGTGATCGCCTGCTTGACCTGGGTCGGCTTGTATTCGCGAATAGGTAAGCCATGTTTGGCCGCGACCAATAAGATCACGCCACGGGCGTGAGCGACGTTAAGAGCGGTGGTGGTGTTTTGGGCGAAAAATAATTCTTCAATCGCCAACACTGCCGGCTGATGCGTCGCCAAAATCGCCATCAACGCCGACTCGACTGCCGCTAAACGTTCGGCAAATGGCTGGTCGGCCGGCGTGGTAATCGCACCATAGGCCACCGCGGTCAACTGGTTGCCAGCTGCGTCAATCACGCCCCAGCCAGTGGTGGCGTAGCCCGGATCAATTCCTAAAATACGCATAATTATACAGCCATATTGCTCCAAAAGTTCTGGACATCTTCGGCGTCATCCAGCGCGTCATAGAGTTTTTCTAACGCCGGCCGCATGGTGTCAGTTACCGGTAGGGTTTCTTTGGCGTGGTAGCCGGCTTCACTGTCGGTAATGGTAAAGTTAAGTTGCTCGAGTCGGGTTTTCACCGTCGGCAGATCGGTCGGCGGCGTGGTGATCCAGAGAGTATGGTCGTCGAGCCACTGGATGTCGGCCGCCCCGGCGTCGATGGCGGCCAGTTCGATTACTTCTTGACTTTGACCACTGGGCGCGACGGCCTTGATGCCGCCGACGCGGTCGAACATCCACAGCCCGCTGTTGGTCGCGCCCAAACTGCCACCCACCGCGGAGAAAATATGTTTGATGTCGGCGGCGGCGCGGTTGCGGTTGTCGGTCACCACTTCGACGATGAAGGCACTGCCGTGCGGGCCGAAACATTCGTAGGTTAATTCCTCCAGTGCTGCCCCAGCGGTATCCGCGCCACTGCCGCGTTTGATTGCTCGCTCGATGTTATCTTTTGGCACACTGGCACCGCGGGCCTGGTCGACGGCCAGGCGGAGCTTGAAATTATGCGTCGGGTCAGCTCCGTCGCGGGCAGCGAGCGCCACGGCCTTGGTCAGCTTGGTAAAAACACTGGCCCGCTTGGCATCAGTGACGGCCTTGGCGCGTTTGGTCGTGGCCCATTTACTATGTCCAGACATAGGAGGGAGTAGATAATGGAAGCGTCTATAGTTTAGCATTGCGGTGCTCGGCTGGGTAGGCCGGACGACTAGTTAGCTCACCCGGTTGACAGGAAAATAATAATCTGCCAAAGTGGAGTATTCTGACTGGGGATTCTAGTGATCCGCCAATGGCGAGTCAACGAGGATCAACCGGCGTTCCTTACACCGCCCGCCCAATGGGCTGGCACCACCACGAAAGGAGTGGCCAAGATGCCACCAACATTTCTCCTCCCGGAAACTGACGCCGAATACCGGCGGTTGGTTCGCGCCACGGCACTATCCACGAAAGACACCATTCTACGCTTGGGCAAAAGAGGTCGTCAAGGAGCTAAACGAGCAGCGGAGTTAGAGTTCGAAAACGAGTCATTGATGGCCGAACTGGAGCTGATGCCATGTTCGACAGTATCAGCCCAAGCCCAGGCCGAGCTGATCAGACGTCAGATCAAAAAAAATCGAGCCGCGGCCACCCAAGGATGGAAAGAAGCTTTGCAGTTGGAGATCAGCAAACTGCGAAAAAAATTTTCTCACCTAGCTGTTCCGTCTGACCTTGATCCGCTGAATATGCAGCAAGCAGAAAACTCCTACCCAACAATCGAGGCCTGGGCGGAAAGGCAGGCTCGCACCGTAGAAAGCCAGCAGATCATCGCGAACAGTGAGCGGGTACTGCCGAAAGATCTTCCTCCCGTCAGCGGTCCGCCACAACAGGAGCGCTGGTTGCTACGCTATCGGCGGTACTTCTTTGTCGCCGAAGCAACCCAGGGCTTGGCCTGATGAAGTGGTTGTATCTATCTACGAAGTTTGATGTCTCAATCCAGGATAATTAATCTTCTTGGCTCTGGATTATTACCCTGGGTTGCTTTCCTTCGCTTCACTCAGGACAGGCTATCCTCGCAATGACAAACAAGGGAAGGCACCTGGTGCCTGGCCCTTGCCAAACGCCCGGTAATTCTCTACACTGCAAAGCGACACGAAAAACAAAATTATTATGAACCCGCTCGACAAATCCACCACCCTCGCGCTCGATCGTTCCGGTGTCCACCGCTCGATCGCCTTGTTAGCCAAACAGGGCCAGCAGGCCTGGACGGAAGGTCAGCGGATTACTCTGCCGGCCAGCTACCGGACCGTGACCAACGTGGTCATTTGCGGGATGGGCGGCTCCGGACTGGGAGCGCATGCGATCCAGTTTTTATTTTGGGATAAATTGAAATTGCCCTACACGGTGATGAATGGCTATGCCGTTCCCGGTAGCGTTAACAAAAATACCCTCTTTGTTGGCATTAGTTATTCGGGCACGACGGAAGAAGTGTTGGCCGCTACCGCCATGGCTCGCCGCCGCGGCGCCAAAGTCGTGGTGATTGCCAGCGGCGGACCACTCGGCGCGATGATTGACGCCCAGACCGTTCCCGGCTATCGCTTTGTCCCGACCTATAACCCGTCCGGCCAGCCCCGGATGGCCAGTGGCTATCTGGGCTATGGCTTACTCGGCATCCTTAAGCGGCTCGGCATCGTCGCCGTCTCGGACGGTGAAGTGGGCCAAGCGCTCCGCGTCATGACCGCTACCAACCGGCTGTGGCAACCGAGCGTGCCAGCGGCCACTAACGCCGCCAAGAAGTTGGCGGAAAAACTCCACGACACCATGCCGGTCCTGGCGGCGGCGGATTTCCTGACCGGCTCAATCCACGCCTTCGTCAACCAACTCCACGAAAGCGCCAAAAACTTCGCGGTTGCTTTTCCCATCCCGGAGTTAAACCACCACCTACTCGAGGGGCTGGCCTATCCAAAAAAAGGCCGCCGGGCGTTGCAGTTTGTCTTTATCCAATCCAAACTCTACCACCCGACCAACCAGCGCCGCATCGAGATTACGAAGGAAGTGGTAGAAAACAACGGCCTCCATTTCATTGAACATCAGCTGACGGCTCCGACCAAACTGGGCCAAGCCGCCGAGCTGTTGGTCTTTGGTAGTTATGTCAGTTTTTACGCCGCCAGATTAAACAAAGTTGATCCGGGCCCCAACCCGTGGGTGGACTTTTTTAAGGAGCAATTAGCCGCCGGCAAAAAATAATTGTTCATTAATCAACAACGCCCCACTCAAGCGGCGCGTTCTCCTACCCATGCTTGGGGAGAACAGTCCTGCCGCTGCGGGGCGTTTTTGGTTTGAGCGTGATATGATAGCCGAGGTATGCGCGTGATCTTATCTCGCTCTCTTGCCTTCGTCGGTATCGCGGTGGTTATCATCGCGCTGTTTGGGTATCTCCAGGCCGTGCCGGGTTGGTTGGATCCGGATTCGTTTTATCATGTCAAAATGGCGCAACTCATCATCACGCAATCTGGCGCGCCGGTGCTGGATTTCCCTTGGCTGGATCAGACGACACTGGCGACGGCCTTCATCGACCAGCACTGGTTGTATCACGAGCTCTTAGCCGTTGCGGTGCGGGTGGCCGGTCCGCTGTTGGGTTCGATCGGATTGACCGTTGGGCTCGGCCTACTATTTTTTGTGGTCTGGTGGTGGTGGTTGGGTCAAGCGATTCGCCCGCGGGTGTCGACCACGTCAGCGGCGGTCTGGGTGGTTAGCGCGTTGGCCGTCGCCGAGCCACTGATCTTTCGTCTCAACTTGGCGAAGGCCGGAGCGCTATCGTTAATCTTGGTGTTTTTGATTTGGGCGGCCGCCGCGCGGCGGCGGCCGCTCGTCTTGGCGGCGCTGATAGCGCTGTACATCTATAGTTATGGTGGCTGGCTAATGGGCGTCGTCATCGCACTGGTCGCTATTGGCGTGACGGCGGTTCATCGCGGACTGGTCGAGCGGCAATGGCGCGCTGGTTGGCGTGAGCTACTGGCGCAATGGCCGGTCGGATTCGGGTTAGTCGGCGGCGTCGCTGTTGGGTTAGTGATCAATCCGTACTTCCCCCGCAACCTGCAATTTTATTGGCAGCAAGTTGTTCAGATCGGCATCGTTAATTATCAAGACAGTATTCGCGTGGGCATGGAGTGGTTTCCGTATGGCTTTAGCAATCTGTTTATCGGCACCGTGTTAGTGACGATTGGGTTAGTCGTCGCGTTGGCCACACTGTTCGTCACCGCACGGCGACAGCCAGTGGTGGTCTGGCAGGCGCTGGCCCTGACCGTCTTCGGCGCGGCCATCACCTTGCGCGCGCAGCGCTACGTCGAGTATTATCTGCCGTTTGCCTGGACGTTCGTCGGACTGGTTTTATTGCCCTATCTGACGGCCGCGCCCTGGCGGCGGTGGTATCGGTGCGCCCTGGACCTGCCCTGGTGGCAACTGGCTGGCACACTGTTGATCATGGTCGTCTGGCTAAACATGGCTAGCGTCATCGTCGGGCGGGATTGGTTGAAACTGTCGGCTTGGTTCCATCGTCATTACCACCCGATTACCGAATTAGCCGGCGCCAGTCGCTGGATCGCGGCTAACACGCCGCCGGGCAGTACCGTGTTACACAGCGACTGGGACGAATTCCCGGCGCTGTGGTATCACAACGACCACAATCGCTATATTGCCGGCCTTGATCCAACTTTTCTCTATTTACAGTCAGCAGAAAAATATCGGCTCTACGAAGACGTCACGATGGGTCGGCGGGCGGACGTCGCCGTGGCCGCCAGTCAGTTCGGCGCTAATACCGTGGTGATTAAAAAAAACGACCACCCAGCGATGTTGGCCGCCGCGCGACAAGACCCGGCGCTGACACTGACCTATGAAGATGATGAAGCGGTGGTGTTTTTGATTAAAATAGCCGAGGCGAACTATTGAGCCGACCAGTAGCCGTCGAGCGACGTGGTTTGCTGACAATCGATCGCGCTACAGCCAATCGTCGAACAGGTGGCTTGGCAACTGGCCAGGCGCGTCTCCGGCGTAACACCGGTCAGGAAGAGAGTGCAGCCGACATAGCGGCCCGAGTGAAAAGTCAGGAGATGGGCTGGCCCTGAACCGTGTGAGTAGATAGTAAATTGTTTTTCGTACAAGTCCCAGTAGCGACACTGTTGAATGGTCGTGGCCGTCACGACCGGCGCAACCACGATCGGCTTAGAAGCCAAATCGGTCAACCAGCTGTTGCCATGGAATTGTTCACTCCGCCAGAAACTAAGCGAGCGCACCGGTTGATTGGTGATCTCGCCGCCGAAGGCCTGCGCGCCAATCGTGGCGATTCCCAGGCCGATCAAGAGTAGTAAGCTCGTGAGGAAGAGTTTGTTCATATAACTGTGGCAGCAAATTAATGATTCGCTAGTTTACCGCCAGCCGTTATTTTTGTCAAGCCGATGGTTTGATGGGCCAGCAAGAGGAAGTTAACACTTCGACGGATGTCGGTTGAGGAACGATCCGATCTAGCCGATCATAAGTGGCAAAACCATTGGCCGCTACTAAACTGATACATACTTGGTCCACCGGATCATCCTCATCCGCCAGCCGGTAAGTGGTGGTCAGGCGGTCGGTGGGTTTAAGCTCATCACTGCGATACAGCCCGTAAGCTAACGGCAGCAGTCGCGCTGAAAGAAGTTGGCTGTGATCCCAGCGCTCGTACCGCAAGAAGGTGTTGGCTTTCGCTTGGCGGAATTGGACCGTGCAGCTGAAGTCCGTCGGAGCGGCCCCACCCCGCCGGGGCTCACAGCCAAAATAATTAGTCGCCGGAGTGGCGGTGAGAACATAAGGAACAAATTGCGACGCGGCGTTACGGCGGTAAAGCAAGAGGGTGTCGGTCACGGCGACGACGTTGAGTTGTTCGGTCTGGAGTAATTGCCGCAGTCGAGCATGGGCGGTGGGGTAGGCCGACGCGGAGAAGGTCCGGTCCGCAAACCGCCAGGGCCACAACAGCGTGTCGCGAGCGTCTAGGGCCAAGAGCTCGATCGGGCCGGGGGCGACGTATGGCTGCTGGGATAATTGTTGCTGACCGATAAACAGATAATCAGCCAACAGGACGGTTGGTTGGGTCGCTAGCCAAGGCAATGGGGTGGTAGTCGCGGCCACGACCGCGACCGGTAGCTGATCGACTAGCGCCTGACGATAGACGCGGCCGGTGGCCAGAGAGGTAACACTGGCCGGCCAGACGCCCAACGGCCACCAGGCCAACAATGTTGCTAGCGCAACAATGGCGATCGGCCACCACCGCGGGATGAACTTCGCCGGGACCCAGGCCGTAAACCATTTAGGGAATCGCCAGTCCGACCGCTCCAGCGCGGCTAGTGACTCCACCAGCGCTAGGGTTAAGGCGATCGTCAGTGGTAAATGATAATGAGTAGTTAGCGCAACTAAAGAGTCGCTGCCGGCCAGCAACAGCGCCGCCAATGATCCCGTCCCGATCCATAACGCGCGCGGTCGCAGCAGGGCTAGGAAACCAGCCGGTAACAGCAGCCCGACAATTAATTGCCAGTGATCAACATTAAAGATCAGGTGGCCAATCACCCGCAGTGGGTGCAGGATCACTCTAGACAACACGGCTGACCATGACGACCCCAACCAGCCATAATACGCCAAAAATTTATAACTGCCGTCGGGAGCGAAGTGGCCGATGATCCATTGCGCTAGACCAAACCAAACCACGGCGGCTATGGCGGGGAGGAGCCACCAGCGCCAAGTGGCCCAGAGATGACCAGATCGGTATTCATGCCAGCCGATGACTACGGCTAAGCCGGCGACCATGAAGGCCGTGTCTTCGCGCAGTGACAAGATGGCGGCAATCGCCACGCCGAACCAAATTACTCGCGCCAACTTTTTGGGGACGAAAAAATACAGGTACCACGCACCAAACACCAGCAGCGGCGCGAAGGCAAGGAGGTGAAACTCATACATGGCGGCCCGCCACAGGAGCGGGTTAAATAAATAACCCAGCGGAGCAACGACCGCCCACCACGGCGATCGGATGGTGCGGCGCGCGATCAAGTACAGCGGTACTGCCGCGGCCACCAAAGCCAGCACCTGCAGCCAAAGCAACAGTAAGGGCGACGACCACAGCCACCACAGCGGGGCTAAGAGCAGTAAAAACGGCGAGGCGTGATCGCCCCAGTACGATGGCGGATGAATGGTTGATCCCAGCCAATGACCGCGAATGGTTTGCTCCAAGGTCGCCGCGAAAATGCTTAAGTCCAGCGCGTTATAGCCGAGGGTGAGATATTTAATCGTGACCAGTAAGCCCAAACTGGCCCCGACTAAAATTAAACTACCGACCACCCACGTCAGTGGTTGCTGACCTAACTGATAAATGGTTGACAAACGCATAAATCGTGACTATACTGCGTACGCCTATTATAGCCGACTTGATAATCAGTGGATAGTAATTTAGCTATTGAAAGCGGTAGTAGTTCAGTTGGTAGAACGCTTCCTTGCCAAGGAAGAGGTCGCCGGTTCGAGCCCGGTCTACCGCTTTCAATAGCTAATTGGAGAATCAACGAAATAATAGTTGCCCCGCCTTGCGGGGTCTACTGTTTTAAAGCGTTTGCTGTTATGCTATGATGTTGGTATATGCGTAAACGGACTTGGACTGATGAAAAATTGAAAAATGCAGTAGCTCTCTCTAAGAGTATTCGGCAAACCATCGCGAAGTTAGGGCTGAGAGATGCTGGTGGTAATTATGAGCAAGTAAAGAGAGTGATCCGAGAACAGCATCTTTCCACGAAGCACTTTTCTGGGCAGGCCTGGAATAAAGGGTTGCGTGGTGTTGCGAAGCCACGGGTAGCGTTAGCAGATATCCTTCGTCGTAATAGTACCTGGCAAAGTTATAAGTTAAAAAAGCGTTTATTTGCCGCGGGCATAAAGACACCACGCTGTGAACAATGTGGCTGGGCCAAGCAAGCCACTGATGGACGGATACCAGTGGAATTGGATCACATAAATGGGGATCGTTATGATAATCGGGCAGAGAATCTAAGAATCTTATGTCCTAATTGTCATAGTTTACAGTTGACTCATCGAGGGTTAAATAGGGAAAAGCGTCCGGGCTAGTGGCGAAATTGGTATACGCACGACACTTAAAATGTCGAGGGCTTCAACGCCCGTGTGGGTTCGAGTCCCACCTAGCCCATTAAAGAATACTGTCGCCAGGCAGTGTTTTTTGTTACGTTCGTGAATTGGGTAAAAACGGGGACGAGAAGCCTGTCCTGAGGAGCCCCGCTGCGGGGCGACGTGAGGAAGTCCCACCTAGCCCACCAAAATACTTTGTCCGCTAGACAGAGTTTTTTTGTTTCCCTTGACTTTTCAATCCCCCGTGATACGGTGGCGGTAGTCCTTTCCTAACGAAGCATTTGTCACCTCATCAGCGAGGAAGGAGTCAACCCATGCCCCAGGATTTAGCCGCTTTGCGGCAAGACCGTGCTCGCCTCCGACGGGAAGCCGCCACCCTGGCTGAAGTGCAGCAGGCCAACGCAGAAGCCGGTGCTGCCAATCAAGCCGCTATCACCGCGGCCCTGCAAGCCGGTCACAGCACCGGTGACCGCTATCTCGATGTCGCGTTGCTGTTCGGCGACGCCGACCATGATGTCGGGTGCTATCAGGCGTTTGGCCGGGTGCTGGCTGATCAGGTCGGTCAGCTGATGATGGTCGTCACCACCGAAGTGGTCGGCGACGGCCCCCTGATCGAATACTTGCGACAGCCATCGACCGCTCGGCGTGATTTCATGCCGCCGCCCAGCCACGTCACCACGATCGAGCACTTCATGGTCGGGCGGATCACCGGCGCGTCGCTTGATTGGCAGTTGGCAGCCGGGCAGGTGGTGTTGCCAGTCAACGAGTATGTGGTTGGCCGCGCCGACGCCCACGAATTCCAAGTCCAGCCAGTGCCCTGGGCGCTACCCTTGGCCCAGCTCCGTTGGGCCCTGTTCGCCGGTGGCCGCGAACATCAGCCGACCGTGGCCGAGGCCCTGCTTCTGTCCTTTAGTATCGGTCTGGCCGATAGCACCATCACCATCATCATCGGTAACGCGGCCGTGGCCGACTGGTTCAGCACCGATTTGTTCCGCCCGCTGACGTACCTGGCCATCTGCCGTCAGTTGCAGATCCCGCCGGTCGTAAACGATGTGATCAGGCATGTCATCCAGAGGCGGCAGCAGGAACTGCGGGAGATTCAAGGAACGTTGACTGATCGGCAGTCCTCTGGCCGGCAACAGGCCGATCAAGCCCAAGCCAGGTTGGCCGAGATCGAGACCGAATTGGCCGCGTTGGCAATGACTGGTACCGACGAAGATAGTCCGCCCCCAGTCGCTGCCAGCCAGGGGTCGTAACCCCCCGACCAAGAGTCACCAGCTACCCCGCGCCCAAATAGGCGCGGGGCTGTTTTTATCACCTTTTATTGGCAATTTTTGGTTGTCACCAACCTATCCACAGACCAGGCGAAGTTTGTGGCGGTTTGTCAATTATGTGGGGTGGCGATTCTTGGCCCAGGAGAGTAAGATACTGGCCGAGGGGACAATTATTTTCTCATCCACCTGACTCTATGCACCGCGTCGAACCCCGCGTCTTCCTAATCGGCGAGACCAAACTAATCTCGGAGGGATTGAGTGAATACCTCAACTTTTTAGGCGTGCCGGAATGGGATACGAATGCGCCGAGCGACATCGAAAAATTAACCGAAGTCATGGGGCGGATGTGCTACCGCAGTTTCAAGCCGGGCTTAAACCCCAATGTAACCAAAGTCCGCGAAGGCAGCGACAAGTACCTGGGCAATATTTTGAATACCAAGCACGGCTCGGTGATCGAGCACGGCGTCGTCAACTTTATCTTTGCCAACGTCTCCCGCGTCTTCACCCATGAGTTGGTCCGCCACCGGCAAGGGACGGCCATGTCGCAGGAAAGTTTGCGCTATGTCCGACTCGAAGACCTCGGCCAGTGGTTGCCCTCCGACTTCCGCAATGATCCGGTAGTAGCCGAAAAGATGGCCAATGTCTTTAAGACGCTGGAACAGTTTCAAATTGAACTGGCCCAGCACTATGGTTTAGATAAAGAAGGGACAAACTTCCATGTCAAAAAAACCATTACCTCGGCCATGCGCCGCGCCGCGCCGATTGGTCTGGCCACGGCCATCGGCTGGTCGGCCAACATCCGCTCATTGCGTTGGGTGATTGAAATGCGGACCGCGCCGGAAGCCGAAGAAGAAATTCGCTTGGTCTTCGGTAAAGTGGCCGAGATCGTCGTCAAGCGTTTCCCGAATTTGTTCCAGGACTTCACCGTCGAAATGGTGGATGGTTTGCCGTGGTTTAAAGCGGCCAATAGTAAGGTGTAGGCGGCGCGACGAGGGTCACCCTGCTGATCTTAGTGGATCGGCGAAAGGGGTTTTGTCAACCCGCCTATTAAATTGCTCGGACGAGTAGTCACTTGTCGCCAGGTGAGACGAAGAAGCAGATGTCCGAGCTGGTCAGGACCAAGGTCGGGCGAGAACCAATGTGCTCTGAAGTAGAGCGCTGTTCCAAGTGCCCGACCCAGCGGCTGATTGGGCGACTCCCCGTTGTTCTTCACTGAACGACCACAACACTGCCCGATCACGAATGAATTGAGCGAGGCCGTCCGTGCTCTTTAGAAGAGCGACTATCTACATGCTCAATCGTCAGTGAATTGGACGAAGGACACCGCGTTCTCCGTAGAGCGACCCAGCAACTGCCCAATCACCAGCCCGACGATCACTCGCCGGGTCTTTCTTTTTCTGTCATTGCGAGGAGCCCCGCTTAGCGGGGCAACGCGGCCTACCTGCCATGCCTTCGGCAGGCAGGCAATCCCAGCTAATTACGCCCCCTGCCGACTCTATGGCGGCCGCCCTCTTCTCTATGACGACGGCCCTCTTCTCTTGTCTGTCATCCCGATCCGCCCTGGGCGGAGAGGGATCTGAGTGACTACCCACGAAGATCCTGTTTGTTCCTCTTCAAACCATTCCCACGTAGATCCCTCCTCCCGCCAAGCGGGACTCGGGATGACAGGCGGGGAGGGAGAGGAATGGCATGGTCAATGTGCTCGTCCTGGGTTGCTTCGCTGCGCTCGCAATGACAGGCGGAGAGCGACAAACAGGGATTAGGCAGTCACTCTCTTGACAATTCATCGCTATCTGATATAGTAGCAAACTGACCATGGTTTGGCCGATTTGGCGAGAGCCCACATGTCTTTGACGAGGAACCTCGTGCCGGATTGGCTAATTGATTTGAAAATGGGGTTGTTGACTGTCAGTGTGCTCTTCGGAGCGAGCACGTCACTAACGACTCCGGCTCTTTGACTGGTTAATGGGGGCGATAGCCAGGTTAGCCCCTCGGGGTTGATGGTTTGTGTGCCCCCGCTCTTTTTGGCGAAGCGACCGATCATAATCCCCCCGCCTCTGGCGGTGGGATGAATCAAGAACTGCTTCGCCAATCCTTTTGCTGGGCGAGAGACGATGCGTACGTTGATTCGAAAGAATCGAGATTTGGAATGTCTCTCGTAGGTCCCTGTTTGGTGGCCGAACTTCGCAGTATTTCACCGAAAGTGACAGCGGTAGTGGCCACCAAGTCCTTATCACTGATGGCGAGACGATGTAGATAGTGCCCGCCAGGGCGATTCTCGTGTTGTCTCGCCCCTCTTCTCGTGGTCATGCCGTGGCCAAAAGAAGGGGGCGATGGTTTTGGTATCTGGGGTGTGCCAGATGATAGAAAAAATGCCCCCGACCTTTTGGTGGTTGTTGAACAGCGCTCTGATCATAACGATCGAGACCAGAACTAACAACCGCCAGTCCTTTTTGGCGAAGTGACAGATGCTGTAACTCTTAAGTGAGTTGGGAGCGGCCGTACTTCGCCAGACATTTTTCCGGGAAAGGCGGATCATGAATTAGCTCTATTTGATATAGAGTTGGGAAAGGAGATGCCCTTCCCGGAAGTTCTTTGAAAGTATGATCGTGTACCCCACGGCGTAGCCGGGGGCAAAGTGGCCTGTTTCACCCCGCCATCGGCGGGGCAAGCGGGTCGAAACCCATTCACCCCACACCTCAAAGGAGAAAAACTAATGGGGCGAATCATTGGCATCAGACATCGAGTGAAGCAGACGGCGGCCGGCGAAGCCCGGCCGACCCAGGTGGTGATCATCGACGCTGATAGCGGCGAGGTGAGCGTCACCTATGATCTTGAGGACGAGACCGCCGAGCTGGATTTCGTTCTCGGCCGGTTCCCGACCAAGCGGCGCAAGGTAGTGGCCGACGACGACCTGACCCAGTTCCGTGCCCACCAGGTCGATTGGCGGAGGATGAAGGTCGACGAGAAACCCGCGGACTTCCCCGTCGGCCAGACCTGTCAGATCGACAAGGTCTGGTTCGTGGCTACGAGAGTGCCGACCGAATTCGAGGGCCTTCAGCCCGGTGACCGGGTGGCGATGGTGCTTGGTGGATCGGGTGATTACCTGGCCTATGCCTTGGCCCGGCGCTCAAGCGAGCTCGGTGCGGGCGGCATCTATCGTCTGCCGCCGTCGAAGTTGAAGCAACTTCGCGGGGACGCAGGACGCAAGGATACCGATCGGGATGAGGATGCGGCACTGTTGGCCGCTCATTTCCGTCAGGCGCCCGAGGCCTTCCAGTCCGTCGGCCCGCGCGAAGCGGAGCTGATCCGGCTCCAGGTGAGCTGGCAGCAGACCGATGAGATTATGGCCGCGCGCATCGCCGCCGAGCAGCGCCTGTACCAGCTGGCCATCGGCATGATCTTCTGTGATCCGGAGGGGAAATATCCCGAAGGAGCGATCGAAAAACACTTCGCCCGGATCAAAGCCGCCGACCCCGGAGTTCAGGCGCTGATCAAGGAAGAGAAGAGGCGGTCGGCGGAGCTCGAACGGGTATTGGCCGACATGGACGTTTACACCACGCTGTTCGAGCCGATCGAGGGATGTGGCCCGCGGATTGCCGCGCGGCTGATCGCGGCCATCGGCTGCTCGGCTGGGCGGTTTGCCACCGCGGCCAAGCTGGTCGCCTATTGCGGCATGCACGTGCAGCCCGACGGGAAGTTTGTCCGTCGCCGCGTCGGTGCCGTGGCCAACTGGAGCGGGGGGGCGCGTCAGGCGTTCTACCTGCTGATGGATCAGTTCAACCGCCGCCCCGGTTCCGTCTGGGGCCAGAAGTTGCGGGAAAACAAAGTCCGGGCGCGTGGGCGTCATCCGTATCCGCTGCTGGTCACCAAAGACGGTGTGAGCTACGAGCTGCGGCCGGGGACGTTTGAGAAAAACGGCAACCAGTACACCTTCCAAACGGCCGGTGAGCCGGTAACCGTGACCGGGACGCTCAAGTACACCGACATCCACATCCACAAGATGGGGATGTGGCGGACGGGCACGCAGTTCGCTAAGTGGCTGTGGCGCGCATGGACGCGACTGGACCGCGCCGCCCAAGCCAAGACCAAAGTAAGCGACACCGCGGCCGCGTAGTATCGCCAACATTTGAGGTGGTTGACGCAAAAACTGACTGACAACAGTCGATCGACCGGCTAGCCGCCTCGGACTTGGGTCTATCAGTATCAACCGACGAAGAATTTGATGCCCCAAGGACAATCTTGGGACGAGAACGGAGTTGTCGGTTGATCATTTTCTTAGCGCCGGATAGCGCTCTTTCATAATACCAGCGGCGAGACCTTGATTAACCAGCGATGGTTGGAGGCCCTTGTACCGCCGGTCATTAAAGCCACCTGGCGAGACGATCAAGCTAGTGTCCCCCGGGACGTCGAGGGGATTGTCTCGCCCCTCTTTTGAAGCTCACCTAGCAGGGTGATCTGCAAAAGGGGAGTCGAAAGTGGGATTGACTTCAGTGGAGTCGACAGCTCATCTGTCTCCCCGTCATTTTGGCGGTCGTCGATCAGCCATGTGTCATTCGTGACGAATTTGGGTGTGGCTACCGTCAGCTCTTTTCACTAAACGGCGAGACGAGTGCGTTGTTGCCCCGCTTAGCTGGGCGTCCGGAGGCCTGTCTCGCCTTTGCTCTTTCAAACAGGTACTGGTGATTGAGGCTGGCTGTGTCTGACTCAAGAGTCAGGCGAAACCGCTAATAATCACCAAGCCACTTACCAGCGGCGAACTTTGTGCTAACCAGTAATGGTTGAGAGTTTTGGTGCCGCTGGTTTCAATCACGAGCTGACGAGACGAGCCAAACACTGCTCATAGTGAGCGAATGGATGATTGTCTCGCCAGCACCGCACAATGAATGGGGGCGAGAAAAGCAGTATCCTCAATGGATGATGTGGTACGTGCCCCCAGACCCTGTTTCGCCAGAGCAACACATTTAATGGGCGAGCTCATAGGTGTCTCATAGCGGACGAATGAGCGCGTGCTCATTAGCCCTGCCCTCACCGGCGGGGTGTTCTTTTTTACGTCATTGCGACCCAGCTGCAGGGCTCTGCGGCTGGGGAAGCAATCCCAGCGCATATCTCACCGCCCAGTCGCTGTGCTCAACCTGGGATTGCCGCGTCGGGCCGACCAAAGCGTCAGCCCTCCTCGCAATGACGTTATTTGTCGCCCTCTATACTCTCTTTTCCCCTTCCTGCTATACTATCCCTGTATGGCCGAATCAAACCTCACCGCCGACCGACTGATGGACCCGACCGCTTTGCCCGACGACCAGTCGCTGGATGCTGGTTTACGCCCGCAACGGCTGGTGGATTATATTGGCCAAGACAAGGTTAAGGCCAACCTCAACATCTTCATGGCGGCGGCCAAACAAAGAAAAGAACCGATCGAACACGTCTTGCTCTATGGTCCACCGGGGTTAGGCAAGACGACCCTAGCCCACATTATCGCCAAAGAAATGGGGGTCAATATCCGAGTCACTTCCGGACCGGCGATCGAGCGGTCGGGAGACCTGGCGGCCATTTTGACCAACTTAAGTGAAGGTGACGTGTTATTCATCGACGAGATTCATCGCCTCAATCGGGTGGTCGAAGAGGTGTTATATCCGGCGATGGAGGATTA
>CAYINJ010000009.1:0-21153 GCA_964364745.1 uncultured Gammaproteobacteria bacterium
GCTTTCGGTAACCGCTGGAGAGTTTCTCTTAAAATCGCTTCGGGAATGTTTAAAGCGTCGGCGAGCTGCTGGAGCCAGTGGTTTTGTTCCACGGCACTGGCAATATCTCGAATGATCGGTAACAACTTGCCGACAATCTGTTTTTTCTGTTCGGGGTCATGTCGATCAGCTGGCGCGACTACGGTTTGCCAATAATAATCCATCACGCCGACCGCGGCGGCGATCCGCTCCCGCCAGGCCGCGGCGGAATTTTTCCGAATGAAGCTGTCGGGGTCTTCGCCGCTGGGCATGGTTAACAGCTTCACGGCCAGGCCGCCGCGCAGGGCAATGGCGACGCCTCGTTCGGCCGCTTTTTGACCGGCGGCATCTTGATCAAACGACAAGATGACAGTCGGCGCATAGCGTTTGATCAAGTTGACATGTTCTTCCGTCAACGCCGTGCCGCACGTCGCCACCACGGGTGTCACCCCGAACTGGTGGGAGGTAATGACATCGAGATTGCCCTCGACCACCACGACGTATTTGCTCTCCCGGCTGGCGGTCTTGGCTTGGTCGAGGCCAAACAGCACTTGCCCTTTGTTAAATAATGGCGTCTGCGACGTGTTAATGTACTTGGCTTCGGTTGATTCTGGATCCAGGGCGCGACAAGAAAAAGCAATAACGTGACCGTGAACGTCGCGAATGGGAAACACCAGTCGATTCCGGAAGCGGTCATAGAACCCGCTGGCCTTTTCTCGCCGAATGGACAAGCCAGCCAAAAAAATCTCGTGCTCGCTATAACCTTTGCTCGCCAGAAATTTACTGGTCGTGTCCCACGAGTCCGGCGCGTAGCCGAGTTGCCAATTATCGACGGTCAGGTCATCCACGCCCCGTTTGACGAGATACTCGCGCGCCCCTCGGGCCAGCTGTGAATCACGCAACACCCGATGAAAATATTGCGCTGCTAGGTTGTTGAGGTTCAAGAGCCGGGTGCGTTGGCTGGCAATCGATGGGTCTTCTTGCTTGATCGCCACGCCGGCGCGGTTAGCCAACAGGCGCAAAGCGTCAGGGAAGTCCAGCCCTTCGATTTTTTGGATAAATGTAAAAATATCACCACCTTCGCTACAGCCAAAGCAGTGCCAGATTTGCTTGTCGCGCGAGACCATGAACGACGGGGTTTTCTCGGCATGGAACGGACAGCGGCCCTTCCAGTTCGCCCCGCCGGGGGTTAGCTTAACGTACTCACCCACTAGATCCACGACGTCAATTTTGGCTTTAATTTCTTCAGTCGGAGCCGACATATAAATCATCACTAGCTTAGCGCACCACCCCCTAAAGAGCAACCACCCCGGTCGGTGCCGGGGTGGAGCGGGGGCAAGATTCTGACTAAATTATTCCGTCACTTTCAGCGTGCCCCAGTGGCCTAACGCTCGGTGGCCGGGCGTGTTGCAGTAATAGACGAAATCACCTACTTGGTCAGCGGTAAACTCCACCACCACTTCCTGATTCAGCGGCGTGACGACGTGAACGTTGAATTCATCAAGATTGAAATCATGACCGCCCTTGGTGTTAGTCACGACGATCCGCACCTTATCCCCTTTTTTCACGGCAATTTCTCTGACTGAAAACTGGGGTTTAGGTTGACCGTCCACCAGTTCGTAAAAAGAGGTCATGGTAAAGCTTTTGACTTCGCCAACGGCCGCGCCGTTGTTGGCCGGAGTCGGGTCGGTCGGCAAACCAGCTTCGTTCGTCACGACTGGTTGGACCGGTTGCTCCCCGTTAACGGTTAAGCCGGGGGCCGGCATCGTCTGGCTAGTTAGTTGATCGTTGACCGTGTTATCCGGCTTGGCTGGTGACTGACTTAACCACCAAGCAAAAATTGCCACGATTATGACAACCAGGGCCACTAAAATCCAGCCAGCATAGTTCTTTGGGCCCGGCGGGGTGAGGAGAGGTGATTGACTGGGGGCATTTTCCATAGGAAAAATTTAAGTTTTAGGTTTGTTTATGATAGCATATTTTAAAAATATCCGACAACGGCTGTTCCGCCGTTACTTATTTCTTAAACAATAATTGAACCAACTGACGAACTGCTAATAAATTAACAGGGGCCAAAAAAGAAAAGCCCGCCGTTCGCTGACGCTACTAGGCGGGCTTTCATTGAGTGCGTGGTCGTATCTTATGTGCCGATCTGGCAGGGAACCAGCTGACCGTCGTCATTGAAATCAAACAGTGGCCTCAACATGAAATGGATATCCACCGCATCTTGTTCCAGCCGGCCATCCAGGCCATGACCAGGGCTGTAACCGAAATATGTGGTCCTGCACACCCGATAGAGCCGAAGCATTTTGCGGCCGCCATGCGCTGGGACTTGAGCTTCATAGATCCGTCGTAGCATGGCTAGCAATTTGTCTTTCTTTTCTGCCGACACCGTCGGGTCGAGGATGTCCTCAAATCGGACATCTGAATCACATTCTTCGAGACCGATGGTCGCAAATTCCTGGTGAGAATTGTCCCAAGACCAACGACTCTCCAGCAGGTACTCGCTTGATCCTTTCCCAAGTGGCTGTGGCACTCCTTCGAAGGCCAATTGCATGATGGCCATCGTCCGGACCGGATCAACCGATCCCTCGAGAATTCGGCGGAGCAGCTCCCAAACCTTTCGACTGATTTGACCTAAGAGATCGTCGGCGACAACGTGTTTCGTCGTCATTTGACAACTCCCCTTTCAAGGTTCGTTCATCGCTGCAGTATGCAGACGATGGTTGCTGGTTCTCCCAGTAACACTTCATCCTACCACCGTCATAAATAAAAGTCAAAGACGTTAATTGAACTGTGACTCGTCAGTCGTGGCAGCCGTTAAGCGATCTATTTCTGTCGGATCATTATTAACTTCAAACTGCTTAACTGGCGACGTCGTGACGATCCGGTGATTGACAATGTCGCCATCACCAACCACCATGACATTTTCACCGCTGGCCGGTAGGCGTTGAATCTCTAAATGCGAACCTTGGCGAATCCAACCCCCCATGATGACCGACCCGCCAAAGGTCGAGCCATTGAGCCGGGCTCGCGTCGGCTCGGGAAAATGCTGGCCGCCTTCGATAATAATTTCGCCGGCGGCCGGATCCATTACTAAAATCTTATACTCGGTATTGCCGGTTCTCACCAATACCAACGTCTGGGCTGGTAGCTCTGCTATCTGCACGCCGGCACGGCTAAGGGTTGACTCGATCTTGCCTACCAGTCCCGGGGCTAGGGGTGAGCTGTCGGGATTATCCAATGGCGGTTGATCGGAAAGTGGCTCTTGTTCTTCAAACATACGAAGTGGGGTTGATTAAAAAAGTTTAAGTTGGAAATTAAGTCCACAGCGGAGGGAGCGAGATTCGAACTCGCGAACCCTTTCGGATTACTCGCTTTCCAAGCGAGCGCACTCGACCACTATGCGATCCCTCCGCTACGAACTCATTTGATTTATTAAAAGCTTTTTAAATGCTTCACCGCCCTTATACTGTTTGATTGTTTTCTCTCGCTGATAAGCCGCAGCTGCATCTGAAAATTCTTCAACGTATACTAATTCAAGAGGCCGACGAGCTTTTAATGATTTAGTCCGACCGGCATTATGGTCTTTGATTCTATTATTAAGATCGGAGGTACATCCTATATAATACCCATTATCTATCAAACTTTTTAGAATATAAACGAAATACATATATTCCAGCTCGCGCATCCCGCCGCTGGCGGGACAGGCTCGACCACGCTCCCCCGCCGAAGGCGGGGTATGCGATCCCTCCGCTACGAACTCAACGCGCGGGCATTCTACTCAATTGAATCGGTTTTGGCAACTCGTCGCTTGGTGGCTGGTTTGATCGCCGGGATGACGATTGGTGGTTGAGGCACGAAGCGATTCCGCAGCCGGGCGGCGACGAGCGCGCCGCCGCCAATTACTAGCCCTAGCAATAGGCCGAGCGCGCCATTGAGCCACTGATACCACGGCACGGTCATGGTGGTTCGGCCCCGCCAGACATTGCGCTCGGCATCTTCAACGGCTACTTGCACCTGATACGTTCCGGGTCGGCGGAATCGGTGGGCGGGCAGGCGGTCAACTGATTGGCCGCCGTCACCAAAATCCCAGGTGTAGAGAAACTGATTCGCCGTCTCGACCGGTCGATCGGTGGAAAACGCGTATTTCCCCCAGGACATTGATCGGCCAGTGATGGCCACGGCCGACCACTGACTATTATCTGCCAGCTGATCAGCTGGGGTTTTAATCGTACCGCTGACCGAGATCTCTTCACTAGTGGCAGCGGCATCTGTCGTCGCTGGCCCCGCCACAGGCGGGGCTGATCGCGCCGGTGGCGCCACGGTTGGTGGCGGAACTTCTGTAATCACGGCTACTGTGGGCGCCTCTTCCTGCCACCTCTGCTGGTCCAGCGGAAAGAGGTCAGCGCCATCTTTGCGTCCATCACCATCAGTGTCGGCGACCAGCGGGTCAGTGCCTTTGGCTTGTTCGTCGTTATCCGACAGGTCGTCATTGTCATCGTCAGGATCGCTGGTGTTGCCGATACCGTCACGGTCGGTGTCGATGTCTGGTGTAATCACGGCGGTCTGTTCGTAGTTATTGTCCAAGACCTGATCGTTGACACCGCCGGTCATAATAATTTGGACTTGGATATTAAACGCGCCGCTGGGTACGGTAAACTCAATCCAGGCATCATCATAGGTGCCGGTTAAAATAGAAATTTCTTGGGAGGTGCCAATGACGTTACCGCCCATCAAGAATGTCGCATAACCTTTGGCGTCTTCGGTGCCATAGTTATGAATCCGGGCAATGACATTCATTGTTTTGTCGACCAGCACCTGACCACCACTTAAGCGAATGTCACTTTGTTTGATCCCAAAATCGTACTTGACCGCGGCCCAGCTAGAAACCGGCCAGAGTAACGCCAGTAGACAGCCAATAATGATCAGACGACGCATACGGTTTAGAGCGCTCGCAGGAGCTTGAGAGTTTGTTTAAATGTGGTCACGGCCGTTCGCGCGGTGCGGACATCGAGTTGATACAGCGGCTCATGGGCGATCCGATTCCGAACAATATGCGCCGGCCAGACCTGACGCAAGGCCGGATAGGTGTAACTGCCCGCGCGAATTCGTTCGCCGAAATCCTTGCCCGGCAGGCCTAAGCTTTTCAAAGTATAGTCCACCAGCTTATCGGCTTCCATCACTGCCAGTTTATACGCCGCCGGTGAGTTTTGGTTCATCAGTTGCTCAACCTCTTGCCATTGTTTGGCTATGGTCTGGCGAGAGAACCCCTCCAGCGCTGACCGCCGGCGACTGGCTAGTCGCCAGGTAATCGCTCCCACCACGATCACAACGACCGCGCCGACCATCGCCCAGTCCATTGGTTCAAAAGTAATCGACATAGCTTAGAGCTGCGGCCGTTCCAAGTGCCACTCACTAACTCGTTGATACGCATCCGCCACGCGTAAGATGATGTCTTCCCGCAATCGCCGTCCGATCAACTGCAGACCGACCGGCAAGTGACCAGCAAACCCCACCGGCAGAGAAATAGCGGGCAAGCCGGCGATACTGGCCAAGCCCATATAGATATCCTCCAGATACATGGCCAATGGATCATTAACTTTTTCACCGAGGGGAAAAGCCACGTGCGGCGCGGTCGGCGTCAGCAGCAGGTCAACTTCGGACAATACGCGGTCCACTTCCCGCGTGATGACCGTGCGCACTTTTTGGGCCTGGAGATAATAGGCGTCATAGTACCCCGCAGAAAGCGCGTAAGTCCCAAGCATAATGCGGCGCTTGGCTTCCGGGCCAAAACCTTCGCCCCGGGTCTGACTATACAGTTCAAACAAATTGTCGGCGGCATCACTGTGGTGACCAAACCGAATGCCATCGTACCGGGCCAAGTTAGCTGAAATTTCTGACGGGGTAATCACATAATAGACCGCGATCGATTGTTGGCTGTGTGGCAGCGACACTTCCCGCACCGTCGCCCCCAGTCGTTCCAGCACTGTGACGGCCGCTTGGACCAGTTGCTCAACTTCCGCCGTCAGTCCGTTAGCAAAAAATTCTTTGGGCAAACCAATGGTAATGTCACTGACGTCACCGGACAATGAAGCCCGATAATCAGCGACTGGCTCTGGTAGTGAGGTGGCGTCGTTGGCGTCTGGCCCGGCCATGGCCTGCAACATGATGGCCGCATCGGTCACGGTTTTGGTAATTGGACCGGGCACGTCGGTTGATGATGTCATTGATAACAATCCATAGCGCGAACAACGGCCATAAGTTGGTTTCAATCCGACGACGCCACAGAAGCCGGCCGGATAACGAATTGATCCACCGGTGTCTGTGCCTAGCGCCGCGATCGATTGATCCGCGGCCACCGCGGCCGCGGATCCACCGGAGGATCCACCCGGCACGCGCGTCAAATCCCAGGGGTTGTGCGTCGGGCCAAAGGCCGAGTTTTCAGTGCTGGCGCCATGGGCAAACTCGTCTAAGTTGGTTTTGCCTAAGATGACCGCGCCGGCTTGTTTCAATTTAGCGATCACCGTCGCGTCATATGGTGACTGATAGTGCTCCAAGATTTTTGACGCCGCCGTGGTGTGGCCTTCGGTCGTCGCGATAATATCTTTGCCCGCCAATGGAATACCGTTGAGGGGAGAAGTTTCTTCGCTTGTCCGGAATCGAACGTCAGCCGCGGCGGCTTGGGCTAGCGCCGTGGCTTCAGTTATTTCTAAAAACGCGTGCAGTTGTTTATCAGTGCGGTTGATCCGCTCTAGGCAGGCGCGAGTCAATTCCACGGCGCTGAACTCTTTCCGCCGTAAACCAGCCGCCGCCGCTTGAATAGTCAATTGGTGTAACTCCATACTTATTCTTCAAACACCCCTTTGACTTTGATGAAGTCGCCGGCGCGCTGGGGGACGGCCGTTAAGATGGCGGCTCGAGTCGCGGCGTCACTGGCCGCGACCACATCGGGCCGAGCAACATCAATCAATCCGCTAACTTGAGCGGTCGGCGGCACGGCGGTAGTGTCGACTGCCTGGAGCTGTTCAATGTACGCCAAAATCCCCGACAATTGTTCAGCAAACAGCTGTTTTTCTTGATCCGTTAAGGCCAAGCGGGCCAAGGCGGCGATGTGTTCAACATCGTGAGTCGACAGGGGCATAGTGCCAAAATAATAATTAGCCCTAGTATACCATTATTGCCCCGGTTTCGTCAGCCGATTTATAATTCTTCCTCCAAAGCGACCACCGCTTCCTTTTTGAGTAGTCGCCGCCGCACTGACGCGATGATGGTCAATAGTTCTTCCGAGCGCATGACGAAGCTAGCGGCCACAAAAGCCAAGCAGCCACCTAGGCCGGCGATGACACCTTGGCTGAACACCCCGACAAACGTGGTCGTACCGGTGTAGGGCGCGATTAAGAATTTCAGTGCTTGCACGACTATGCCCAACACCACGGCGGCCAGGGAAATTTTTAGGGCGGCAAAGACAATTCTCCCCTCATCCAAGCCGCCGACGCGAAAATGCAGGGCGACCCAAAGCAGGCCCATTTGTAACAATGAGGCCACGGAAAACGCGGCGGCCAAACCGGTTACCCCACCAATATTCATCGTGCCAATGGTGATGGCATGATTGACTAAGAAAACCGCTAAAGCAATATTGACGGCCGCGCCACCCAAGCCAATCAGAAATGGCGTCCAAGTATCGTGGAGCGCGAAGAACGCTCGAGCTAACAGTGGGATCAGCGATTGAGCAAACAAACTAACTGCGAAGAGGGCCAAGGCGTCGGCCACGGCAATCGTGTCGGCCCAATCAAACTGTCCGGCGCCAAGCACGGCCCGAGTGATTTGCGCCCGCAGGACCATAAACACCACGGACAGTGGCACGACCAAAAACAATACTTGCCGCACCGTCACGGAAAATGTCCGGACAAACTCTCCTGGTCGATGGTCCGCCCAAGCGGTCGCGAGTGAGGGAAAAGCGGCGATGGCAAACGACACGCCGAAAATCCCCAAGATCACGCCTTGCAGGTTATTGGCTAACTGAAATATCGCGATTGAGCCGACGGCTAAGGTTGAAGCAATAACGGTCATGGCGATGACGTTGAACTGGGTAGCGGCGAGGCCCAACGTCCGTGGCACCATCAGCCACAAAATTTGCCGCACGCCGGCGTGCCCGAGCGGCCGTAGCCACATCGGCCGATAACCGGCGGCTAACACCGCCGGCAACTGCACCAGCATGTGTAGACCCGCTCCCAGGACCACGCCCCAGGCCAGGCCGACTGGGCCCCACCAGTCCACAAACCACAACGCGCCAATCATGATGCCGATATTATAAAAAATTGGCGCCAGTGAAAAAACAAAAAATTTCTTGAGGGACTGCAAAACGCCGCCCCAGACCGCGCTGATGCCCAGCAAAAGGGGGGACAAAAACATCACCCGAGTCAGCGCCACCGTTAAGTCCTGCTGGTCGGCCCCAAATCCGGGCGTAATCCACGGCACTAATTGCGGGGCAAAGATCCACCCCAGGGCACCGATGATCGCCAAGCTAGCGACGACCAGCTCGAGCACGCCTGTGGCCAGCTCCCAGGCCGGTCGCTCCCCTTTTTTCCAATACTGGACAAAGACCGGGATAAATCCGGCCGACAGTGCGCCTAAGATCAGCAAGTTATAGAGAAAATCCGGGATCCGAAAGGCGGCATAATAAATATCCAACGTCGTCCCCGCCCCAAACTCTCCGGCCAAAATTCGATCCCGCAACACGCCCAAAATCCGCGACGCGAAAGCAGCGGCGCCAATGATGACCGCCGCTGAAGTAATGCTTTGCGAGCTAGCTTGGAATAATCGACGAATCATGAGCGTGATTAAATCATTTTTTTCAAGCCCTCTTGCGCGCCAATTTTTGTCGTCACCGCTGCCGAGTTCTTGGCCGCGGCCGCCAACGCTCGAGTGATATTTTTCGTCCGATCATAGACCGCGACAAAGGTCGAGTGGAACGCGTCTCCGACTCCGGTCGTATCAGCCACCCCTTTTACTTCCACCGCTGCCTGATGATACACCTTCTGGCCATCATCAGCGTCAGCCCCCGCCGTTCCTTGCGTAATGATCACGATCTGGGGCCCCATGGCTCGGAGAGCTTTGGCTAGCATGACGACCGATCCTCGCTTCCCGACCAGTTCAGCTGCCTCTGCATAGTTTAATCCCAACACCGTGGTCTGGGCCAGATATGGCGCTAGCGCTTTTTTACCAGCGGCCAATTGTTTGCTGCCTGGATTCCAGGCCTTCTTGCCTGGTCGCGCAAAAATCACGTCTAGGGTTTTCCGCCAGACCGGCGGCGATAGTTGGGCGATATACCACCACCGCGGTTTAATTTTAGCCAAGCGGCTAGCCGCGCCCTGCAGCGCTTCGTTGGCACCGCGATAGAGAAAAATGACATGTTCACGAGCGCGACCGGCCGTTAAGATAAAGGAAAACCCGGTCATTTTACCTTCGTGGATTTCCAACCAACCAGTATCGACGCGCCGCTCATGGAGATGATCAATGACCGACTGGCCGGCGTCATCATCCCCCACCGCGGTGATCAAGGTGGTCTTCCAGCCCTGGTGGGCGAAATTAACGGCGGCATTGGCCCCACCGCCGCCGAAGGTAAACCAGGTGCGGTCAATCGGGATTTTACTCCCATACTCAAAGCACAGCTCGGTCACGCCGCCATTCTTCTTCCGCGGCCGCAAAAACTCCCCCGATGAATCATAAAACATCACATCGCGGGTGTTGTTGCCGATGACGGCGACATCGAATGGTTTGGCAAGCATAGGGTGAGATTATTATAGCATATTTTTAGTGAGGTTTGTAATCTGATTCTTCTCGCCAGACGACACCTCCTTCCTTTTTGGAGCCAAAAAGGAAGCGAAAAAGCTCTGGGGGCGGCCAAATGCGCCAACCCCCATAACTCCTTGATCACCTTGATCCCGCCGCCAGCTCTGCAGACCGCAACTAGGGCAACGAGCTGGCGGCTCGGGCGGGTTGGCCGCCCCCAGACCCCAGGGAACTCACCATTAAAGATCTTTAGGAAGAAGAAAGTTTAAAGTAGGTCGGCCTGGGGCTTGGGCCTGCCTGCCGGTAGGCATACTCGCAATGACGCGGAATTGTCACCCCCCCATTTGTCATCCCGAGCTTGGCGAGGGATCTAGGTGGCTATCCACGGAAGCTCTGTTTATTCCCCTTCAAGGTATCCCCACGTAGACCCCTCATCCCGCCAAGCGGGACTCGGGATGACAAACAGGGAGGCAGTGAATGGGTAAAAGTCGTAGGGTACAACCCTAGGTTGCTTTCCTTCGCTTCACTCAGGACAGGCTATCCTCGCAATGACAAACGGGGGGGCCGTGCTTATCATAATAAAATGAAAAGCCGTCGGATCCCGAGTAGTGAGGTCTTCCCGTGGGCAGCTTCTCCGGAAGCTGCTGCATCGGAAGACTGATCTCACCATCGTATCGACGGCTGGCTGAATCTCCATCACCACGGTTTTTTACCAATCACCTCTGTGATCCGGTACGCGGCTTCTGCGTTCAGCACTTGTGTTAGATATATTAGCATGCTTTAAAATATTTGTCAATAGTAATGTAAGAATGCCATATTTATTGCTTAAATAAGATAAAAAATACTGATGGCTTGGCTATTGACCCAGATTAGCTTTCATGCTATGGTTCAGTTACATCTGGCCGAACTAAGACCGAAAAGGAGGTACGTCATGGCCACGCTCTTCACCATTCGCAAGCCGCCCCGAGCCAAAAGTCGGGCGGTCATCCATCGCCCCACCCGGGCGGTGCGCCCCAAGAAGGGTGGCGGCTACCGCCGTCACGCCAAACACAAAACCCGCAATTATCGCTTTGACGATCGCGGGTCTTCTCTTTTTATTTAACCTATCGCCCAACACCTAGTTTTTGGCACCTGTCACCTGGCTCTTATCACCTAGCTACTGCTTCTTCCCTTCGATCCACCACTCGGCCTCTAACGCGGCCCGACAACCATCTCCGGCGGCGGTGATCGCTTGCTTGTAACGCCAGTCCTCGACATCACCGGCCACAAACACGCCCGGTACTGACGTCGTCATCCGCGGGCCCATCTTCACAAAGCCATGATCATCAATTTCAATCTGCCCGCGGAAAATATCAGTCGCTGGCGTATGCCCAATGGCCACAAATAATCCCTGGAGGTCAAAAGTTGATTCGGCACTGGTTTGGTTGTTCTTCAATCGCACGCCGCTAACGGTTTGATCGCCCAATACGGCCGTGACTTCCGTGTGGTAGTGAATAGTAATTTTGGCGTGGTGCTGGACTCGATCGGTCATAATTTTACTAGCGCGGAATTCACTGGCGCGAACGAACAAATGAACCTCACTGGCAAATTTAGTTAGGGCCAAGGCGTCTTCACAAGCGGCATCACCGCCACCGACCACGCCTGTGACTTTGTCTTTGAAAAACGCCGCGTCACAGTTGGCACAAGACGACACCCCTTTGCCGATCAAGGCGGCCTCACCGGGAATACCGAGCCACCGGGCCGCCGCGCCAGTGGCAATAATCACTGCTTTCCCTTGGTAGGTAGTACCGCCGACCGTGACGCTAAATGGTGTCGGCGAGAAATCCACGGCGGTCACCTTCTCAAACTTTAATTCCGCCCCAAATTTCTTGACTTGGTCCATCATGTTCTGCATCAATTCCGGCCCCATAATGCCGTCAGTCGTGCCGGGCCAATTTTCGACTAATGATGTCAGCATCAACTGCCCGCCCGGTTCGGCGCCAGCTAAAACCAGGGGCGATAAATTAGCCCGAGCCGTATAGAGCGCGGCCGTCAGCGCCGCCGGGCCACCGCCGATGATGATTACAGGATAAATGCGTTCAGACATATCAGATATAAAAAACCTGCCTGGCGTACTTTAACACGGATTACTGGATAAATCCACCAACTTGCAGCTGCCACAGTTTCTGATACAGTCCACCGGCAGTGGTGGTCAGGGCTTGGTGGTTGCCGATCTCCACGATCCGGCCACCATCTAAGACAACAATCCGATCCATTTTCCGAATCGTGGACAAACGGTGCGCAATGACGATGACGGTTTTTTGTTTCATTAACTCGGCCAGGGCTTCCTGGATCAACAGCTCCGACTCGGAATCCAAACTTGATGTCGCTTCATCCATGATCAAAATTGGGGCGTTGCGCAAGATGGCCCTGGCAATCGCCACGCGCTGGCGTTCACCGCCGGACAACTTGACACCGCGTTCACCGACAAAGGTGTTGTAGCCATCAACAAACCCGCTGATAAAGTCATGACAGCGCGCGGCTTGAGCAGCAGCTATCACCTCCGCGTCAGTCGCTTCCGGCCGGCCATAGCGGATGTTTTCCAAGAGCGACCGATGAAACAGCACCGGCTCTTGCGGCACAATGCTAATCTGCGACCACAAACTATCTCGCGTCACGGTGGCAATGTTCTGGCGATCGATGATAATTTTTCCGCGGGTTACGTCATACATCCGCAACAGCAACTTGACGACGGTACTTTTACCGGCGCCAGACGGTCCGATCAAGGCCACCCGTTCTCGTGGTTTAATGTGCAACGACAGGTCAGCGACAATTGGTTTACCCTGGGGGTAGCGAAACGAGACATGCTGAAAATCGATTCCGCCGGACTGCACCCGCAACGGCTTAGCACCGCGTCGATCGCGCACGTCAACGGGTTGTCGCAGAATTGCGGTCAACTCGTTGGCTTCAATTAAGTTTTCATACAAATCGCGAATGACGTTGCCAAACCCCCAGACATGGTTGAAGATCGAAACCAGGTAGGCATGAATGAGGAAAAAACCACCGATCGACAAAGCGCCGGCTCGCCACAGCTGTACGGCAAATACCAAGATGCCGATTTCCAGTCCCACGGCCAGCGCGCCTTGGGTGGTGTCAAACGCCAGCTGCAGCATCCGTGACTTCCATTTCCACCGACGATGTTCGTCGCCTACCCGATAGGTGGCTTCACGTTCACGTTCAAAACCATTAAATAACTTAACGGTTGCGTGGTTGGTGATGGTATCCGCTAGCCGGGCCGAAATCCGACTGCCGGCTTCACTGCGCCGGGCATCAATCGGCGCTTTCGCTCGGCTAAAAATAACATTGATAATCAAAAAGACAATCAGCCAGATCAAAATGCCGGCTCCCAAGGTTGCCTGCTGCCGCCACAAAATGACGATGATCAATAGGCTATTGATGGTAATGGGGATGAAGTCGAAGACGATCGTTTGGACGACTCGTTCAAATGTTCCGATGAAAAACATCACTCGTTTGACCAGCGAGCCAACAAATGTGTTGTTAAAAAAATCAAATGAATGTCGATGGACACCAGTAAAAACCGCTTGACTGAGCTCAACCGCCCCGTCAACATACAATTTATTCAAGGCAATTTTAAACCCGATGTTGAGCGCCCAGCGCCCGGCTTGCCAGACCAACATGATCCAAATGATCCCCAGCAGCGCGGTGACGATCTCACTGGCCGGTGGCTGGGTCCCCAAGATATCAAAAAACCGCTTGAAATACAGCGGGATAATGACGCCGATGATGGTCACGGCGATCTGAGAAATGACAATCACCACCACTCGCCACGGATATTTAGCGGCCTGGCGCCAGTAGATGGCTAGCGTGTAGCGAGAAAGTTTGGAAAAGTCAGACATAGAGCGATGTTATCGCGCTCAATAGTATATCATAATGAATAATGCGAGAACAGTTGATTACTTCAATTTCCGAAACCGCACCGAAAATACCAGCTTTGGCGCGGCTGTGGATATTGCCAAATCAGCTGGCGACTCGTATGATAGCAAGCGTATGGCTCATATTCTCTATGGCATCTGCGGCCAAGGTTCAGGGCACGCCATGCGGGCTAAAGAAATTTTGGCGTACCTGACTAGTCACGGCCACCAAGTTCACTTGGTGACCTACGGCCAGGGTGAAAAATTGCTAGCACCCCACTACCCGACCACACTGGTGACGGGACTGCATTTGAATTACCAAGGCAACGAGGTGCAATATACCAAAACGGTGGTAGAAAATGCTCTCAAGCTGCCGGAGTTTCTGCGCGATCGCGAGCGGATCGCGACGCTAGCTGAAGACTTCCAACCCGAGATCGTCATCACTGATTTCGAACCAGTCACGGCCGCGATTGCCCATCGTTATCATCTCCCCCTGTTGTCGATTGATAACCAACATTTTATCACTAATACCAAGGTCACCTACCCGGTGCGCTTTGCCCCGTCGGCGGCTACTGCTACGACCGTCACTCGGCTAATCGTTAACCGGGCTGATCGTTATTTGGTCAGCTCGTTTGTTGACGCCCCAATCAAAAATCCCAAAACCACCGTGGTGCCGCCGATCTTGCGGCAAGCGGTCCTGACCGCGCAGCCGACCACTGGGGATTCTATTCTGGTCTATCTGACCTCGGCCTGTACTGATCTCTTACCTATTTTATCGGCCTGGCCAGACCAATTCATCGTCTATGGTTTAAACCAAGCTGGGACCCGGGGGAATGTCGTCTTAAAACCACCAAGCATTGACGGTTTTCTCCATGATCTGATCAATTGCCGGGCCGTGATCGGCACGACTGGTTTCACACTGGTGACGGAAGCGATTCACTTGGGCAAACCGTATCTCGGCCTGCCGGTGGCCAAACAGTTTGAACAAACTATCAACGCTTATCTCTTAGAGCAAGCTGGTTATGGACTGATGGCGGCCGACATCACCACTGATATCATCAATACCTTTGTCAGCCGTCTGCCGGAGTTTGCTGCCAATTTGGCGCGCTATCCTCAGCCAGACAATCAAGCCACCTTCCAAGCGATTGATCGATTTATCGCCGAGCACGGCACAAAATAATTTACATAAAAAAAGCCCGCGACTAAACTCGCGAGTCCTGTCTTCACCTCTCTCCTGGAGACTAGGATTCCCCGCCTGCCAGCGCCTACGGCGCAGCCGTTGGCGGGCAGGGAACCTAGACCTGCCTGCCGGCAGGCAGGTAAACGGACCCCTCCAAAACTCGGGGACTAGGATTCGAACCTAGATAAACGGAGCCAGAATCCGTTGTCCTGCCATTAGACGATCCCCGAGTTTTGGAGGGGTGAGCCAGAATCCGTTGTCCTATTTACCCCGCTGCGCGGGGCCATTACCTGCCTGCCGGCAGGCAGGCCTGTCCGCCTGTGGCGGAGACGATCTCCCAGGACAGAGGTTAATTACTTACGATGACACCACTTGGCCACCGAACATCGCCGCCACATCATGAAGTGGGCCGACTGGCGCGTTGGGCTTGACCACCGCCAATTCAGCCACCACAATCGGTTCGATCATCACTGAAACTCCCAATACTCTACTTAAGCTTTCGGCGATTGTCAATTTGTTCTTGGGGTCGGCAATTTGATCCCGATGTAATTGATAGGGAAAAGCCACCATAATGTCAGCGCCATTTACTCCTTGAATCATCCCCAACCGTAGGGTCATGGCTAAGGAGTGTCTGGTCTCATCCAGCGCGTTAATTAACTTGGGCCAGGCCGTGCGCACCTGGTCGAGCGATACTGCCGGAGTGGCTGACGAAATTTTTGGCGGAGTCACGACGGCTGGCGATTCTTTTTTGGCTACCGGTTTGACCGTCGGTTCGGACTTGATCGGTGGCGGCGGTGATGATTTTTTGACGAGTGGTGGGGGCGTAACTGGCGGGGTTCGATCACTGCCTCCCGGCGATGGCGGCACCGCCGGCCCCGTGGTCGTTAAAGTCACGACGGCTAATTCCAGGGGCAGTTGTGGCAGATGGCTGTGACGAAACTGCTGGCTACAGTTGAGAATAACCTCGATCATCGCCCTGACCTGCTGTGGGGTGACCGTCGGGATTAACGACTGGAGCTGACGATAATCTTCATCAGCCAATAAACCGCCAACAGCGGCGCCAGTCGCCGCCACCAACAGCAGTCGCAGATACTCAATCAATTCTTGGGTGAAGCGCTGAAGGTTAATTCCCTCTTCCACTAGCCGATTAATCAAGCTCAACCCCGCACCTTGATCGCGTTGGACGAGCGACTGCGCCAATTCCGCTACCATCGCCAGATTGCTCCGCGGCAACACTAGTTCAGCTTTGTCGAGAGTGATCTTGGCTCCACCTAATGATAACACTTGGCCCAATAGCCCGACGGCGTCACGCAAATAACCTTCTGACTGTCGCGCGATGGCGGCCAACACCGCCGGGTCGCACTGGACTTTTTCTTGCCGACAAATATCGGCCAAATGAGTGGCCACCGCGTCCAAGCTAACTCGATGGAAATCAAAGCGCTGGCAGCGGGAAACAATAGTCGCTGGAATTTTATGGAGTTCGGTCGTGGCCAAAATAAAAATAACGTGCGCCGGCGGTTCTTCCAAAATCTTCAACAGCGCATTAAAGGCCTGCGGCGACAGCATGTGGACTTCGTCGATGATGAATACTTTATATCGCCATTTGTTCGGCGCGAAGCGCGAGTTTTCAATGATGTTTTCTCGGACGTTGTCGACGCCGGTGTGGCTGGCGGCGTCAATTTCAATCACGTCCAGACTCTTGCCGCCGATAATTTCCAAACAGGCGTCACAGGTGTTGCATGGCTCGGCGCTGGTTGGCTGGCGGTTAGTGCAATTCACCGCCTTGGCCACCAGCCGCGCCGACGTCGTCTTACCAATCCCCCGCGGCCCGGCAAATAGATAAGCATGCGCCACCTTCCCCTGGATAATTTCTTGCTCCAAAGTGACGGTAATATGGTGCTGACCAACGACATCAGCAAAGGTTTGGGGTCGGTATTTCCGGTATAAACTAAGAGACATAAGCAGGAATATCCTACCAAAAAAAGAGCTGGGGCGCTACCCCAGTTCTTCTAGCGCTCGCTTTTGCGCTCGATTCAGCCGGGTGGGAGTTTGCACCACCACTTTAACTAGCTGATCACCGACCCCGCCACGCTCCAACCGCGGCACGCCTTTCCCCGCCAATTTAAATACTTTGCCACTTTGGGTCCCTTCCGGGATCTTTAATTTCACCGGGCCATGGACAGTGGCAATATCAATCTGGTCGCCCAGCGCCGCTTGGCGAAACGAGATTTTTTCTTGAGTAACGATATCGTCACCCTGGCGCTGCCAGCGGGAATCTGGTCGCACTTCAATCTGAAAATATAAATCCCCCGCCGGCTGACCAAGTTTTCCGGCTTCGCCTTTCCCGCGCAACTGGATAGTTTGCTGGTCCGAAATGCCGGCCGGGATACTAACCTTTAATGTCTCGCGGCCACGCTTGACGCCGGTGCCGCTGCACTGCCGACAACGCTGTTCGATTTTTTTGCCCTCGCCGTGACAATTTGGACAGGCCGCGATGGTGCGCATCATCCCCATAAATGATTGCTGCACCCGCTCGACTTGGCCGCGGCCGTGACAGGTGTCACAGGTTGTCGTCTGACTCCCCGGCTCACCGCCCGTGCCCTGACAATGACTACAGGTTTGGAGCCGTTCCAGTTCAATGGTTTTGGCCACGCCAAAGATCGCTTCGAGGAAATCAATGGTCAGGTGCACTGCTTGGTCCGCGCCTTTGCTACCACGCCGACCGCCACCGCGCCGACCGCCACCACCAAAGATGTCGCTAAACATTTCACCCAAATCGCCGACGTCCCCAAAATCAAAATGGACATTGCCCTGGTGGCCAGCGCCTTGCCGAGCAAAGTCCTGCCAATTAAATCCCCCCGCGCCGCCGCCAAAACCGGCTTGGTCAAAACCAGCTCCGAATTGATCGTACTTGGCTCGTTTATCCGTATTCGACAAGACCTGGTAGGCCTCGTTTAATTCTTTGAACTTCACCTCATCACCGCCTTTTTTGTCCGGGTGGTACTGGTGGGCCTTGGCCCGAAAGGCCTTTTTAATTTCGTCCGGCGGGGCGGTTTTAGCCACTCCTAAGACGGCATAATAATCTTTGGCCATGGTTAACGTGGTGGCATTTTAGTTTCCGTCGGTTCGGTTAGTTTCCGTTGTTCTTGATAGGCGTAATAGCCCACCAACTCGCCTTTGGCAAATGCCTCCTGATCTTCCGCGAATAATCGCTCGTGCGCTGCCCGTTCAACCGGATCGGTCTTAGTAGCAATATTCTCCACCGCTTCATCAAATATTTCCCTCCGCACTATCGGGTCTCGCCCTTCTGCCTTCGCCATGGAAATAGCGAAACAGACGCTACACATGCCGGCAGTTTCGCCAACCAATTTTGACGCGCCCATGTCTTTTTCATACATTGGCCGATCGCACGACCCGCAGCGCACCGCCGCCATGTTACGTTCAGACATACAACAGCTTTAAGATAATTATTTGCCCTGAAAGCCGATCTCGGACTTCTCCGGCGCTTCGGCTTCGATAATCTTACCAAATTTCGCCTCGTATTTCGAGAGGTTGTCCTGGAATGCCGCCACGATGCGTTTCAAGTGGCCCGGCGTGGTGACGACTTTACTGACTACTTTGCCTGACCGCCCAGCAATGTTAGCAAACATCAATAAGAATTCAACCTTGGTGTGGGACACCTGCATGGCGTTGGTGTACTCGGCACCGGCGATGCTATCCGAGATTTGGACTTGATTTGGTTGGGGTGTGGGGGTGGGCATAAATAAAATTAGGATAACATTTCTATAAATTTATCAGACGTGCCTTCATTTGGTTGAAAGAATTGTCCATATTCACGAGCATTATCATCAATATCATTATATATAACAACTATTTCCAAAATTAAACTATAAATATCATCAAAATGTCTCAACCATTCGGGCATTTTAGATTGAATCATCGCGGATCCATGTGGAGATATAGCGAATGCGGTTTGGAGTTCAGTCAGTATCTCTTCTACTGGTTCGAAGGTTCTAGTCCAACGAATTGCTATTTTAATATTCCTAGCAACACTATTGCCAACATTAATAACTTCTATCCCAGTAAACAAGTCTTCAGCCGTGAACCGATCTGGATACTTATTAGAATCAACGAACTGAAGTTTTAAATATGGGCGACTCTGTAAATTAACTTGCCTGATTGTAGCTTTTCTGATTTGACTTGTTTCATAGGTATACCAAGTCAAAATTATTCCCGTAATGAATAATATTTCCGTAGACCAAAATGTCGCTTCATCCGCCGACCATAGTCGCGAATAGAGAACTGCGGTAATAGATAACGCCACTACAATAAGAGCTATTAAAATGTGTTCTTTGCACCATTTTTTCATATTTGTATTGTCATCCTGAGCGGAGCGAAGGATCTCTGTGAGAGCACTCGGGGCTTAATCTTCCCGGGCCACAATTGTATCACGACATGCTTAATGACCAGTTATATCATAGAGATCCTTCGTCCCCAGCCCCAGGCCCCTGGGGCTGGGTCCTCAGGATGACAAACGGGGATGGGGCGGGAAAACCACGTCATTGCGAGGAGGGCCGCAGCGGCCCGACGCGGCAATCCCAGGGGAAAAGCACTAAACCTGGGATCGCTTCGCCCCGCTTAGCGGGGTTCTACAGCTGGGTCACAAGACAGACGGAGAGTACAAGCAAAGGCACGGTCAGTGCACTCGTTCTGGGATTGCCGCGTCGGTCCGACCAAGGTGTCGTCCCTCCTCGCAATGACAAAGATAATGGTCTGGCTAACTGGCACGCTGGCCAACTGGTTTGCTTGACTCCGCTAGATCCTTCGTCGCCCCGCGGACGGGGCTCCTCAGGATGCCCCAGCCGCAGGGCCCTGCGGCTGGGTCACTTCTTCACTTCCTCAAACTCCCCCTCCACCGGGCCTTGTTCACCAGTGGCGGGTTGTTCGCCAGCACCGTCAGCGGGTTGTTCACTGGCTGGCTGGCCCTCCGGCTGCGCGGCGGACTGGCTAGCTTGATTAGCTTGATACATCGCCGCGCCAACTTTCTGCACCGCTTGGCTCAACTTTTCCGTCGCGGCTTTGATCGCGGTCAAGTCGTCCGCGTCTTTAACTTTCTTTAGTTCATCAATCGCCGCTTCGATTTCGGTCTTGTCCGCGGCGGGGAGTTTGTCACCGGCATCTTTGACCGCTTTTTCGGCGGTGTAGACCAGCGACTCGGCGACGTTGCGGGTTTCAATCATCTCGCGCTTCTGTTTATCTTCATCGGCGTGGGCTTCGGCATCTTTCTTCATCTTCTCGACTTCGTCTTTCGATAGACCAGACGAGCCGGAAATCGTAATTGCCTGCTCTTTGCCGGTAGCTTTTTCTTTGGCCTTCACGCTCAAGATGCCGTTGGCATCAATGTCGAACGCCACTTCCACTTGCGGCATTCCCCGTGGTGCCGGCGGAATACCGGACAAGATAAACCGGCCCAGCGACTTGTTGTCACCAGCCATTTCACGTTCGCCTTGTAAGACGTTAATCTCGACGGAGATTTGGTTGTCGGCCGCGGTGGAAAAAACTTGGCTTTTGGACGTCGGCACGGTGGTGTTACGGTCAATCAACGCGGTGCGAACGCCACCCAGGGTTTCGATTCCCAACGTCAGTGGCGTGACGTCAAGCAATAAGACATCATGGACGTCGCCTTGCAGCACACCGGCCTGCACCGCCGCGCCGACCGCCACCACTTCATCAGGATTGACGCCGAGGTGTGGTTTCTTACCGAAAAACTCTTCGACCTTCTTCTGCACCAACGGCATGCGAGTCATCCCGCCGACCATCACTACTTCTTCGATTTTATCGACGCTGACACCGGCATCACTCAACGCTTTCTTCACCGGCTCAAAAGTTTGGTCAACTAGATCCATCACCAGCTCTTCGAGCTTGGCGCGAGTCAGCTTCATCACCAAGTGCTTCGGACCCGACGCGTCGGTGGTAATAAACGGCTGGTTGATTTCGGTTTCTTGCGCCGTTGATAATTCAATCTTGGCTTTTTCGGCCGCTTCTTTGACGCGCTGCAGCGCCATTTGATCTTTGCTTAGATCAATGCCGCTGTCTTTCTTAAACTCGGAGTTGATCCACTCAATCAAGCGTTGGTCAAAGTCATCACCGCCCAAGTGGGTGTCGCCGTTGGTGGATTTCACTTCGACGGTGTTGTCGGAAACATCAAGGATCGAGACGTCAAAGGTGCCGCCACCAAGGTCATAGACG
>CAYINJ010000010.1:0-16922 GCA_964364745.1 uncultured Gammaproteobacteria bacterium
TGTAGATGTCACCGGCGTCCGAAGAGGTCGTAGTGTCGAAGCGGAACCAGTAGGACTTGGTCGCCCCCTTAGCAATCGCGATTTCCTCGGTCGTGCTGGGGGTCATGTCGGCAGTGCTAGAGACCTCGAGGTCAATAATTCCGCCGGTGTCCACGTCAACTAGTTCTGAATTTTCGAATTCACCAGTACCGGCTCCATTGACCGTGAAGGCCAAGGCGGTAATCTTGGTTGATTCGGAAGCCGCTTTGATGGTCAATTTACCCAAAACGATGTTGTCAGTGTCGGCCAAGATGTCGGCCGCCGGAGCGGCGGTGTCAACCCAGTTGATCACTAACTGACCAGCGTTTAAGGTAATGGTCGTCGAGTCACCAGCGTCGGTGTCAAAAGCGGTCCTGACGACGGTCGTCTGGTAACCGTAACCGGTCCCGACGGCATCAACGTCAGAGTCATCTTTGATGTAGAGCTGGATGGTGTCGGCGGAGTTGCCACCGTTGATATCACCCCGGACTTCGAAGCTTTCGGTCTGGCCCTTCTTAATCAAGATGGCGTCGAAACCGAAGGAAACGTACTTGTCGCTGTCCAGGGAAGCGGTCGCCACGGCGATGCCATCACGGGTCAGCGTCAAAGTGCCCATATCCGCGCCCCGGACGTTGCCGTTGTTGCGGAGGGTCAAGCCCTTGAAATTGATATCTTCAGTGCTGCTAGCCGCGGCCGTGAAGGTGACCAAGCTGATGTTGTCGTCACCAACCTTAGCGGTGGTGTCATTGTCATCAGCGTCGAAGGTCAATGTACCAACCGCCACGCTGCCAGAAGCGTTCAAAGTCGCCCCGTTGACCGGGAACGAGCCGGAAACACTGGAGGCGTTGGAGGTGACGTCACCCGCGGCTTTGACGCCGAGAGCAAAGAATCCTTCGTCGTTGACCGTGCCGGCATCAGAGCCGTCTCCAATCGTGGCTTTGACGGTAATCACTTTCGTGGTACCGGCTTCCACCTTCAACGGTGTCGCAAAGGAAAAGGTCGCTTCGCGGTCCGAGCTCATGTTTTTGCTGGTGCTGACCTTGGTGCTGCCAGCGTACATCGTGACGCTGTCAATCGCGGTGGAGTCACCCAAACCAGTTGAAGTCAACTTCAACGAAGTTAAGCTAACGTCCTTCCCGCCAGCCGTCAGGTTGTACTTGGCAAAGACCACGGAAGTCCCCGCCGGAATGTTCTGGGCCGCCGGAGAATCCGAGGACAGAGACACCGTCAAAGCACCACCATCACCACTGACCACAGTGGACAGTGCGCCTTGTGAGGCATCAGTGTAAGCGGTCATCCCACCGGTAATGTCGGCACCATTGGTATAGGTCAAGGTGTCCGACACGGTGACGACATCGCTCAACTTGAAGCGATTGGCGTTGAAGGCATCCATCGAAGCGAACTTCTGCTTGGTGCCATCAGCGCTAACGCGGTAGAGATCCCCAGAAGCAGCATATTTGATCAACGCACCTTCGGGGTGGACATTGGTCGCCAGAGCGCTCCCCACCGTGTAGTTGGTGAAGAAGGAGTCAGCCACGTCAACGACGCGACTGGCCCAGTTAGCGCCGTAGAGAGTAGTAGCACGAGCTTCACTGTCAACATGGCGCAAAGCCCCCTTCGGGCCGACGGCATAAACCTTCGGGTCAGTGGTGATCTTCACCAGCTTGGTTCCCGGGCGGATCATGACGTTAGTACCCAACGGTAGGGCCTGCAGTTCGGCAGCGGTCACGGTCTTCACACCGGAGAAATCACTGTACCATGAGAAGTACACTGATTCACTGGGGAAGACGTTCCGCTTACCGCCGGCATAGTAGTAAACCGAGGAATTGCCATCCATTTTGATTAGATCGCCTTCCACGGCCGCGCTGGCCCCCACGGGCAAAAACGCCGCTATGCCTACCGCCCAGAAAATGGTTGCAACCACTACCGAGACAGTAAAACTCTTTTTCAATAAATTGGTCATAAGTAGAGATAATCCTGTGTACGCGGGACTTCGCTTCTGTGAGCGCCTCACGTGAACTAGCGCTCACATGAAGATTTGAAAGCCGCCGCGGTAGACTGAATTATGTTGTAGAACCTCCTTTGGGGAGTCGACCTTGCATGTTACTACAATGAATAAGTTCGATTCACGTGATTCGCCCTGCCTGCCGGCAGGCGGTTTGGCGAGTGAACCGACAGCCACCGTCCGGATAGCGAACAGTGAATGTCGAGGCACTCGAGAAAATTATTTTTGGAAATACGACCGAATGGAGGTCAGGGGATTGAACCCGCCAGTGGTGTTTTCGGCTGACGTGGTCGGCTCAATTGTCGCTTCGTTGACGGCGGCAGTGGCTTCAACAGCGGTGTTATCAACCACCTCCTCCGTGACCCGGGTCGTCGGGCTAATACTGATCGTGTCGGCGACGGTTTGTTTGGCATCCAGCACTTTCTCTAATGACGACACGGTCTCACCATCTTGCAACAACTTCTCCGCTTCTTGCAATTCTTGACTGGCCTTGACCGAGGGCGCGGCTTTGACCCGTTCTTTGGCTTGTTCCAATTGCTGTTCGGCTAGTGGCTGCAGCGTGGCCGAATCAGTCGTCGCTTCACCGCTAGTGTTTTTTTGGACAATCACAAACACGGCCGCGTCAGCCACGGAGTTCGACATGGTAATGGCGGCTTGGATGTTGGCTTGGGTGTCACCTTCCACCACCGGTGAACTGGTGGCGAGCTCGCGGGAATATTCTTCAGCTTTTTGAGTGACGACGGTGGCAATCTTAACCACTTGATCGGCCGCGCCGGCCAGGGAGTCGAGTTTACTGCCGGCCGCGGTCATGTTTTGGGTGTAGACCGCTAAGGTAGTTTTGATCTGCGCGGCCTTTTGGATATTGGATTGGCTCGTGGCGGTAATTTTCTTTAATTCAGACACACGCTTACCGGCCAGATCAATCGCCAGTTGGGTCTGGGCGGTCTGATCAGTCGTCAAACCAAACTGAATTCGTTCGGTGGTCAGCTTGACGGTGTATAAGAAATCGCCCGCGACAGTATCTTGAGCCAAAGCATTAGTAATGGTGGTGCCGAACACTAGCACGACGACGGCCATGGCCAGCGCCCCGCTGCGCACCGCCCAGGGGTTGCTCATTCGAAACGCGCGGAAGGTGGTCATGGGGCTAGCGCTCTCGGCCACGGCGGCCCGTTGGGCTTTGATTTGAGATAACAAAATCTCCCGGGTGCGAGACACCCAGGCCGGGTTTGGTTGGCCGGCCCGCAACTGCTGCAGTGAATTGATCAGATCACGAGAGTGCATGGTGGTTATCTTGTTCAATTATTTGGCGCAAGGTCGCGAGCGCGCGATGGGTTAGCACCCGGACGTTACCGCGGCTCGTGTCGAGCACGGTGGCAATTTCCTCGACCGACAGCTCATCCAAATATTTCAAGATGATGATGTCGCGATATTCTTCTTTCAATTGTCGCAAGTACTTGGCTAGCTGTTCGGCATCAAACTTCAGGGCGATGGTGTCTTCGACTGACGGCGCTTCATCAGGTACCGCCATTAACTGTTCATCTTCGATGTCAACCATTTTGTGGCTGGCGCGCTTCCGGTACCAATCGATCACGACGTTGCGCGCGATCTGATAGACAAACGCGTTGACATGCTCAATCTTCTTGCCATCGAGCAGGTGTTGCCAGACCTTGAGAAAGGTCTCGGCGGCCAGGTCTTCGGCTTCTTCTTGGCTTGATACTTTAAAATAAATGAACCGATAGACCCGTTCAATGTACAAATCATAAAAGCGACCAAAGACGTCAGGGTCTTTCGTCTGTAATTGCCATTGGAGAACTTTTCGTGAGACCCTGTTCATCCTACTAAAATAGACGATAAAAGACGTCTGGCGTTACAGGTCTAGTTTTAGCTCGTGCTTAAATGAGATAAAACAATGGCGCTATTATAGCCGAAAATGGCCATTTTAGGCAAGGATGGGCTTGATATTGACAAATAACGATAAATCTTACTTTTTGTAGCCAAAACAACTACCCCCTACTTTTGTGACCACTTGTTCTTTTCTGTGACCATACCTTACTTTTTGTAGCCAAAAAGTAAGCAAAAAGCTCTGGGGCTGGCAAACGGTGTGCGACAGAAAGACCTTGGTCTTTCTGTTCCCGCCCAGACCATAGTTGGCCCCACGGCCATGTAAACTGACATCTTAATGAAAGCCAATCTATGGTCTGGTCTTCCCACCGGTTGTCGCCCCCAGACCCCAATAGACCTGCTGGTCTGGCTTTAGATTAGGAAATCTTAAGATATACAGTAGTGAGTTTCGGGGTCTGGGGAGAACTACCGCGCCGGAGCCGCCAGCTCGTTGCGATGGGTGCGGCCTGCAGAGCTGGCGGCGGGATCAATGGTGGTTAGGTGCTACTCGAGCAGCGCGTTAGTTCTCCCCAGGACTCTTTTGGTTCTTTTCTCGTCAGAGAAAAGAACGAAGTAGTTACAAAAATATTATCCTATACTTACTTATGTCCACGATAGCGTGGACTTATCTTTAGTTATTAGTCACTAAATGGTATGATATAGGCACTATGATCCCAATCCGCCTAACCGTCTCTGAAGCCGCTCGATTGTTTGGTATTGATGCCAAAACTATCCGCCGAGCGATTAAAAAAGGAGAGCTGCAATATGTGGTCATTCGAGGGCGGTATCGGATTAATTTTGAAAGCGTGCTCAAGTGGTCCCAGCGCCGACCTAAAATTAGTCATAAATTAGCCCAGGCCGGCATCGGGTTGTATGTTGATCGTTGGAAGTTATCCACACCGCTGTACTCGCCAAATCCCAAGCGAATTGAACCAAAAAATGTTGAAAATCCTCCCAGCACTGACGTTAGTGAGACACCGCCACTTGTTCCCGTTATTCCCCTGCCGCCCGACCCAAACGACGAGTGATCAATGACCACACTAGATAATCTGTGGATAACCGCCAAAAAGCGGCGTTTTAAATTACCGTTGAGCTTGAATAAGTGGTATAATATGGCTGGATTTTTAATCCAGCTGTTTGTTAATTGCTAAAATGAAAATTAACTTAAATAAAATCAATCTAATTATTTTTTAGTATGTACCTCCAACGTATGATGCAATTACTGCGCGCCCTGGTCCGACACTGTCGACCAGCTGCCAACTCGGTGGCGACCTTATTTCTAGTGGTGCTGACAATTTTTGGATCATTGAGCATCCCCGTGGGGATGTTTTTTCCTTTAGCGGCGAGGGCGGCCGTGACGGAAGTGACGCCAGCCGATAATTTTACTACGGTAGCCAAGCCAGCTGGTACTATGACCGTACTAGATTTTGCCCTGACGGCCAACAGTGCTGAAAAATTGTCGTCACTAAAGTTTACTATTACTAGCGTCAGTGGCATTACCGCCAGCGATTTTAATGATGATCCGGCATTAGGTGGCGGGACGGCCTGGACGCTCTTTCAAGACACTGATGCGACATCAGCCGACGAACTTAACAGCGGACTGGACACGGTGGTCGGCACCCTAGCGCAAGGCAGCGTCAACATCGGCAGTGTCAGTACCATGACTATCAATTGTACCGGCAGCTGCGTTGGCGGAGTGACCTTGCCGACCTCGATGACCGGCCGCGGCACTGTCGAATTTTTCCTGGCCGCGGTGATTGATGCGTCCGCCACGCACGGTAATGCGTTCACGGTTAGTGTGGCGGCTGGTACGGATACTTATGTCTTGAACAGTGGCACCGTCTCGGCCACCGCTTATGGCACTCCCACTATTACTGTTGATGCCGTGGCCCCGACTGTCACTGGCGCCGGCGGCCCGCCCGATGGCCAGCAATTCGTGCCGCCGGACGTGCAAATTGACCGGGTGATGAGTGAAGCGATAGCAGGGGGGTCGTTAAGTGGTCAAGTCACCTTGAAAAAATGTACGGCCGCCGATCAAAGTTCTGCCGCGGCGGCTTGTGCGACATTAGATTCTACTAACTTGTGTACCGCCGCCACATTGGGTGATTCCTCAACCCGGATTACTTGCGCCCACGGCCCCCTAGAAACCAGTAAGTGGTATGCCTTTACTCTTGGTACGGGAGTAACTGATGTGCCCGGTAACGCGCTCGGCACGGCCGCCGTTTATCGCTTCAAAACCAGCGACTTCTTTGGCGGATCGGGTGGTTCCAACTTCACGCCACCTATGGTGGTCTCGTCATATCCCCGCGCCGGGCTAACCAATATCCCGTTAAACTCTAACTTTTTTACCACCTTTTCGGAGGGACCAGAGGGCAACATGTTAGCCGACGGTACTGCCAATGCCATTAACAATACCAGCAATATCAGTTTGCAGAAGGTGGCTAACTTCTCACCCGATGGCACCGATCTCTGTGCCGTCGGCTGCACCCTCACTTGGGACAGCAGCTCTCGAACAGCCAAGATTGACCCACCCAGTAACCTCCTGGCCAGCACCGAATATGAACTTTGTCTCGCGAACAATATTCGAAATAGCGCCAGTCAAGGTATGCCCGGGCAATTCTGCCTCCGCTTCCAGACCGGCAGCGGGACCGATACTACCGCGCCGGCATTGCGCACCACTTCACCCACCAGCCCGGCCGCTGGCGCCACCGGAGTATCCAAATTCCTCGGCGACATTTCCGTGACGTTCAACGAAGAACTCGATCCAACGACGGTGACTTCCAGCACCATCAACGTCTGTATCGATGCTAACACTAACAACGCCTGTGATGGTGGCGAAACCGATCTCAATACTGCCCAGGCCGCGTTCTTCTTTGATTCAGACGATCGGAGTGCTCATCGTTCACCAGTATTGGCTCTGTCGGCTTCCACGAAGTACTGTGTGAGAATTGGCGCGGGGGTTAAAGATACGGCCGGCAACACTCTTATTCCTGCCACCGACAAATGTTTTACCACTGGCAACAATAGCGACTCGACGGGACCGAAAATCATGTTTGCTGATGCCGATAACTTCAAGCTGGTGGCACACTTCTCCGAAGCGCTGAACTCCACTACCGCGGTGAATACCGCCAACTACACTCTGGAGTGCCCGGTCGGCGTAACCATTAACCTGTCCGGTAAACCGATGTCTTATAAAGCGGCTTTCAATGAAGTGGAAATCCGTGAACTCGGCCTATCAACCAACCAGGAATGTCGGTTAAGCTTAGGCAGCGGCATTCAAGACCTGGCCGGCAACGCCATTGATGCGGCCGAAGATGTCACTGACTTCAAGATCTTAAACTACGAAAATACCGGCGGGTTCCTGGGTGGCAGCGGCCAGCAGGACTTCTATTCCGGTACTAATTTTGGTGATTTCTGGGAAAAGCCGGAGCGCTGTCAACCCCGCAGCACCATTACCGGCGTGTCCACCACGGTGGAATGTGAATTCCCCATCCCCCAAGCGCTGACGACCGGGGCCAAGTTTATTCTGACTTTCCCTTCCACCTTTACCGTCACCAGCGCCGATGACGTCCCGACCTCGCAATCATGGATGAACGCGGACCTCAACGGCCCCGGGCCCGGGATCACCACGCTTTCCGCCGTGGCCGCCGATAATGCGGCCCACACGGTCACGGTCACCTTGGCTCACAGCGGTACAGTCATGGGAGCCAGCGATATGGTTCGATTTGAACTGTCCGGTATTACCACGCCGTCAGCCGCGGAAAGCGAATCACGAATCTCAATTGTAACTAAAGATTCCGGCGGCATAAAAGTCGGCCAAACCATCAACGCTGCGCCGTTCACTATCGGCCAAGGTGGTTCACAATCGATCGCCGGTTCGGTCTATAAAGATACTGACGGCGACAACACCAAAGACGCCGGTGAAGGAATCAATGGCATTACCGTTTTCTGTGACTCGATGGGTGGTTTCGGCTCCAGCAGTGTGGTGGCTGGCCACCAGACCACGACCACAAATTCCAGCGGATCATGGACAATCAGTAACCTCGCCAATGGTCAATATGGTTGTGGTCTGCAATTTGACACCACGGCGATGGCTGATCTGGGTGGTGGCGCTAACTTCCAAAATGTGACCTTAAGCGGGGGTGTTTCCAAGACCGGTCTGGACTTTAAGTTCGCCGATCTATCCAGTTCCGGCAAAACCCTGACGGTCAGCATTACCAGTGGCGTTGCCTTATCCGGCAAAGAGGTGGATATCTTCTGTTCTGCCGGTAGCTCTGATCAAATGTTCTCGGCGCCAACCATGAAAACAGTTACCCTCAATGGTAGCGGTGCCGGTAGTACAACGCTGAAATTGCAACCAGGTAAAAATTATGAATGTGGTGTTGGCCCGCACATGGCCTTTGAATCGTTTTCGTCTGGGAGCGAACAGCCCCTGCCGGACTTCAGCTTCATGCCGCCCAAATCGGTCACGGTGGTGGTCCCGGCCGACAGTAACCCCACCGCGGTCACCTTTGCCTTGCTGGCCGCCAGTAATACCATTACCGGTTTTGTCCGCGATGGCAGTAACACCGCTATTGCCAATGTCTTTGTCCATGCCGCGCCACTGGGCTGTTTTGCCAGCGACGGCAGTAAGAAGGACTGCTTCGGCGGCTTTAGCCAATCAAAATCTGACGGCAGCTTTACAGTCAATGTCGCTCCGGGCACGTATGTCGTCGGCGCGGACGCCCCTGGTATGCCGCCATCAAGCGAGGTAGAAGTGAGTGTGGCGACTGACGGTACGTTGAGCGCTAACGGTACCACCATTTCTTCGGTGACCTTAAAGATGGTCAAAGGCAGCACCACCATTTCCGGGGTAGTGAAAGATGAATCGGGTAATGGTATTAAGTACGCTCACGTCAGTGGCCAACGAATTGCCACGGGTGGAAGCTGCAGCAGCTTTACCCCCAACGGCGGCGGCGCTGATTCACCCACCGATGCTTCCGGTAACTACACGCTGTACGTGGCCGATGGCACCTGGTGTGTTCGCGCGTTTTCACCGTCGTACGGTGAAATCGGTAATAAGACCGTGATCGTGTCGAGCACCTCACAGAGCGGCCAAAACCTTCAAGCCACCGCGACAGAATTCGGCACCATTAGTGGGACAGTCACCAAAGGTGGCTCGGCGGCCAGCGGCGCGTTTGTGAACTGCTATGGCTCCAGCGGCGGCAACGCCGTAGAAAGCGGCAGCGATGGCACCTATTCGATGAAAGTGAAAGCCGGCTCGGGCTATACTTGTGAAGGATTTATCCATGGTTCCGGGCCGTTAACACCCCAGAGTAGTATTACCGTGGCCTCTGGCGGTACCACCACGGTGGCGCTCTCCATGGGTAATCCCGGCACGGTCAACGTCACCGTTACCGGTATTTCCGATGCCTTTGTGGATGTCCGCGACAGTAACGGTCGCGGCAATGGCACCAATCAAAACAGCGCCGGCGTCTACACTATTAAAGTCCCGGCCGGCACCTATACCGTTCGCGGTGGCGGCCCCCGGTATGGCGAGCTCTGCGCCGCTCAATCAGTTACCGTCACGGCTGGCGGCACGAGTGCCGTTACCTGTAGCCCACCGGCTAACTTACGAACGGTGACCGGTCGGGTGACAAATGGCAGTACCAACGTGGCCGGCGCGACCGTTACCTTTATCAGCTCCAGCACGGGTCGGGCGTTTAGCACTACTACCAGCGCGGTCACCGGCAGCTCCAGTAATATCTCGTTGGCTAATGTCCCCGATGACACCTATAACGTCATTGCTTCAAAATCAGGCTACGAACCGGCCACGACTACCATGACCGTTGCTTCCGGCAGTACCGCGCTATCAAGCGCGTTAGCCATGACCGCGGCCAGCGGTGCTAATGGAACCAATGTTACCGTTACGGTTCAGTTAAGTGGCACCGCTTACACCGGTAAAGCCAAGGTAATTGCCACCAAGAGCGGCAAAACGATGGTAGCGGAAACCGAAAAAACCACCGGGCAAGCCAGTGTCCCGCTAACTAATGGCACTTGGTCAGTCAAGGCGATTGGTGATAACGGTAAAGAATCAGCGGCAACCAATGTGACGATTAGCGGTGGTGTGCTTTCCGGTACCGCGCCCACCCTGTCACTGTCATCGAGCATTACTGGGTTTACCACTACCTCTGACACCTCAACCTTTGTGCCCAAGAGCGGTGGCTTAATTAAGCCCAGTGAATTCACCGGTCTGGAATTGAACGCGCCGGCTTCAACTTTCTCTACCTCTGACTCTAACACCGGTAAGATCGAATTCTCTGCCGACCCGACGCTCGCCGGCATCGACCCCGGTAGTGATATGAACTTTGTCGGTGCCAGCGGCTACGATATCACGCCGAAAGATTCCGGCGGCAATACTATAAAGAAATTGTCCGGTGACGTCGTTACGCTGACCTTGCCCTATACCGATGCTGACGTAACGTCCGCTGGAGTGGAAGAAGCCAACCTCAAGTGTGGGTCGTTTAATGCGGCTTCCCAGGCCTGGGAAACATTCCCGACTGTGGTCGATACTACTAATAACAAACTGACCTGTCAGATTGATCACTTTTCGTCGTTCGGTGTCTTAGGAACGGCTTCGGTCAGTAGTGGTACGCCGGGACGATATTATTCCCCGGGTGGTGGTGGCGGATCTTCAACCACCACTGACGCCACCCCAGCGGCGACGACCCCAGTGACCACCCCAGCGGCGACGACCCCAGTGACCACCCCAGCGACTCCAGCCAGCAGCGCGCTGGGCCGGTTGACCCCGACCGTTACGAACGTCACGGCCGAAGATCTCCGCAGTGGGGCGTTTGCCTACGGCGCCGCTCGGGTGCGGGCCCTAGCGACCGAACAAGGTCTGGCTAAATATCTGGCCAGTTCCCTGGAAGGTAAGTTTGGCAAAGCCACCTTCAACGCCTTGTTCCGCCAAGCGATCGGCAAGTCCAAGGCCTGGTGGTACTCCTACGTCAACGCTTATACTTACGGCGGATACACGCTTGATGAGGTCGTGGCGGGAGTGAAGAGCGGCGGAAAGACCGTCCACCCGGCCATCCCGGCATCGGCCTGGCGAGGCAGCGCTGATTATAAGAAGTACATGAAGTAAGCTCAATTAACCAAAAACACCCCCGCCTTCAGGCGGGGGTGTTTTTGGGATATTATTCAAAGCCATTACCAGCGCAACGCCGGCTTGGCGGTCATTTCCATTGGTTCAACGCCGATCATGATGGCCGTATACAACGCTGTGGTGTGTTTAACAATATCGTCCCAGTTGTATTTTTCAGCCACAATCATTCGGCCACGCTCACCCAAAGCTTCCAATCGTTCTGGATAATCTAAGGCGTGTTGAATTTTGTCCGCCAGGTCAGTCGGACTGCCGACCGCGAACAAAATCCCGCTTTGACCGACGACTTCGCGGTGCTCGGGGATATTAGACGCAATTACTGCTTTCGAAAAGCTCATGGCCTCTAACACCGTAATCGGCAGCCCTTCGGACTCCGACGGATGGATAAAGGCATAAGCGTGGCTAAATAACTGCTGCAGAGCCGCGCCATGCTGGTAGCCGGTAAAGACGATCCGCGGGTCATCATCAGCCAGGGCGTGAAGCTCGGCCACATAGCGGTCGGTAAAAGCCGAACCGCCGACGATCACTAGTTTCTTGGTGGTCGGCACTTGGCGGAAGGCCTCGATTAAGTTGTGAATGGCTTTGTGGCGCACCAGCCGCGACACGGCGATAAAGTATTCGCCGCTGGTCAGTTGCCACGTCGCCAACGCTTCAGTCGCGACGGACTCGGCCGGCAGGGTGACACCATTGGGAATATAACAGGTGGCGGCGTGATATTCGCGCTCACAATAGGCCTGCAAGGTTTGGGACACGGTAATCGTTCGATGGGCAAACGTGACTGCCGCCCACTCACCAGCTCGTAACATCAGTCGGGCAAAGCGGCCCCATTTCTGGTGTTGGCGATCAATACAGTGAAAAGTCACCACGACGCGGCTTCGGGGTGTAAACACCCGCGGCAGCCAGGCCACCAACGCCGGGCCCACGCCATGGTAGTGGATGACATCCACGCGGGCGATAAACATGGCGTGCAGGGTGGAAATCACGGTGTGGACGATGGCGTCGAGATGTTTGGTATGGATGGTCGGAGCATGCACCAAGTAGACACCTTGATGGACATTAATGTTGGTGGGAGTGTACCAGCGGCGGCAATACACCAAAACCGTCTGACCGGTCTTGGCCAGACGCGTAGACAGTTCTTCGACGTGTTTTTCCACGCCGCCGAACTGCGCCGGAATCCCCTTTTGTCCAATCAAAGCAATGCGCATATCTGGATATCTTGAATGTTACATATTAACATATACACGTTTTTTTGTCAATAACTAATATCTTTAAAATACCAAAAACTGGGGATAACTCCCCAGTTTTTTTAGCTTATTTTAAGTAATTTCCTATTTTACTTGATTACTTTACCCTTGCCGATTGATAGCGGATCATTCAATAAGTTGGTCGTGATTGAATTCAACTCATGGCTAATGGCCCGACCAGTGACCGCGTCTTGACCCGTAAACCGAAGACCGACAGCCAGCGGTGGTGTCGTGCCCACTTGGCCGGCAGTGGGGATAATTGTCAGACAAAACGAGGCATCGGCGACCGCGCTGTTTTGCAGCGTACTCGCGGCCACGGTTTTAAAATCAATAACCAACTGACGACTCGATTGATCAAACGTCACCAGTTCGGCTGGCGTCGAGCAGGTCTGATCCCAAAACACCGCTGGGGGTAGTGTCATGACCAAGCGACCAGCACTGACATCATGAAGTGTATTGGTCACTACGACTAAGACCCGGTATCGGGTCGGAAAGCCGACAATTGGCGGGAGGGGCCCTAAGCCAAGTTGGATGCCGTCGCGAGTGTAATACCGCGCGCCAACGGTCGCCTCGAGGTCAGTGCTTAATTTTTCGGTCCAGGTCGGACCCCAAGTGGTCACCGTGGTTATTCGATCAGCCAATGGCCGCGAGTAGGTCAGGGTTGGTTGCACGACAGCGACAATTTCGCCCAGTGGTCGCGATTTAATTTTGACTGTAAAATCGGTGGTCCAGGTCGCTTGAGGCGCTAGCTGACCGCCGGGGTAAGCCAGCTCCCAGCCAGCGGCCGTCTTCTGCCAAGCCGGATCACTGGCCGTGCCAGTCACCGGATCAATCGCTGAAGCCGGAAACTGGAGACGTAAGACCGGCTGTTGCCAATTGACTGATTCACGGTTGGTAATATTAATCTGGTAAGTCGCCACCTCACCGGGAAATGGCGTTGGGGTAAATGTCGCTCGCCAATCAATGGCGGGTTGATACACCGCCCAGGACTTCACTGGATGGGCCAAGACGTACGACTGGCCGACGTGCTTGCCTCTGACTTCAAATCGTAGTTCATCACGATCCACTGGCGGCTCAACCGGATTTCTCGTCAAGGTCACCGGCGTTGATCGTTCCTCGTCAGCCGCCAATGTCCCCACTAACCATTGACCGGCCGCGGTGATAGCTCCACCGGCGGTGGGCCCGATCGAGTACGGGGTGGTCGGCAACTGCACGACGATGTCAGTCACGGCATCGACGGCGGCATTGCGGCAGGTCACCGTGGCTTCAAATGGTGTGCCCACTACCACTAAGTCGGGCGGCCCCGTAATCGCACAAGCCACTCCCGATCCAACCAATGACAGTTGATCGCTCGCCGTGCGACTATCCTCCCAGCGTAATTGCGGACCAAAGGGGGACTCTTGAGTGTAGATCAATCTGGCCTTGATTGGCGCTTGTTCGCCGTCGTTAGCCCACCAAACCCCCTGGAAAGTCACGGCATTGCGATCATGGGGTGGGATCGTCCCGATGACCACTGGGCCGTCAGTCCCGTCGGAATGTCCACCAGCCACGGCCGTGACCGTAAATCCAACCGGCCACTCAACGATCAACCGAGCGTCAGTCACGGCGCCACGATAGGCGGTATTGGCATATTTGACCGTGACTGTGGTCGGTGATCCGCTGGCGATCAGTGGGGCCTCAACCGTCAACTGGATCTGCAGCCCCGCGGTCCATTTGGTAAAGACGAAAAAAATGTAGCCATTAATGGCGACCAGCGCGATGATCGTCGCCAAAAACATCAGATCAGCGATCAGGTGGGCGGGGTTAAACTGATACCGGACATGCCAGCGGCGCCGGAGGGCATGAAGGCAAAAATGGAACGGCTTCAGTGACCAATGAATTCTGATGGGGGATGATTCATCCATACAATGGCAGTATGCGTCGAAATTAGAAAACATTCAAACTCATGGCCACGATCTCTAGGCCACCATCGCCGTCCATGTCTACCGCCGCGATCTGGCCGCCCCCCCGGTTGGCGGCATCGAACGCCAACCAGCTCGCTCCCTGCTGTCGGCCATGGTCGTCCCAAATTTTGACTTCCGCGCTGCGACCCGGACCGGGGATAGAAATAATTTCCGCCCGACCATCGCCGTTGAGATCCCCCACCGCCACCCGCACTCCCCCTCGAAACTTTTCATCATAGGCGAACCAGCCAGCCGATAAGAGCCGGCCGTTTCGATCGAAAATGCGAAGGTGTGGTCCGCCACCGCTGCCGGCGCCGGCGACAATTTCATCAGTGCCGTCGCCGTTGAGATCCCCCACCGCCACGTTGACACCGCCGCGATAGCCGGCGCCGTAAGCGAAAAACCCCGGATTGATCAGATCGCCCCGATTGTTAAACACGCGAATATGCGGCCCGCCACCATTGGCCGTGCCAGTGACGATTTCTTTGGTGCCGTCGCCGTTCAAGTCACCGACGGCGATATTGATCCCCCGGTTGTAGGTGGCAGCGTAGGGATACCAGCGCCGCGCCAGTGACCCATCGGCGCGATAGAGGGCGATGGTTGAAGTGTCCGCCACTAACGTCTCAACTTCGCTATCACTATCCAGATCAACGGTCATCACTTGAGTATTGGCCGGGGCAATACTTTTGGCGGCATAAAACCCACTCCGTTGAATCGCACCGGTAGCCGTAAACACCCGGGCAAATGAGCCGTTGACAAAAGCCGCGGATCGAATGTCCGTCAACGGTCGATACAACACCAGCCCGTCTTGCGGCGCTAAGCGGATGACGTTGACTCGACTGCCATCATTGACCGCCGGGTCTTGGCTGCCCCGGATTTTTTCGAGTTCTTCGGTCGGAAAATAAAAGGTCGTGGTCGTGGGATTGCTATTGACTAGCACGGTGCCGCGGTCAAAATCACGTCGCCACACCCCCATCGTCAGCTGGTCGGAGGACTGACAGCCAGTGACGGTTCCCGCACTATCAATTACCAATCGACAGCTGCCGCCGGTCGGCCGACCCAACTCAACGTTGTACTCGTCATACCACCACAATTGGCTGTGGTCTTGGTCACCCCAGTCAAAGCCGTAATAGCCGTTTTGTAATAAAGTCGAGGTCAGGCCAAATCGGACCCAGGGGTAATTAGTATAGCTCCCGGTATTGTTGGTGTTTTGGCTGATAATCGTTACTCGCGGATCACGGCCGGCGCGCATGAGGTTGGTGTACTGCTGTTGATCATAGACCCAGCCGATGCGGTAGGCGTTTTCGAGCAAGCGACCGTTGAGGGAGTCCTGGTACTTGGTCGGCCCGTTACCCAAGATGATGGCGTCGTTACCTTCCAGGCGACGAGATTCTTTTAACATCACGTCCATCCCGCCCGACCAGGCAGCGTCAATTAATTCCCCACTGTCGCGAGTCCCATCACGATTGATATCCATGTTACCGTCACCGACCCAATGGGCGGTGTCCCAGACATTATCATAAAAAATCCCGTCCCACAGCCCTGACGACATAACCTCTTCCTTCATAAATCGCGGCAAGTAAGTGTTCCAACGCTCACCGCGGCTGTTGGTCGGCGCATAGTCCGACACGTTCAACGACCAGTTATTGGGCCAGGAAGAAAAGCGACTACCGTCCGGCCGCAGCAGCCACCAGCGCTCATCAATCCCCGCCCGCAGGCGGTGCCATAAGCCGTCTGAATTTTCAATTTCTTGATAATGGCCGGGGAATTCCTGCGCCGCGACGTACGCCAAAATGGTGACGGCGGGATTGAACTGGCGAATTTTCCTGATTTGTTCCGGGGAAACGGTTTGGGCCTGCATCCCGAGCACGATCACGTCCCATTTGGCCAATTGAGTTACTTCGGCATCACTGATCGGCGTTTTTAAAAAGTAATTGGCCAACCGCGGATAGGTCGGGGTTTGGCTAATCGCGGGCCGCAGCGTGAATTGCCCGACGGCCACCACGCTCAAACAGACGACCCCGAAGATCGCCAGCGGTATCACTATTGATGAGCGGCGGCGAGGTATCATTTAGTAATATTTCTTTACGCCGCCGCCGCTCGGCCCACTACTGGCCACGGCCCGCTCATAGACGGCCATAATTTTTTGATAATGTCTGTCGGGCGACCACCGTTCCATGGCTCGTTCGTAGGCGGCTTGACCCAACAAGGCCAAATCCCGTCGAGTCATTAAACCACGAATCTCGCGCGCCAATGATCCCGGTTGATCGGCGTGAAAGACCGCGCCGACTGTCTCATCGACCAGTTCAGGTAGCGCGCCGAGATTTGAAACCAAGACCGGTTTGCCGGCGGCCATGGCTTCGACGGCCGTAAAACCAAAGGTTTCGTACTGGAGCGATGGCGCGATGACGAAAGCGCAATCGGCGTATTCCTTGGCCAGTTGTTGGTCGTTGAGCTGCCCCAAGAACGTCACCTGCCACCGGAGCTGGTTTTTGTCGACGAACTGTTCGAGCCGTTCCCGCAGCTGCCCCTGGCCGGCAATCCGCAGCGGGATCGAAATGTGTTCATCAGCCAAAGTATGGAGAACCGCCTCAATCCCCTTGCCGGCTTCTAACGCCCCGACGTAGAGCATACCATTGCCGGGCGAAAACTTTGATTGTTAAAAACCAAAGCTAAAATCCTTTGGG
>CAYINJ010000011.1:0-15693 GCA_964364745.1 uncultured Gammaproteobacteria bacterium
ATCGCTGGGCGGAACTGACGCCGTACCAAACCGGTGGCGAGATGATCGAGTCAGCCAGCTGGCAGGCCAGTACTTTTGCGGCCATGCCCCAACTGCTCGAAGCCGGCACGCCACCCTTGGCCCCGGCCGTGGGCTTAGCCGCGGCCTGTTGCTATGTTTTGTCCCACGGGGGCATGGCCGCAATCGCTAAACACTCCCAAGCCCTCACCACTAAACTTTATCGGGGTTTGGCCGCTATCCCTGGCGTGAAGATTTTGGGCCCAGCGCCGCGGTACCGCACGGCCGTGGTGAGTTTCACGGTCGCGGGCATTCATGCCCACGACTTAGCCGCGCTCTTAGACCAACATCATCTTGCCGTCCGAGCTGGCCATCACTGCGCCCAGCCACTCCACGATCAACTAGGCGTCGCGGCTAGTGTCCGCGCAAGTATCGGCGCCTATACTACTCGTCAAGACATCGCCGCCTTGCTCCGCGCCTTACGCCAAAGCATTGCTCTATGGGCCACCCTTACGAAAAAATAATTTTAGAGCACTACCGCTGGCCCCGCCACCGAGGCCGCTTAACTAAGCCGACGGCTAGTTTCTCGGCGGGCAACCCTAGCTGCGGCGACCAACTAACAATCGATGTGACCACCGATCACGCGGGGAAGATCATCGCCGTTGGCTGGGAAGCTAGCGGCTGCGCGATTTCGCAAGCCGCGGCCTCCTGGTTTAGTGATTTTATGTTGAATAAAAAACTAACCGCCATCCAAAACCTGCCTCCCGAAAAGTTTTTGGCCGGCTTCACTGCCCACTTGTCACCGGGACGACTCGCCTGCGCCCTGTTGCCCCTGACCACCATTAAGCGCTCTGCCGATTGACCCGCCGCCGTGACCGGTTTAAAATACTATTACTCGTCCGATTTATCCTTAACCAACCATATGGACCAACCCACTCGGTATGACACGCCCCGCGACGTTTTTTTGCAGCTGTTAGCGACGGTCACCTTGTACATTTCCGCTATCAGTGTCATCGCGCTGGGCTGGCAGTATGTCAATGTTCTTTTGCCCGACCCCCTCAATTTTTATTATGTTTCGATTACTGACACTGTGCGGCGGGCGGCGGCTTCGGTGGTCGTGGCTTGGCCGGTCTTTCTTTTGATTTCGTGGCTAATCTACCGTGACATCGCGACGAATGCGGCCAAGGCCGCCAGCCGGGTGCGGAAGTGGTTGGTCTATCTGACGCTCTTCTTGTCTGCCGTTACTATTATGATTGATTTAATCACCCTCATCTATCGTTTCTTCGGGGGTGATTTAACCACGGCCTTTGGTTTGAAGGTTTTGGCGGTGCTGGTGGTGGCCGTCGCTGTTTTTGGTTATTATTTTTGGGATTTGAAGCGGGTGAATTTCGCCCCCGCGCTGAAATTGCGGCTCGCCGCTGGCGGGGCCAGTGTTGTTCTGCTTATTTTAATCGTCGCCGGGTTCTTGGTGGTCGGCTCCCCCGCGACGCAGCGCCAACGGCGGTTTGATGACCGGCGGTCTAGTAACCTCCAAAGCGTCCAGTATGAAATTATCAATTACTGGCAACAAAAGGGCCGCCTGCCAGCAACCTTGGCTGATCTAACCAATAGCGTCACTGGCTACTCGGCGCCAGTCGACCCCACCACGAACCAGCCATACTCCTACTCAACCAGCGGCCAGCTATCTTTCGCTCTTTGTGCTTCTTTTCAACAGCCAACTGCGGCGCTGGGCGCGGCGGCCATTCGGCCGATTGGCGGCGGAGTTGATTCATGGGAACATGGAGTCGGCACCACTTGTTTCGACCGCACAATTGATCCTGACCTCTACTCCATCACTGACGGCGCTGGCAGTCGGCCGTTCCCGGTGACAAAAATTGATTAAGAATAATAAAAAATTACCCCGCCAACGGCGGGGTAATTTTTTATTCTCGTCGGCCTACTGCTTAATCGGCATGATGAGATAAAGATAGTTTTGGGGCGACTCCGCGTCCATTCGCGTTGGTCGAATCACCACCGGCGTGTTATTGTCCACCATCTCAATCAAAACCTCTGGCGTGTCGATGGCCTGGAGACCGTCGAGAACATACCGGTGGTTGAGGACCACTTCATTGTCCTGGCCGGTAATCGCCGCTGGGAGACGTGAGATATTTTCACCCACCTGGGTATTAGTCGAAGAAACCGCTAGCTCATTTTGGTCAGCGGCCGCCCGGATAAAGATGTCATTGACCCCCACTTGGCTAAACAAACTAGCTGACTTGGCGGCCTTGATCAGATCGGCCACCCCCACGACTATTTGGGTGGTGTGGGTCGTGGGGATGATTGATCCATAGTCGGGGTATTGACCCTCCACAATTCGAGAGATTAACTCCCAGTTCTGGTGAACAAATAACACTTGGTTGTCGGTAATATAAATAGTCACATCGTTGCTCTCTTCAGTTTTTTCTTTGAGCACGGCGGTCAGGGCGCGCTGAACCTCTTGGAGTGTTCGCACTGGGATGATAACTCGCCGATCTTCTTGCTGACTGGCGACCAGCACCAACTTTTTTTCCGAGAGACGGTAGCTGTCGGTGGCGGCAATAGTCAGTTGTTGTTTGGTTGGTTGGAAGTTAAAAAGTACTCCGGCAATTTCTGGCCGACTGTCAGAGGTGGCCGCCGCTAGGGTTACCTGCTGCAGCGCCCCCAGCAACTCAACTAGCGGCACGGCGTGCCCCGTGGTTCGTTCAATTGTTGGGAGGAGAGGAAATTCCGTCGCTGGTTCCCCTTTTATTTTTGTTCGGCTTGACCCACAAATCACGTTTAGGGTGTTTTCTTGGACCTCCATATCAACCCTCTCTTTTGGCAATAAAGAGATATATTCGGTTAAAACTCGCGCCGGAATTGTAATTGCTCCATCGCCATCCGCTTTGCCCCGCACTTGATATTTTACCCCCATTTCTAGGTTGGTAGAAACAAGTGTCATAACCCCACCTTCATTTTTCATTAACAAATTACTTAAGATCGGCAAATTAATATCTTTTATGGCGAGATGACTAGCTAAGGTCAATGCCTGTTGGAGGTTGGCTTGGGTGCAAGAAAATTTCATACGATTCACTTCTCTTATTGTATTATTTTATCATTAAGAAAATACGTAGTCATAGTAAGGGGTGGGGACGGAGGGGAAAAGTCAGTTTAGAGTAATGGTGGTAGGGAAAAATAAATTAAGGGAGTGTTTATATCCTTGGGGGAATAATGGGGAGGCGCGGAGGATAACTTTTAAGTGGTAAAAGAGCAATTTTTGTTTTGGGGATAAGTAGAGTAGATATCAACAGTGTATCCCACAACTAGTCCTCACCATAACCACCAACCTAACCATGAAGACGTTGTTTAATCAAACTAATTTCTTGGCGCAGTTTTTCGTTTTGTTCTAATTCCCGAGAAATTTTACTACAAGCGTGCATGGCAGTGGTGTGATCCCGGCCGCCCATTTCTTGACCAATTCCAGGGAAAGAGGCCTTGAGGTCTTCGCGCATAATATACATGGCAATCTGGCGGGGGTTAACTAGGCGTTTTTCCCGACAACTACCCACCAAATCAGCTAAGGTTATATCATAAAAATCACAAATCGTCGTCAGAATGTTTTTGGCGGTAATGGCTTTTTTATTGGTGGCGTCGGTCGTCCAAGCAGTCAGCATTTTCTTGACGTTGTCGAGTGAGGGGGTGAGTTTATTAACCTCCTTCAGGGCAATAATCTTGTTTAAGGCCCCTTCCAACTCCCGGACGTTGCTGGCGACATTATGAGCGATATAATTAAGAACGTCCGGCGTGAGGTCACAACCCTTCTCGCGACATTTGGATGCCAGGATCGCCATTCGCATTTCGAAGTCCGGCGCCCCAATGTCCGTAATTAGTCCCCACTCAAATCGCGAGATCAGTCGCTCTTCTAACGCCGGGATGGCCTTGGGCGGACGATCAGACGTCATGATGATTTGGCGGTTTTCTTGGTGGAGGGCGTTAAAAGTATGAAAAAATTCTTCTTGAGTTCCTTCTTTGCCAGCTAGAAATTGGATATCGTCGATCAATAATAGGTCGGGGGTGCGGTAGTGTCGCTTGAAGTCCTCCATTTGGCCGCCCTGAATTGCTTTGATGAAGTCATTGGTGAATTTTTCGCAATTAACATACAACACGCGGGCTTGGGGGTTGGACTCTAAGAGGCGGTGGCCAACCGCTTGCATCAAGTGGGTCTTGCCCAAACCCACCCCACCATAAATAAAGAGCGGGTTATAGGTCCGGCCGGGTGTTTTGGCCACGGCGACCGCGGCGGCATGGGCCAACTCGTTATTTTTACCAACCACAAAGGTCTCAAGGGTATAGCGCGGGTTGAGGCCACAACGCGCCGCTCGTTCAGCAATAACTGACGGGACGGCCGCCGGGGCGGTAATTGATCGCGGCTCAAAGGCGGCAGTAGTCGTGACCGGCGCGACCGTGCTCGGCGCTGGTTCAAGCGAAAACACCCGCTGTTCTTGGGGTTTGGTGTTTTCTACTCGAAACTCAATCTTTTTAACCCGGCCGCTGGTCAGTTTGTCGACCACCTTAATAATGTCGCGATAGAATTTCTGCTCCAGCCAGGTCTTGGTAAAAGTGTTTGGCACCCCCACAATAATCAAGTGATCCTCTCCCGCAACAATACAGGTTTTCTTAAACCAGGTAGAAAAACTCCCTTTTGTCAAGGATAGTTCTAATTCTCCGAGGACTGATTGCCAGAGCTGTTGGTTGGTCATAAGCGAAAAAGCCAGTGTTTTGTTGGTTTTTTAGTGGTATTAGCAATTGTAACACACTTATCCACATCGTGGTATGAGGCAGTTTTGGTCATCTGGGTATGAACTGTGGAAGGCCTGTTGATAGATAGCTAGGGGACAGCCGGCGGGGCGACGGAAGCCAAGAAAACATTGACAGCCAGACAGAAAAAAGATACACTCCAGCCACATTTATTGGATATTTTTTATGCCGAAACGAACATTTAAGGGCAACAAACGCAAGCGGGCTAAGAAATCGGGCTGGCGAGCTCGAGCTAAGACCATGACCGGCCGGCGAGTAATCAAAAGCCGCCGTAAGAAAGGGCGCCAACAACTAACGGCGACCAAAAAGAATAAAAAGGCCTAATTACTTAAAACCCGCTTCCGCGCGATGCGGGTTTTTTGACCGCCTCATATGCTCCCCCCGCCCCACCGCCTCCGTCGTGACGCCGCCATTCGCCAAATTATTCGCGCTGGCCGCGGGCAATATGGCACCTACCTCTCGATTAAATGGCTGGCCACAAAAAACCCGACCAGCCGCTTTTGTTTTGTGGTGGCGAACAAGGTGAGCAAGAAAGCCAACCGCCGCAATTTGATCCGCCGCCGTTTAAGTGAAATTATCCGACTGCATCTGGCCGAAATTGTGTCCGGAGTGGAGGTGGTGGTGTTTGCCCAAGCCGCTAGTGGTGTGCTCGAAGCTGATTACCAACAGCTCGAACAAGATCTGTTAGGGATTTTGCGCCGACAAAAACTTTATCCACCCACCCCATGAACTTCGTCATCCTTTCTTTGCGCCAGACCGTGATCAGTATTATCCAGTGGTATCAACGAACGGTCTCGCCCGATCACAGTCGGCTGGGGCAGGCCTTCAATCCAGACGGCTATTGTCGATTTCACCCGACCTGTTCGATGTACGCCATCGGCGCGATTGAGAAGTATGGCTTGATTCGCGGCGGCCTCAAAGCAATTTGGCGGGTGTGGCGGTGTAATCCGTTAAGTAAAGGCGGCGAAGATCCGGTGTAGTCAACTTCTGTTTTGTCCCTCCCCGTTTTGTCATCCTGAGGACCCCGAGGCAGAGCTGAGGGGGACGAAGGATCTCTTTAAATCAAACAATACATATCCCAAGACCGGGCAACAATACGTGAACAAGGTAGTTCCTCGTCGGCCGATTATTGTGGTTTGAACGAATCAATTTCACTTTCATTTAAAGAGATCCTTCGCCCCGGAAGCCGGGACTCAGGATGACAAATAAAAAGAAAACCACCCCGCTTAATGTGGGGTGGTTTTAGATAATTTAACCCTACACGAAAATCTCAATCACTTTCTCATTGCTGCGTAGGCCCTGGACGATGGTGATATTGGACTTGGCGGTGTTGAACTCTTCGGCCAGCAATTCCACTACTTTATCATTGGCCTGACCCGATGACGGAGCGGCCGTCACCCGAATCACCCACTTGCCAGTGGGGTCTTTGGTAATGCTGTTGGCGCGCGCTTTGGTCCGGACTTTGGCCCGGAGGCGAAAAATCATACGGTCTCGTGATAAAGCAGCTTCAAAGTTAATACCCCGGTAGCCGTATCGTACAGGGCGAAGGTTGGCTTGGCAAATAGCCCAGCCAAGGTACCGGGGTTGATCAATCGGGCCTTCCCCACGGTCTCCACCCACGGCTTGTGGTTATGGCCATAAAAGACAAAATCGTGCTGGCCACTCTCGGCCATGATTCGCGCTTGATCGGGGTAGTGGACCATCCCGATCCGTTTGTCGGCCAGCTCAAAAGTTGCTTGCTCGCCATGAATGGTGACGTTGGGCAGACCAAAAGCCATCATTTTCTCGCGGTCACCATCGACATTACCGAAAACTAGGTGAATCGGGCCGGGGAATTTCTCGGCAATGTATTTAAGCACCGACGGCGCGCAGACATCGCCACAATGCAAAAGGGCGGCAACACCAGCTTCGGCGCAGAGTCGCAGCCCCTCGTCGATGTTGGGGATATTGTCGTGGGAGTCGGAGATAATGGCGATTAACATACCAATAATTAGGCCGTCTTTTTTAACCAAGCCAAATCCTTCGGTCGCTGGGCGTCAGACGGGGTTTCTAAAATCCCATTTATTTTTTTTAATTTCGGATGAGTAACTAGGGCAGCAAAGCCATCCCGGCCGATCTGGCCGTCACCCAAATCAGCGTGGCGATCTTTGCGCTCGCCCAAGGCCACTTGAGAGTCGTTGAGGTGGAGGAGCTGTAAGAACTTCAGGCCGATCGCGCGGTCAAATGCTTTCAGAGTAGCGTCGACATCTTTGGCTGTTCGCAGATTATAACCCGACGCAAAAGCGTGACAAGTGTCCAGACAAACACCGATATTGACCTTTGGTATTTTTTTCAACACTCCGGCGATGATTGCCCCAACCTCTTCAAAAGTATCGCCAATAATCGCGCCAGCCCCGGCCGCGTTTTCTAACAACAGCGTGGTGTCGCCGGCGTATCCCTTCAACACCTCAAGCAAACCAGCAATGGTCATGGCCACCGCTTGGTCCGGCCCCACTTCGCGACCACTGCCGAGATGAGTCATGATCGCCGTCACGCCCAGAGCTGATCCCCGCTCGAGTTCTTGCCGCACGATGCTGATGGAGCCCTTAGCGATCCGGGTTTGGGCGGAAGCAAAGTTGATAAAATAAGGGGTATGAAGGTAGCTGGCCGCTTGGTGGTGCTCAACCATCGCCGCCCGAAACTTAGTCACGACATCGGACGTCAGCTCGGGGGCCGGGCCACCCTGGGGTGGTCGGGAGAAAAACTGAAAAATATCACCGCCGATCGCGGCCGAGTTAGCCGGAGCATGCCACGCTCCCCCAGCGGCCGAGACATGAGCACCAAACAACATAGTACGGCTATTGTAGCAGGCGGTTATTGAAAAGAAAAACCCCGCCCATGAAGCGGGGGGTCATTTATTTGGCGCTCGGGGTCAGGATTTTATCACGCAGCCAGGCAATCACCTGGCGATTCAACAGGGTGTTGGCGACATAACGACGGTAACTGGCGGACTTCACATTTTCCATTACTTCCGGATTTTGAGCGTATTGCGCAGCGGCCGCGGCGACTTCGGCGTCGATGGCTTCCGGCGCCACGGTCAAATTATTGGTCTTAGCCACGGCCTGGATGGCCAAGGCGACTTGCACCCGTTTCTTAGCGTCATCATGAAAATCCTTTCGCAACTCATCTTCGGTTTTCTTCAAATGGGCCAAGTAATCAGCGAACTTCAAGCCCTGCTGCTCGATGCTGTGCTCTAATTCATGGACCATCCGATGTGATTCGGCCTCCACCAAGGTCTCGGGCAGATCACTGAACGTCGCTTTGGCGACGAGAGCGTCGAGCATAGCTAATTCTTGGCGTTGGTGCTCTTTGGCTTCGGCCTCGGTTTTGGCATTCCCTTCGATGAGCGCCTTCAGATCCACGGCGGTTTTTTGACCAAAGTTAGTGGCAAAGGCATCATTAATCTCGGGTAATTGGCGAGCGAAGGTTTCTTTGACCTCGACGGTGAAATCAGCCAGCTTGCCGGCCAGGTTTTTCTCGTGGTAACCTTTGGGGAAACTAAGTTTAAATTCTTTCTTCTCGCCGGCCTTCATCCCCACAAGCTGTTCTTCAAATCCCGGGATGAAGTGGCTCTCACCGATCACTAGCGGGTAATTCGGATGGCTACCGCCTTCAATGACGACGTGATCAATGGCGACGGTCAAGGCCACCACTGCCTTGTCGCCTTTGGCTAGCGGCGTCGTCGACGCGGTTTCGATCACGCGCGATGAGCACAACATGTCGAGCGTGCGTTGCACTTCGGCTGGATCGGCCTTTACTTCTTTTTTATCAACCTTAATTTTGGAAATATCTGGCAAGACAACTTCAGGCAGCAAAGTAATGGTCGCGACGTAGATCAGCGGGTTGGCTGGCGCTAGTTTCTCGATATCCACTTGCGGCTGGCCGACCACTTCGGCATTCGGCATTTCTTTTTCCAGCGCGGCAAACAGCGTTTTGCTAATGGCATTATCAATCGAGCGGCGGTAAATCGTCATCTCGCCGAGCTGCTGTTTGACGATATCATACGGCGCTTTGCCGGGGCGAAACCCGGCAAAAGGGTGTTCGGTGGCCAGCGCTTCCGCCGCCTTAACCAAAAACGGCCGCAGCTCTTCAGGCGTCAGGGTAATGGTCAGCTTCACTTGCGCCGGCGAAACAATCCGTTTGATAATTTCCATAGCAAATAAAATCAACCTCTAGATCAGCAGCGACACCAACAGTAACGCCACGACATTCAAGATCTTAATCATCGGGTTGATCGCCGGACCGGCGGTGTCTTTGTACGGATCACCGACGGTGTCGCCGGTCACCGCGGCTTTGTGGGCGTCACTGCCCTTGCCGCCGAAGTTGCCTTTCTCAATATACTTCTTGGCATTGTCCCAAGCGCCACCACCGGAAGTCATCGAGATAGCGACGAACAACCCCGTGACGATGCTGCCGACCAACACCCCACCCAGAGCCACCGGCCCCAGCGTGAAACCAACCACGATTGGCACGAGGACCGGGATTAGCGCCGGCACAATCATTTGTTTTAAGGCCGCCTTAGTGACGATGTCCACGGTCTGGCCGTAGTCCGGCTGGCTGGTGCCGGCCATGATCCCGGGGTTCGACTTAAACTGCTGGCGGACACTTTCGACCACTTTACCGGCGGTCTTGCCGACCGCCTCCATCGACATGGCGCCGAAGATGTACGGTAGTAAACCGCCGATAAATAACCCAACAATCACCAGCGGATCAGACAACAAGAAGACCAGCTCTTTGCCCCGATCGGCAAACTCTTGGGTGTAGGAGGAAAACAACACAATCGCCGCCAGTCCAGCCGAACCAATGGCGTAACCCTTGGTCACGGCCTTGGTGGTGTTGCCCACGGCGTCGAGCTCGTCGGTGATTTCGCGCACGGCCGCGGACAGTTCTGACATTTCGGCAATGCCGCCGGCGTTATCAGTAATTGGCCCGTAAGCGTCAATTGTGACGATGATTCCGGTCAGCGACAACATCGCCATGGCGGCCACCGCCACGCCGTAGAGTTCGGCAAAGTGATAAGCCCCCAAGATGCCGGCGGCGATCACTAGCACGGGCAGGGCGGTGGATTTCATGGAGACAGCGAGCCCGGCGATGACGTTGGTGCCGTGGCCAGTCGTTGACGCTTCAGCGATGGATTTCACCGGGCGATATTTTGTCGAGGTGTAGTATTCAGTGATAACCACGATCGCGGCCGTCACCACTAAACCAATCAAGGCGGCGAAGTAAATATCCAGCGGGGCGTATTTGCCATTGCCCGCCATCAACCAATTCGTCACGAAGTAAAAAGCCACGGCGGCGATGACTCCCGCCGCGACCAGGCCTTTGTACAGCGCGGCCATGATATTTTTGGAGTTACCGAGGCGGATGAAGAAACTGCCGATAATTGAAGCAATAATTGCCACGCCACCTAAGACCAGCGGGAAGACAATGGCGTGATCAAACCCGCGGAAAACCAGCGCGCCCAAGAGCATCGCGGCCACTGAAGTGACGGCATAGGTCTCAAACAAATCCGCGGCCATCCCGGCGCAGTCACCGACGTTGTCACCGACGTTGTCGGCAATCACGGCCGGATTACGGGGGTCGTCTTCGGGAATCCCCGCTTCGACTTTCCCCACCAAATCCGCGCCGACGTCAGCCGCTTTGGTAAAAATCCCGCCGCCCAAACGAGCAAAGACAGAAATCAAACTGCCGCCAAAACCAAGGGCGACGAGGATTTTGGTCGCTTCCGCCGCGCTGGTACCAAACCCGGTCAACACCGCGTAATAACCCGCCACGCCGAGCAGTCCCAAACCGACGACTAGCAAGCCGGTGACTGAACCGCCTTTGACCGCCACATTTAGGGCTTGAGCCAAACCGTGATTGGCCGCTTCGGCCGTGCGGACATTGGCCCGCACGGAGACGTGCATGCCGATGAAACCGGCCAAGCCAGACAAGATGGCGCCGACCAAAAAGCCGATGCCCATAGGCCAACCAAAGACGAACCCCAGAATCAAAAATAAGATAATGGCGATCACGCCAATCGTCTTATACTGACGATTGAGGTACGCTTGCGCGCCAGCTTGGATGGCCGCCGCGATGGCGCGCATCCGATCATTACCAGTCGGGCGTTTTAAAACCCAGGCCGTCAACCAACCACCGTAGATGATCGCGATCACGGCCGCGGCCAGAGCAAACCACAAGAGTCCGGACATAAGGAGAAAAAGAAAACGAGTGAATAAAAGTAAGTGCCAGTATCGTATGTATTTTTAAGCTGATTGTCAATCAAAGTTGACTTGACAATCATTAGTTCACCGTTGACCAACCGAGCCCCGCGTGGTATGGTAGTGACTGCCATTCGAATGGTATGAACAGTCAACGCGCTCGAGAACAATTTAAAAAAGGAGCAATTGTGGTCGCCGCGACGGCGGCCAAAGGGATCTTCTGGCTCAAAGGACCGTTGGCCGCGCTGTGGCGATCGGTGCTGGCTACGCCGTTGCGGCGCATCGCCGGCTTTTTTGTTTTTGTAATTGGCTTGCCGCTATACAAGATTTATTCAATTGGGCGCCGATTTTTAACCAAGCGCGTGTTGTGGTCCGGGAGCGCTTGGTGGGATATCGTCACCCACCGTTACGTCACGCACGGCATTATCATTATCATTGGTGTGTTGGTTGTCGCCAACAACATTCAAGCTCGAGTCAACGGATTTCGGGATGAGGATTTTGGCAAACAAAGCATCCTGTACGAAGTAGCTGGTCAAAGTGATGATGAGTATATCGAGGAAACGTTCAACGACGTCATCACCGCCCAGCCCACCACCTACAGTGGCTATCTCGGCGTCGGCCAGACCACTGGCGGTTTTACCGCTCCGGCCGTCACCACTGACACGGCCACCACCCAAGGCGGCACCGCGCTGGTGAAAACCGATGTCTCGCCAGTCACTCCCGCCGGGCAGGTATCGACCCGGTCCAGCGAAGAGACCTATCAGGTTCAGCTGGGGGATACCCTCGGTTCAATTGCTGAAAAGTTTGGCATTTCCATTTACACGATTCTTTGGGAAAACAGCTTAACCGAACGCAGCACCATTCGGCCCGGTGACAATCTATCGATTTTGCCCGCCGATGGCGTGAAGCATAAGATCAAGCGGGGCGAGACCTTGGGCTACATCGCCAAGTTATACAATGTTGATGCCCAAGTCATTATCACTTTTAATGATTTGATTGACGAAAATGGTTTGCAGATTGGTCAGGACTTGATCATCCCCGGCGGGAAGAAAATCCCGATCTACGTGCCAACCAAGTCCGCGCCAGCGCCGCGAAGCTATGTTGGTGCTCCGCCGCCGTCGGCTAGTAATTTGGCGACCGGGACACGTCTCTTGTGGCCGACCACCACGCGGCGCATTACCCAGTATTTTGGTTGGCGGCACACCGGCGTGGACATTGCTTCGCGCGAATCGCCGCCAATTTACGCGGCGGAAGCCGGCACGGTCATCGATGCCCGGCCCAGCGGCTGGAATGGTGGTTATGGCAACATGATCATCATCGATCACGGTGGGGGTCTCCAAACACTCTATGGACACAACTCAACACTTTACGTCAGCAAAGGTGACGTCGTTAGTCGCGGCCAGACGATAGCGATCATGGGTAATACTGGCCGTTCGACCGGGCCGCACGTCCACTTCGAAGTCCGGGTCAATGGCAAGCGGGTCAACCCGTTGAGTTACACCAAATAAATACTGGTTGTTTTTATCCTAAGTATTAACTCGATACTGAATGGCTTCGGCGATGTGGCTGGCAGTAATTGAGTCGCTGTCGGCCAGATCAGCAATCGTCCGCGCCACTTTTAACAGCCGACCATAAGTGCGCGCTGACAACTGGAACTTGTCCATCGCCGCGCGGAGGAGCTTCTTGCTATCATCATCCAGGGCACACCAGCGCTGGACTTCTCGCGCGGTCATTTCCGCGTTGGCCACCGTGGTGGTATTGGCAAACCGGACCTGTGGCCGTCTCCGGCCAGCCAGCACCCGCTGCCGCACGGTGGCCGATGTTTCTCCCCCACTGGCGGCGGACAAATCATCGAAGGTCACGCGCGGCACTTCAATTTGTAAATCAATCCGATCCAGAATCGGCCCGGAAATTTTGCGACCGTAGTAGGCGATTTGTTGCGCGCTGCAAGTGCAGGCCTTTTCCGGGTCAGTTAACCAACCGCAGGGGCAAGGGTTTTTTGAGGCGATCAGCATAAAACGCGCCGGAAAGGTTAAACTACCCGCCGCGCGAGTAATGGTGATGACACCGTCTTCTAAGGGCTGCCGCAATGTTTCCAAGACCGCGCGAGGGAACTCGGGCAGTTCATCCAAAAACAAAATACCGCGGTGGGCCAAGGAGATTTCGCCCGGGCGGGGCAAGCGGCCGCCGCCGACCAGGGCGGCGGCCGAGCCGGAATGATGGGGCGAGCGCCAGGGCCGCTCGGTGACAATGCCTTGATTGGCGGGTAAGAGCCCGGCAACGCTGTACAGCGCGGTGACATCAATCATTTCCGGCGCGGTCAGCGGCGGCAGAATCGACGGCAGGGCTCGCGCCAGCAATGTTTTGCCTGAACCCGGCGGGCCGTTCAGTAAGATGTTATGACCGCCGGCCGCGGCAATCTCCAGCGCCCGTTTGGCATACTGCTGACCGCGAATATCGGCGAAGTCGGTCACGCTGATCGTCTCTCTTTCGGGTAAGACGGCATTCACGCCCCGGGCGGGGACACTGACTAGCCGCTGATCGGTAGTTTGAAAATGATCCAACACCTCCCGGAGGTGATGAACCGCGACGATGTTCAGCCCGCTGACTAAGTGGGCTTCGGCGGCGTTATCGGCCGGCAAAAACAGCGTCGTAATCCCCGCGCGCCGCGCCGCCAGGGCGATCGGGAGGACGCCCCGCACCGGGCGGAGCGTTCCTTCCAGCGACAGCTCGCCGATAAACCAGGTATCGCCAGCGTCCAGGATTAATTCTTGAGCGGCGGCCGCAATGCCCAGCGCCATTGGCAACTCATAGGCCGCGCCCTCTTTGGGAATATCGGCTGGCGCTAAGTTAATGACTAGTCGCCGCGTGTACGGCAAAGGCGCGCCGCAGTTTTTTAAGGCCGACCGCAGGCGTTGTTCGGACTCCTTAATTGATTTATCCGGCAAACCGACAATGGTGAAAAATGACTGGCCGGGGTTGATGTCAACTTCGACCGCGACGGGGATGCCAGTCAAGCCGACCACGGCGCAGGAGTGAAGAGTAGTGACCATATGGGCCTACTCTACACCAGGCGGGGGAAAATAATTCTAACGGGAAAGTAAAATGGAAGTAAAGTGGTTTTTCACTATCCCTTGTTTGTCATCCTGAGTCCCGCACATGCTTTATGTGCGGGACGAAGGATCTCTCTAGATTGAGGTGGGTATGAGAATGTCTAGGCCACAATATGCAGAAAGAGATGAGCACCCTTTTTGTCTATTGTGACCTGACCAGAGTGATGACTCGTAATCACAAAGAGATCCTTCGTCGCCCCAAGTACGGGGACTCCTCAGGATGACAGAAAGAGGTGGGGCGGGTGATAGCGAAGGATGGCAAACAAAAATGAAGTCCTCGCCCGAAATGACAAGGCCCCGTCCCGCGATGCGGGACGGGGCCAGGATGTGGCTGAAATCACCGGCGAACGTGAGCCGGCGAGATTTTCAAGATACGCACCGAGATGATCTCGTAGTTCAACAGTCCCCAAGCCGCGCCGACCAGACCGCCGATGAGCGCGCTGCCAGCGAAGTAGCCGATCGTCGCGCCGATGGCGGCGTCAACGAAGCACAAGGTCCGCACGTCGGAGTGGATCAGGACGAAGATCCGGGCGATGAAGCGACTGACCGTTTTGACGCCACGAAACGTGGTCTGAGCCAATCGCGCCATTCCCCGGCCGATCGCTGCTCGTTTTTTCCAGAGTTGCCGCCCTGACCAGTAGCACCCCACGAAGGGGAAAGCGATCGGGTTGGTCAAGGCAATGAACTTCAAGGCCATCTTGATCCGTCGCCACGGAGAAGAGAGCTCTTTTGGCCAAGGGTTTGGCCAACGGGCAGAGTATTCAACATATGTGGCGATGACTGGTAGGGCAGTCACTATCATGCCGATTATGGCGGACAGGATCAGGGCGTAGGTAGCCGAGAGTAACAGCCCGGCAGTAGTCAGCGGTGTGCTCTCGATCACAGACAGGGTCCGCGATAGAAGCAGGGCCACCGGAAAACAGATTTCAAACAGAACCGACGTTGCGCCCAGAGCCAATAGCAGGTAGACGAGAGAGATCTCGGCGGATTTTTTCCCGAGCCCTGGGGGCAGTCGCCACGCCGACACTTCCCGCCACGCCCGGCGGCAGGCCGCGCCAACGGCCCGCAGGTCATAGGTCAGGTAGGCGACGAGGCCGCCAACCAGCGCCGACGGGATCCAGAGAAACGAACCGTAGGCCTTCAGAGTCAGGCCGATCAGCGCGCCGATAAAAGCGCCGGCGAAACAAGCGATGACGATCTGCGCACGGGTCTTGTTCTCCATTGGTTTACCCCCTTGAGGAGAACGGTTAAGTCCAGTTGTCAGTGAGCTAAAGACCTATACTTGCTTATATCACTGGTGGTGCGAAAAGTCAATATCTATCCCTTATCCCCCCTGTTTGTCATCCTGAGTCCGACCATTTTTTCTGTCATCCTGAGGAGTCCCCGTACTTGGGGCGACGAAGGATCTCTATGAGATTACACGTCGTCACTCCGGTCAGGTCACAATAGACAAAAAGGGGGCTAGCCGTCTCTTTCTGCTATTGTGGCCTGGGCAGATTAAGTCCCACCTAAACCGAGAGAGATCCTTC
>CAYINJ010000012.1:0-7523 GCA_964364745.1 uncultured Gammaproteobacteria bacterium
AACTGAGCTACGGGCCGCTTTCCGGGAAAAAACTGCTCGGATCATATCAAAACGGTGGATAAAAATCAAGATCGTGGCCGCTTGGCTTTTGGGCGCCTTTCCGCTACCCTTAAGAGTATTATGGCCACCTTTTTTCGTATTTCCCCTATTATTAGGGAAACCACCAGACATTTAACCGCCGCTCATCCCGCCGCGGAGGTGTTTTTGGTGGGTGGTGTGATGCGCGACCTCTTGCTCGGCCGACCAGCCAAGGACTATGATTTGGTGGTGCGCGGCGTGCCTCTAGCCAAACTCCAAAAGACCTTGGAGCGGCTAGGTAAAGTTAATCTGGTCGGTCGGGCCTTTGGCGTGCTGAAGTTCACCCCCGCTAAGTCCACGCTGACGATTGATATTGCTTTACCGCGGACGGAACACGCCATTGCGCACTCCGGCGCTTATCGCGACTTTGCCGTCCAGTCCGACTATCGCCTGCCGATCGCCGATGACTTGTCGCGGCGGGATTTCACGATTAACGCCTTAGCTTACAACCTCCTGACCGGAGAGTTGATTGATTTATTTGGCGGCCGGGCCGATTTGAAGAAAAAAATGATCCGGACGGTTGGCGCGCCGGCGGATCGGTTTGCGGAGGACTATTCTCGGATGTTACGGGCATTGCGGTTTGCCATCCAGCTTGACTTCAAGCTTGCGCCGAAGACGTGGTCGGCGGTCCGCCAGTTAGCTAGTCGGATTAATCATGGGGTTAATGGCGAATATATTGTCCCCCGTGAAACGGTGGCCAAAGAATTCTTGAAATCCATGACCGTCAACCCCATCCTGACACTCAAACTCTATGACCGCAGCGGTCTTTTGGCCTTGCTGCTGCCGGAATTAGTGGCCATGCAGCGCTGTCCCCAACCGAAAAACTTCCACGCCGAAGGCAATGTCTGGAAACACACGCTGCTCTGTTTGACCAACCTGACGAGCCAAGCATTTATTAAAGAGTTTGGCGCGCCAGCCAGCACCAACCTCCTCTTGGCCACTCTATTTCATGATATTGGCAAACCCATGACCTTACGGACACCAGCGCAGCATGGGACGAATCGGATTCGGTTCGATGGCCATGACACGATTGGCGCGCAAGCGACCGAGGTAATTTGCGAACGCCTCAAATTAACTGCTTATAAAGAAGATAGTATCAATTGTCAGGCCGACCAGGTGGTCTGGTTAGTCCGCCGCCATCTCTTAATTGTCGGCGGTCCGACGGTCATTCGTCAGTTGAAACCCACCACGCTGGAAAAATATTTCTTCACTCATCCAGCCGGGGCTGATCTCCAGCGCTTGATTTTCGTCGACGCCTCGTCCACCATGCACGGCACCCCCAAGCGGCCAGACATGTCTTGGTATCGCTTGCTCAAGAAACGGCTGGCTGGGCTTCATGCCTTGCGTCGTCACCGCCCGATTTTGCCCCCACCATTGCTTGATGGCAACACGATTATGCGCCTGACCAAACTGTCTGCCGGACCGCGCGTCGGCGCGCTCTTAGAGCAACTACGAAACGCCCAACTGCGGGGCAAGATTCGTACGGCCGCCCAAGCCAAGGCCTACCTTAAAACTTTACGGTCATGAACGAATTTGTAGTAGCGGCCGATCAACATGATCAGCGCCTCGACGTGGTTTTAGTCGCCCACTTAGGTTGGCCGCGCGCCAAAATCCAAAAATTAATTAAGGCCGGGGCGGTGACGGTCAACGACAAAGCACCCACCGTTCATCAATTTCTGCGAACGGGTGAAGTAGTGAAAATCCAAACCCTGACGCCAAACCCATCGGCGACGCCGACCGGAGATGCCGGAGTGGCAACGCCACTAAGCAATGCCTTAACTATCGACGTGGTGGCTGAATATCCGGATTATATTATCGTCAACAAGCCAGCCGGCTTAGCCACCCATCCCGCCAATCTCCATGTCGCCGACACCATGATTCAGCAACTCGTCGCTCGCTATCCGGAAATCGCAGCGATCGGTGACCATCCCGCCCGACCAGGTTTAGTTCATCGGCTTGATAAAGATGTTTCCGGCTTACTGGTGGTGGCCCGCACCGCGGCCATGTTTGCCCAGCTCAAACAGCAATTTCATGACCGCACCGTGCTCAAGCGTTATATCGCGCTAGTCGAGGGCCACCTCACCCCCCGTCAGGGTCAAATTGATTTCCCGATTAGTCGCGGGGTCAATGGGATCATGGTGGCGCGACCAACTAACCAGACCGGCAAGCCCGCCTTGACCGAGTATCTGGTTACGGACTACATTAGTCACTACTCACTGCTGGCGATTCGCCTGCACACTGGCCGGACGCATCAAATCCGCGTCCACTGCAAAGCGATGGGTCATCCGGTAGTGGGTGACACACTTTATACCGTTAAGAAACAAAAAGCGGATCGCTATCCGCTCCACCGGCTCTTTTTACATGCGGCGATGCTGGGGTTTACTGACCAGAGCGGCCAGTGGCAAGAGTATGCCGCCTCGTTACCCGTAGAATTAACCAAGTACCTACAAATCATCAATCCGAACTCACACAGTCGGGGAGGAAAAATGAGTCCGCGGAGAAGCGTGGCCGTGTCGGGCTCGCCCGGATCCGGTAAAAGCACAGTCACCAAACGGCTCGCCCAGGAGCTGGGGTACGAACGGATCTCGATGGGTGATATCCGACGACGGTTGGCCGAAGAGAAGGACATGGATCTGACCGCGTTTAACGCCTGGAGCGAAACCCATCCGGCAGGTGATGTTGAAGTTGATGCCTTATGGAAAGACATCGCCGATCGTGGTCAAGACGGCATCATTGGTGAAGGTCGGATGGCGCCCCATTTCCTGACTGGGGCGATTCGATTTTTTTTGTATCTCCCTCCGTACGAGGCGGCGCGGCGGATGTGGGCCAGCTGGGATCAGGCCAAGTCCGATCGTAATGAAGACGCATCGATCAAATCCTCGGCCGACCTCGAGCGAAGTTTGATTGACCGCGTGGCGAGCGACCGTCGGCGGTACATTCACTATTACGGCTTAGACCCGTTCGATCCCATCCACTATGACTTGTGGCTCGACGTCTCGGGCCTGGACCAAAAAGCAGAGTTTACGGCCGTTTGGGAGTTCGTCCAGTCGCAACTAACCAGCCACTAAAACTTCGCATTTACCTCGAAAAAAGGCCCAACTGGGCCTTTTTTCTTCTTCGGGCTGGCTTGACAAGAAGGGCCTCTTCCGCTACACTGGGCTCACTATGTCTGACACTCAAACCACTCCAACCGCGCCGGAAGTTGCTGCTACCACGCCAGCTGATACTGCTGTTGTCGAGACCCCCACTTCCACTGCCGATACCCATGCGATCAAACCGGAGACAGCGGCTCCGGAGGTTGAACCAGAGTCAACCCCAAAACCCGCCGTCGATTTGCGCCCCGGGATGACGGTGCGCGTCTATCAAAAGATCCGTGAGACCAACACTAAAGGTGAGGAAAAAGAGCGGATTCAGATTTACGAAGGGATGATCATTGCCGTCAAGCATGGTCACGAAGCCGGTGGTACCATCACCGTGCGAAAGGTTTCCGATGGCATCGGTGTCGAAAAGATTTTCCCGCTAAACTCACCGAACGTGGTCAAGATTGAACCGATCAAGCAAGCCCAGGTCCGCCGCGCCAAGCTCTACTTCCTCCGTCACTGGAAGAAACGGCTGAAAGAAGTATTGATCAAGAAGTAATTTCGGAATTGCAAAACCCTCCGCTTTCAGGTGGAGGGTTTTTGGTTGATATATTTTGTGACCAGCATTACTTTCGGTAGCTAAAACAACGCCCCCTACTTTTGTGACCAAAAGTAGGCAAAAGTCCTGGGGTCGGCAAACGGTGTACTAGAGCATCACCTTCATCATCCTATTCCCGCCCAGACCATATTTGGCCCCATGGTTAGGTGGGCATTCATTTTAATGAAAACGCAACTATGGTCTGGGCTCTTCACCGGTTGCCGCCCCCAGACCCCGGAAACTCACCATTGAAAACCCTAGGATTGGCTGATTGCAGATTTATCCTTGGTCTGTCTGGGGCTATAGCAAAATCCCATCGGCCGATGGGATTCAAAACACCAAGTAAACTGGCGCCTCATTTTAATGCCTCCTTCAAATACTGCCCGGTAAAGCTCTTTTTAATCTTAATAATCTCCCGCGGGGTACCTTCGGCCACGATCTCACCGCCTTTGTCTCCCCCCTCCGGGCCGAGATCAATGACCCAGTCGGCGCATTTGATCACGTCGAGGTTGTGTTCGATGACTAGCACGGTGTTGCCTTTATCCACCAGCCGTTGCAAGACGAGCAGCAGACGCTTAATATCGTCGAAGTGCAGCCCGGTCGTTGGTTCATCAAGGATATAAAGCGTTTTACCGGTGGAGCGACGGGCTAATTCGGTCGCTAGTTTCACCCGCTGGGCTTCACCACCGGATAGCGTCGTGGCTGACTGACCCAGTGTCATATAGCCCAAACCGACTTCGGACAAGGTATTTAATTTTTCAGCAATGATTGGCTTGTCGGCAAAGAAGGTTTTGGCTTCTTCGACCGTCATGTCCAGCACATCGGCAATGTTTTTGTTGCGATAGTGGACTTCCAGAATTTCTTTTTTGTAGCGGCGGCCGTGACACTCGTCACAAGGCACATAGACGTCAGACAAGAACTGCATCTCAATATGCACCAGCCCATCGCCGGAGCAGGCCTCACAGCGGCCGCCTTTGACGTTGAAACTAAACTTACCGACATCATAGCCGCGGATCTTGGCTTCTGGTAATTGCGTAAAGAGATCGCGGATGTAGGTAAAGACCCCAGTGTAAGTGGCCGGATTACTCCGGGGAGTGCGACCAATCGGTGACTGATCAATCGAAATGACCTTATCAATATGTTCTAACCCCCGGATTTCTTTGTGCGCCGCGGGCAAGTCCTTGGCGCGGAAGAAGTGGTGCGACAGCGCTTTGGCCAAAATCTCGGTCATCAGCGTTGATTTACCGGAACCCGACACGCCGGTGAAACACACCAGCTTGCCCAGCGGAATTTTGACGTTAATGTTTTTCAAATTAAAGGCGGTGGCACCAATAATTTCAATCGACTTCTTGTTGCCATCGCGGTAGTCCCCCGGCGCGATGATCCGTTTGACGCCCGACAAGTACTGGCCGGTCAGAGATTTCTTGTTGGCTAAAATTTCTTTAAGCGTGCCCTGCGCGATAATCTGGCCACCATACTCGCCAGCACCAGGGCCGACGTCAATAATCTCGTCAGCTGCGCGCATGATCATCTCGTCGTGCTCGACGATGATGACGCTATTATCAGCGTCACGCAGCGAGCGCAAGGTGGCGATGAGCTTATCGTTATCTTTTTGGTGCAACCCGATGGATGGCTCGTCTAAGATATAAACCACGCCGGACAGGCCCGCGCCCATCTGGGTGGCCAGGCGAATCCGCTGGGCTTCCCCGCCAGAGAGCGTCACTGATGAGCGGTCCAGCGTCAGATAGTCCAAACCAACCCCCTGGAGATACTCCAGCCGCACTAGGGCTTCGCGGATGATCTGCTGGGCAATCTGTTTTTCTTTTTTCCCCAGTGTTTTATCGAGTTCCTTGAAATACGATTCCGCATCGGTCACCGTCATGGCCGTGACCTGGGCAATGGTCTGACCAACCACCTTGACCGCTAAGCTTTCAGCTTTCAGCCGTTGTCCCTGACAGCGCGGGCAGATCATCGAACGCATATAGCCCTCAATTTCGCTGCGCATGAAGTCGGAGTCGCTTTCTTTGTACCGCCGCTCCAGATGCGACACTACACCTTCATAGGCCACCGGCTGATTACCCACCCGGTACAGCTCGTCGCCGCTCCCGCGGAAAATCACGTTCAGTTGGGCGGGGGTCAGTTTCTCTATCGGCTCATGTAGGGAAAACTTCTTAGCCGCCGCGACCGCTTCTAGTATTTTGTACGGGCCAGTTTGGCCGCCGACCATTCGCACCCAGGGCTTGATCGCCCCTTCGGCAATCGTCAACTTTTTATTGGGAATAACCAGGTCGGTATCAACTTCCATCTTGACTCCCAAGCCGAGGCAATCAGGACACGCCCCTTGGGGCGAGTTAAAGGAAAAGCTGCGCGGCTCAATTTCCGGCAGAGTGAGCTGACAGTGCTGGCAAGTGTAATATTGTGAAAACGCCCGTTCTTTGCCCTGGCCGTGGTTCATCTCCCGCACCCGAACCTCGCCATTACCCAAGTCAAGCGCGACCTTGATCAGCCCGGGGATCTTGTCATTAGCGCCATTGAGTTTCATCTTGCTGACGATGACGTCAATGCTGTGGGCACTTTGTTTATCAATACTAATTCGACCAACGTCGTCGGCAAAATATAAGGAGCCGTCCACCCGCACCCCCAGATAGCCGGAGCGGGCAGCATTGGCGATCATTTTTTTGTGGTCGCCTTTTTCTTGGCGCACCATGGGCGACAACAGATAATACTCGCCACCACCCAGGGCCATGATTTGGTTAACAATCTCTTCCGCGGTTTGCCGCTGGACTTCGGCGCCGCACTGGTGGCAGTAACGGACACCAACCTTGGAAAACAACAGCCGGAGATAATCGTAAATCTCGGTGATGGTCCCGACCGTCGAGCGCGGGTTGTGTGAGACCGAGCGCTGGTCAATCGCGATCGCCGGTGACAGCCCTTCAATACTATCGACGTCCGGCTTGTCCATCACCCCCAAAAATTGCCGAGCATAAGCCGACAGTGAATCGACATACCGGCGTTGGCCCTCGGCGTAAATGGTATCAAAGGCCAGTGATGATTTCCCGGAACCAGATAGGCCCGTGATCACCACCAGCTTGTTTTTGGGAATATCAACACTGATGTTTTTGAGATTGTGCACTCGGGCGCCGCGGATGGAAATGGTTTTGGCCATAGCGAGGTAAAAAACTGTACCCCGCAGTGTACCTTATTTTTTGGAATTAATCAAGTCGACTCATGGTCACCGAAAAACTTCCGCCAGTGCGGCTGGCCGTGGCGGTGCCACCAATCAATAATAACCTGCCGTTTAACTGCGATAATCAATCCCATCGCCCCAATGGTCAACCCCCAACCAATTAAGGGCGATGCCTGATCTGATGACTCGCCCATGACTGTGGTGCCCGGCATGGCCGTGGTAGTGGCGGCGGCAGTCGGCGGAGCCGATGAACGACCCCGCGTAGCAATTTTTACCGCGGTGGCCGCCTCGGTTTCCGTGTCGACTGGATAAATCGTAAATTTCTTCTTGGCCGAATCGTTTAGACCACCTGGATCCACGACCGTCACGATTGCCGTGTAACTGGCTACTTCGGTATAGACGTGGTCGACTACCTCGGCAGTAGTCGTGGTGGTCGCCCCATCACCAAAATCCCATTGATATTGCAACACGTCTCCATCTGGGTCGGTACTGTCGGCAGCGTCAAAAGTCACCGTTTCCCCCACGGTGGTGCGCCGCGGTTTGGTGACCGTCATGGCCGCGGTTGGTCGGTGATTGACTG
>CAYINJ010000012.1:7623-15681 GCA_964364745.1 uncultured Gammaproteobacteria bacterium
GTGGTGCGCCGCGGTTTGGTGACCGTCATGGCCGCGGTTGGTCGGTGATTGACTGGCGTGAGCTTTGCCGCGGCGTGTGGTGTGACCGCGGCTGACCATTGCCAATCGGCAGCCAGGCGTTGGTAACTAGCTCCCGCTTCGACTGTCCCACTATAAGTCACCGCATCGACGGCTTCTCCATCGTGGTACAGCGTGACTGTCTCGGTGCCGCTATTATTTAAAGCCAGGCGCGTGACTGACCGGAAAAACGCCCGATATTCCCCGGCCGCTAAGACCGCCTCTTTGGCAAAACGATACTGCCCAGCCGTGTCGGCCAGTGCCCAACCAGTCAAAGCCGCCGGTTCGACACCAGCATTATATAGTTCAATAAATTCATCAGCGGTATCGGCGCCCAGCGGGTTGGGTAGGAGTTCGGTCAGGCGAACTGTTGCCTCACCATTGGCTGCAATCATGATCGGCGCGTTAGTGGTTTCATCGCTGTCGTCACTAGCCGTCACGATCGGCGCGGTTATTTTTGGCTTGGGGGCAGGCGGTGCAGTCATGACGTTAGCCACCGCGTTGGTTGGCGTCGTGGTGACCGCCCAGGTGTCGCCACCGTCAGTCGTCCGGGCTACGCTCCACGGATCAGCGGCCGTGGGCAGATTGTCAGTTAACAAGCCGTCGTCCCAATTGCCGTAAGTTAGTCGGTCAACAAAACCATCGTTACACCACAAAGTGATTTGGTCGCCGGCGTTGTTCAACGCGCCCTTCGGTTTCGTAATTGTCGTCCAACCCCGCGGCAAAATCCCGCCGGACAACAGCGTGGCCCGCTCGCTGCCATCGGTTAATGACCAGCCATCCAACACCACCGCCTTACTCCCCCGATTATAAAGCTCCACCCACTCGGACTCACCTTTGACCGGATCGGCGATAAACTCATTGATCACCACGTCGGGGTCACAGGTCAGGGGCGGAGCGGTCTCGACTTCGGGTAAGATTTCTTCTTCAACTACCACTTCATCAACTGGCGGGGCGACCGTGGCCTGACCGATGGAATTATTGGCCCAATGTTCACGCCAATTCGCCACGGTGTAGTCAGCTAACAGCGGATCAATCCGCTCCAGCGAAAATTGTTCAATTGCTAGATAGATAAACGACTCAACCAAGGCGCCACTGGCGTCTTTCAAACCAATGGACTCGCCGGATTCTTTCAAGCTCCCCCAAGCACTGTCGATAATTATTCCCGTATATTCCGGGTAATCGGTGACGGTCGTGGCCGCTACTTGGGCGATCACGGCATACGTCCCCGGCGCTAGCATCATGTTCTCACCGCGGAATAGCGTCAGGCCGTGATTGGTGTTGTCTTCGAAAAACTTCCACTTGGTCAGATCAACTGCCGTGGTGCTGCGATTATAAACCTCAATCCACTCATGACCGGACGACTCGTAAGCCGCTACTTCCGTGATTACCATTGGTGACGGCTCGGCGGCTATTCCTGGCGTGATGGCAGTTAAAGTCAGTAGCGTGGCTAGCAAAAAATGACGCATAGCTAGAAAGATAATAAATACCTTTTTACTATAAACGACTACCCCCAAAATAAAACGAAACTGTTTCTAAAACAGTTCTAAAACTGGCTCCGTCCGACCCTTGATTTTTAGGGATATTTCGGGTACGATTGGGGAGATTCGTGAGCCCGAATTGGTCCCCTGTCTTTTGGGCCCTTACCCGCCCATGTCCCGCATTGCGGGACTGGGACGTATCCGCTCACGGCTTTGCCGATGAGCGGACATTTGGTAGAAAATTAAATACTTGGGCCCTTAGCTCATTTGGTAGAGCGCCGCCTTTGCACGGCGGAGGTGACCGGTTCGAGCCCGGTAGGGTCCATTGCTATATTTGTGAAATGATCTCGCGAGACGGGATAGGATCCATTTATTCTTAATTTCTTCTATTAAAATTAAATCCAGCCTCGCTTGGCGGGGCTGGATTTATGTTTGTCCAGGTTGGCAGTTAGTTGCCGTCCGGTACGACCGCGACGTTTTGCAAGACGTCGGCGTCAAGCTGGTGCGTGCGTCGGCCGGCGGACGTATCGACGGTGACTTTGCTGTAGGCCCAAACGTTGCGTTCGAGCTGCAACACTTTGGTGGCGGTCGGATCAACTAGCTGAACGGCTTTCGGGGCGGACCCTTCGCCCACCCAGAAGTTGCCCATGGCCACGCCGGTGATCAAGCCGCCGTAGATCACGACGCCAACGACCAAGAAGAGAAAGACCACCGTAATGATCAGTTCGATGAGGGTATATCCCCCACGGCCACGACTGGATTGCTTCACGAAACACCTCCAGTGGTGAAAGAAACTGATTGCATCCTTGCATGTCCTCTCCTAGCTGTCAAGTTTCCTTACTATATTCCGACCGTTAATATCGTTGTTGATCATTATGTTAATTAAAATCTTTTTTGTCGTTAGCGATATTATAAAAAATAATTTCTTCAAAATTTCCGTGCCAACATATTTTTTCACGGAAATATTTTCTCTGACTTATCCACAGTTAGCGTCATCATTTCATTGTTACAATGTCAAAAAGATTTTATAATAGAAGCGTAGACGCCATTGAGTCATCAGCCAATTGCGTTGTACCACGAAGTGATCACTTCGCGCGAAACTTTTCAACTTGAGTAGGAGGAACATTTTGACTCGAAACAAAAATATTTCTTCTGCTTATCTCACTCATGAAGGGAGGTGACAGTTATGGCAAAAAAGAAAGCTAAGAAGAAGGCCGCTCCGAAGCGGAAGAAGGCCAAGAAGGCCGCTCCGAAGCGGAAGAAGAAGGGTGGTAAGAAAAAGAAGCGCTAGTGCTTCGCCCTGATCTCAAAAAACAAACTCCGGTACTGATGACCGGATTTTGTTTTTTAGGCGCAGTGGTTACGGGAGCTGCCAATCAATTGGTTGCTGGAAGGTGGCTAAGAGATATTCATTGGCCTGCGAAAACGGCCGGGAGCCGAAAAACCCCTGATAAGACGACAGGGGCGACGGATGGGGTGCCCGCAACACTTTATGTTTGGCCTCATCGATGATGTTCCCCTTTTCTTGGGCGTACTTGCCCCAGAGGATAAACACCACGTGCTCTTTCTCGTCGTTGATCAGTTTGATAATGGTGTCGGTAAATCGCTCCCAGCCCTTGCCTTGATGCGACCCGGCCTTGGCCTGTTCGACCGTCAGAGTGGCGTTGAGCAACAACACTCCTTGCTTGGCCCAAGGCGATAGATCGCCGCTGGTTGGTTGAGGCACCCCGACATCGCTGGTGAGTTCGGTAAAGATATTTTGCAGCGACGGCGGCCACGCTACCTTGGCGGGCACGGAAAAACATAAGCCCTGGGCCTGCCCCGGACCGTGGTAGGGGTCTTGGCCCAAGATGACTACTTTGACCCGATCAACCGGGGTCAGATCTAGGGCCCGAAAAATAGCCGCCGGCGCGGGATAAATGATTTTTCCTTGTTGATACTCCCCCGCTAACCAGGCCTTCAGCGTGACCATGTAGGGTTGACTGAACTCGAGCAACAAGCGCTCTTTCCACGATTGATCTAGTTTAATTGCGTCAGCGGCAGTAACGGCCATAGTACTCATCACGCTAGCGGGTTGCTGGGTAATTGTCAATTGGTGCCTATCATTACGACCCGGTGGCGAAAGATTAACTTTTAGGAGGTCCACTGCCGATAAAGCCACGCCTTGTGCGACGAGCGCCACGCCCGGCGCATCATCATGGCGACGTGCTCGGCAATGGCATTAACTACCTTCTTCTTGGCCGCTGGTGAGAGGCAATCAATGGCGGCGGCGTACTGCCCCAGCATTTTTTTCCACTCGCCATTTTGGCCGGCATCAGCCGTCATCCGCGCCACTAACTCTGGCGGCAATTGATCATGCAAAATATCCGACAACATCGTGCCGTAGTTGACCTTGTGACAGCCACAAGCGATCGCTCGATGATACACCTGAATATGATCTAGCTCCTTGGTCCGTAAAAAGCTCGTGCCGTGTAACACTAGCGGCACGGGCGGTGTCACCCGGCCCAGGACTTTGGCGATCTGTTTCATCCGCGTCCAGGCGATCGTGGCTGGCTCTCGGTAGTGACCATGGTAGTTGCCAAAGAATCCGGCAAACGCGTCAATCCCGGTCGCGGCCACGAACTCCGCCGCTTGCGCCACAGTGGGGACATGCGGCCACACCGCCGCGCCGACCAGCTGCTTGGCCACTTGCTGGGCGACATTAATTTGGCCGATCTCTCCTTCGACCGATATTCCCAGTGGATGCACCTGGCTGACGACGTCGCGAACAGTGGCGGTGTTTTGCCTCACCGTCGCGTGGGACTGATCAATTAATAATGATGAAAATCCGGCCCGAACCGCCGCGGTTACGACCCCAGCGACGTCATGCTTAACATGATCCGCGTGCAGGGCGATGGGGATGCTATACCCGTACTTTTTTTCCAGCTTCGGTAGCCGCTCGGCTAACCAGTCGGCTAATTTCTGCGGACTGATGTGGCAATACTCCATTTCTGATTCGGCCAACTCGAGAATAATCGGTGATCGCTCGGCAAAGGCGGCTTGCAAGACGCCGTCGAGGATATACTTCGAGCGGATGTTACAGGCCGGAATCGCAAACTTATGCGCCTGGGCTAATGGCAAAAGCTGGCGCAAATTCAGTAAGGGCTGACGCCAAAATGGATTGATCGCTGCCAAAAAATCTGCCGCGGACGGCGGCGGGAATTTCACCAATGACTGGCGTCGCTGATTGACCGCTAGCGCTTCTAACGCCGGTAATTTGGCTCCGGTAAGAAACTCCAACATCGCGCCGCCGCCGGTGGAGACATGGTTGAATTTGCCGAGCAGTTTCAGCCCGCCGATAATTTCTTCACTATCACCTCCACCGGCCACGGTCAGCCCGCGATTGGCGGCGATGGCTCTGGCCACGGCCTTGGTGCCCGTCGCAAAGCGGGGTTCTTCGTATCGGCCCATTGGGCCGTTCCAAATCACTGTCTTGGCTTCGGCAATAACTTCGGTAAACTTTCGAATCGTCTTTGGTCCAAGATCAAAATACGCCCAGGTCGGATCAATGTCCTCCGCCGCTAAGGTGACCACTTTAGCTGGTCCACCGCTGGCGTTTTTAGCCGCTCGCAAGTCGACCGGCAAGACAATTTTCCGGCGATATTTTTTTAACAGCCGACGCGCAATCACCAGTGGGTCATCCGCCGAGCGATGTTGGCCGGTCAATTTAACATCAGAGAGGAAGGACTGACCTAAGGGCTCATCGCCGCGGGCGGCCAAAAAAACGTTGGCACAGACGCCGCCGACTAGCACCATATCAAAACGGCTAATCAATCGCTCAATCAACGCGACTTTGTCCGACACTTTCGCTCCGCCCACGACCAGCACTGCCGGGTGAGTTGGCTTAGCCGCGGCCTTAGTCAGGACCGCCAATTCCTTTTCTAAACCAAAGCCAACCACCGCTGGACGATAGTTAAGGATCCCGGTGGTGGAGCTCTGCGCCCGATGACTCTGGGCAAAGGCGTCAAAAACAATCAAATCAAACGGCCGGACCAACTCGGCGGCCAAGCCCGCGTCGTTGTCCATCTCTTCATCGTGGAAACGGACGTTTTCTAGCACGACGACACTGCCGGGGGCTTGGGCAAAGAGAGCGGCCTGGGCACTGGGCCCAATACAGTCATTGACCGCGGCCACTGGTCGGCCGAGCAGCTCTTCTAATTTAGCGGCCACTGGTCCCAGGCGCATCGCCTCGACGACGCGTCCCTGGGGTCGGCCGAGCCAAGAGAGGATCGCCACGCGGCAGTTTTTCTTCAATAAATATTCAATCGTCGGCAGGACGGCGCGGATCCGATAATCACTGACCACGACGCCGTCCTTGATCGGCACATCAAAAGCCGCCCGCAGCAACACGCGCTTACCGGCGACATCAACATCTTTCAGGTTTTTGAAATGGTACATAGCCAGCCGTTTTTGTTTTGAGTGACTCTATTATAAAACAATTTTGGTTTTTGGACAAAATATGAAGCGCCCCCGACCAGTGAATCCGGACGGAGGCGCTTGTGAGAGTTGAAATTCCTTACTTGACGGGCAGGACCGGCGTCACGCCGGCACCGCCCGCGATGAACGTGCAGTTACCCGCCTTGCAAGCATCGTGCTGCATCTTGATCATCTCAAGCTGCAGGTACTGGTCCGGGGACAACTTCATTGCCTCCCGGTAGGCGTTGTCAGCGGCCGCGCGGCTTTCTTCCGCCTTTTTCCGCTGGTCCTCGGCCAGTTTGCGTTGCATTTCCGTCAGCTGGCGCTGCTGCTGGGCGGCCGTCTCGATCCTCTGGCTCTTGATGGAGTCGGGCGGGTTGGCCTTGCCAACGGTGACCTGCACCATTTTGAGTGGCAAGCCCGAGGACTGAATGTACTTCTCCATCTCACTCGACACTTCCGTGTCGATTTCATCGATAGCGGTAGTGTCGATGGCCGTCTCATTCATCCCGTGCTTACGCACGGCCTGCCGAACGCGGTTCATGAACTCGGCCTCGACATTGGTCTTGTACCAATCAGGGCCGAACTCTTTGACCAGTTTGACCGAATCGGTCACCTGGATGCGCAGGACGCTGTCGAAGTCCAGCGGCACGCCGTCCTTCGACATCAAATCCTCGAAGTGCACAACAAATTGCTGTGGCTGCATGCTGACATAGATCGCGTCCGTGGTCCAGGCCGTGAACGTCAAGCCGGTCCGTACCGGGCTGTCGTCCACGCCACCATGGCCGAAGAAGATCGGCTTCATGACCAGGACCGCTTCGTGCCCCGCGTCGGGCTTTGCTGTCCCGCAGGCGGAGAAGGCCATCATGAAGACCACTAGCAACACCACACTGCGTTTCATTGAAACACTCCTTTCGGGGGTGTATGGGCCGAAATGGCCGTTTTTTGCATTGTTTTACATTGTCAAAAAGCAATGGATCATCTTAACATATACAAATAATTTTGTCAATAGCAAGGGGTTTTCATTTCAATCTGGTATTGACCTATCTATTTTTGTAATCACCTGTTCTTTTCTGTGACCAGAAAAGAACCAAAAGAGTCCTGGGGCCAGCAAACGGTGTCCGACGGAAACACCCTTATCTCACTAACCCCACCCAGACCATAGTTGGTCCCACTGCCGTCTAGACCTCCACCCTTGAGAAAGCGCAACTATGGTCTGGGCTTGGCACCGGTTTGCCGGCCCCAGACCTCGGGAACGCACTATTGAAAATAGTGCCCCAACAGCAAGCAAAATAATTTTTACATGTTCCAAAACACGACCGAACATTATGTTGCGGTCATAGATCCTTCGTCGCTTCGCTCCTCAGGATAACAAAATAATAAACCACGCTTATGGCGTGGTTTATTATTTTGGAGTTCAGAGAGTTGGCGCTGGCCTATCCTTCGGCTGCGCTCAGGATTTCGCCCCGCTTAGCGGGGCTCAACTTTTCCAAAACACGACCGAACAATAGTGCTCGGTCGTGCTGGTTTGGAGTTCAGAGAGTTGGCGCTGGCCTACTTTTCCCCGAAGAGTATCATCGGCGCTGGTCGGCTTAACTACCGTGTTCGGAATGGGAACGGGTGGACCCCGACCGCTCCAAGCACCAACTCCCTGAACTCCATGACTGTCACAGCAAATAATTTGAATCTTCTATTAATAGCAATCACACCACGCCTGATAAATATCTGACATATCAGATCAGCGGTTAGATGCCCGACCGATTAGTACGGCTCGGCTCAAACCCTTGCGGGCTGTACACCTACCGCCTATCAACCTCCTGGTCTCGAAGGGGTCTACTAAGAAATCTAATCTTGGGAAGGGCTTCGTGCTTAGATGCTTTCAGCGCTTATCCCGTCGCGACGTAGCTACCCAGCAATGCCCTTGGCAGAACAACTGGTACACTAGAGGTCACTCCCTCCCGGTCCTCTCGTACTAGGGAGAGCTTCCCGCAAATTTCGACGCCCACAGTAGATAGGAGACCGAACTGTCTCACGACGTTCTGAACCCAGCTCGCGTGCCGCTTTA
>CAYINJ010000013.1:0-13644 GCA_964364745.1 uncultured Gammaproteobacteria bacterium
TTACGCCCTAGACGCTAGATCCCTCTCCGCCCAGGGCGGATCGGGATGACAGAGGAGGGGTATCTGCTGGGCAAGGTTGGGACGCCATGACGAGTATATACTTGCGCCGATAAACTAGTTCTAAACTGTGGGCCCCAGCCCTGGGTTGCTTCGCGCTCCCTCACCTAGCGTAGCGCTTGGTGAGGGACTCGCAATGACAGGAAGGGGGTGGCAGGGGAAGAATTAAGAGGGGTTAGATATTCCTCATGATTGACGCAACGCTCCGCCAAGGGCCGGGCCGGGGTAAGTCGGGGTGACAAGAAAGGATAAATGCCATATGTGCACATTACCCAGCAGTATTGACACAAACTAAAAAGCATGATACCATTCAACATTGCGTTCTTTTTAGCCAAATAATGAATGGCCATAGCCAAAAGATACTTATTTTTAGGGATTTTTTGGCTATGGCCACATTGGGTGGTTCGGTAGCAATGTTACTAAAACAGCAACGCCGTTCAGTCAGAACATTGTTGCTAGGAGGTATTGGTCATGAGTACGGACACAGAGCTGATGCTCGATGTCGGCCAGGCGAATGAAATCAAGCTGGCCGCCCGCCGCGCCGGTGCAACAAATGCTGACCTCAAGAGTTTGTCTGAGGGCGACATGTTCGCCCAAATTCTGCCCGTTCTCAGGGGGCTCGGCGAGGTGGTTGTCACCAAGCACCTCATCAACCTTAACTCCACTCCCTTCACCCCCAAAGGTTGAAAAGTGGAAGAGCACCAGCCAGGCGGTCAGTTTGAGTTCGATCTCAAGCGGATCGCCCTCTACTTCGATCCCGCCCAGCAGAACGGTGGGGTCATCGGCGGCCACCAGCTTCGCCAGAAGCTGGCCAACCAGCCGGTTTTCAACGCGAACCTCCTCGACTGGCTCTTGGCCCACCCCCACTTCATCCCCGAGGAGTGGAAAGGGCAGCGCGTCTTCTTCTGGGGAACCATCTACCGCGACGGGGACGACGACCGGTGCGTCCGTTGCCTCGTCTGGAGCGGCGGTCGGTGGGACTGGGACTGCGGCTGGCTCGATGGCGACTTCGACGACGACTGCCCGGCTGCGGTCTCTGCAAGTAACGAATAGTCCTGTGGACTTAAAACCTTGGATCTCTTTGATCCTTGGTATTTAGTCCTTGGATTCAAATCATTCGACCCGTGTCAGTTTTCATAAACTGGCGCGGGGCGGTTTCTTTTTATTTCCCCTCCCGAGTTTGCTCTGCTACAATTTGGGTATATGAAAATTGGGGTTGATGCCCGGGCGTTGCTGGAACCAAACCGCAGTGGCGTGGGGTATTATTTGGCTGGTCTACTTGAGGCCTTAACGGCGACGGGCGACGATGATTACCGCTTGTTTGCCAACGCTTGGAAAACACCAACTAAAGGCCAGCCCAAGTTTGCTCGCACCACTTGGCACGTGACGCGAGTGCCGAACAAACTGCTCAACAGCGCCTGGCGGTTTTTGGGCTGGCCGCCGATTGATCAGCTCCTCGGCGGAGTTGATGTGTTGTTAGTGCCCAACCCGCATTTTTTGGCCTGGTCGGATAATTGTCCGACGGTCTTAATCAAGCACGACCTGTCGCCAGTGATTCAGCCAGATTTATTAACGCCCAAACTCCGGTTGTGGCACAAAATCGTCGGCACCGAGCGACTGGCGCGGCGGGCGACTCATATTATCGCTATTTCTGAAAACACCGCCCGCGATCTGATCGACCTCTGGGGCATCCCGGCGGAAAAAATTACCGTTATCTACCCGGGCGTGACGCCGATTCCACCCACTACAGCGCGGCGGCCAATTACGCGGCCATACATTTTGACGTTGGCGACCAAAGAACCACGGAAAAATCAGGCAGCGATCTTACAGGCCTTTGCCGAAGTGGCGGCGCATTTTCCCGAACTACACCTAGTCATCGCCGGCGGCCGGGGCTGGGGCGGCCGGGCTCAAGCGCGATTGATCGCTAGCCATCCCTTTAAAGAACGAATTGTTCAAAAACCGTACGTCACCGAAGCCGAGCGGGCCGCCCTGTACCGTCACGCGGCCATGTTTGTCTTCCCGTCGTGGTATGAGGGGTTTGGGTTCCCGCCGTTGGAGGCGATGTCGGCCGGCGTGCCGGTGATTACCAGCATGACGTCCGCCACCAGCGAGGTTTGTGGCGATGCGGCATTGTTGGTCGATCCGCAGCGATCAGTGGATCTGGCGGCGGCGATGACGGCGTTGTTGACCGATGACACCATCCGTCAGCGATTAGTTGATCAAGGACAGCAACACTGGCAAAAATTTTTATGGGAACGGGCGGCAACTCAAACCAAAGCGGTGCTCCAACAAGTCGCCCGCCCGAGCCGGTAACACGGAACTGTTAATTTGCTTAAAAAACGAATATTTTGATGACAAATAGCCAATTCTGGGGTATACTACGAATGATTATCCCCCGGTCGCCGGCCGAAATGACGTCGCCCAAAAGATTGTTATCATGCCAGTTGTGCGCCAACCAAAATCAAGCAAAAAAACACCCCCGGCCAAGCAGTCGGCGGTGAGGCGAACTAGTCGTAAACCAGCCGTCCACGTTCCCATCGAACGGGTGGATTATTTTTCACATCAACCGTCACCACACGTGGTTGACCTCTCCATGTTTCGGCCAGCGACCGCCGCCGAACCGACGCTGGATGAACTGATTGGTGAGGCCGACCAACGGCCAGTCGCCACCCTTGACCACTCTGGGCCATTTTTTACCGCCATTGATGCGGTCGTTGATGACCGCCTGACTAAACTGCGGGCCGATATTGCCGCGCTCGCCGCGGTCGAAGCGGTGGTCGTGGCCGCCACTTTGGCCGCCACCCCGCCAGTCGTCACCGCCCATCAACCATCGACCGTCAAGCCAGCCGTCGCGCCGGTGACAACGGCTAAGCCGGTCGGTGAACCGCCCATGGTCTTTACTATCCGCCGCGTGACCAGCCGCCCCTGGCGCTGGACCAAACAAGTCACTATTTTCTTCGATACCGGCGCGGCGGCCATTGCTCGGCCATTTGCCGCGTTGCCGTTGAGCGCGCGCAGCAAAGCTGTCATCGCCTTTGGTCTGGTGGCGCTATTATTAGTCGCCCCCCTGTCACTGGTGCGCTATTATCAAACTCTAACCGGGACCAAGACGGCCGTGCTGCAATCGGCGTCAGCGGCCGCCGCCAATCTCACGGCCGCTACCCAAGCGGTCAGCGCCGAACAGCTGGCCGATGCCGCCGCCAATTTCCAAGCGGCGGAGCAGCAGCTGACCGTGGCTGATCAAGCGATTGACGGCATTGATCGCTGGATTACCGTGCTGGCCAAACTCGTCCCGTCGGCGAATAAACAGTTAACTACGGCCAGCGCCTTGACTGACATCGGCGTGGCGGCCGCCAAGATCGGCCAAGAGCTGACCGAGGCCCTGCAGTTACTGGAAGACCCAGCCGCGACGGTCATCGCCAAAGTCGATCGGCTGGCGACCGCTTTGGCTGTCGTCGCTCCAGAGCTGGCGGATTTACAGGCCGTGGTTGGGGCGATTGACTCAAGCGTCGTGCCGGAAGCTCAACGTCCAACGGTGGCGGAATTGACCGCCAAACTGCCGTTGATGATCACCAGCGCCCAGCGATTTTCTAAAATTGCGCAGGTGCTACAGCCGGCGTTAGGCCAACAGGCCATCAAGCGATACTTAATCGTTTTTCAAAACAATCGGGAGCTCCGAGCGACCGGCGGCTTCATCGGCTCCTACGCCTTGGTTGATATTACTAACGGCCAGATTCAAAACATCGAGATTCCCGGCGGCGGCAGCTATGATTTACAGGGCGGTCTCACCGAACGAGTCGCTTCACCCGCCCCGCTGTGGCTGATCAATCCGCGCTGGGAATTTCAAGACAGCAACTGGTGGCCGGATTTCCCCACCTCGGCTCAAAAGATGCTGTGGTTTTACAATCACGCCGGTGGGCCGACCGTCGATGGCGTGATTGCCATTAACGCTGATGCCGTGGCTGACTTGCTGGGGGTGATTGGACCAGTGACGGCGGCCGGCCAAACCGTGACGGCGAGCAATTTCTTCGACGTCACCCAGTATCAGGTCGAGGTGGCCTATGATCGGACCACCAATCGACCGAAAGAGTTTATTGGCCAATTGGCCGAGCCGGTCTTGCAGCAGCTCCTCTCGGCCAATCGGACAGAATTAATACAATTAATGACCGTGTTGTCCGGTGCCATGCAGCGCAAAGACATTCAGTTTTACTTGACTGATCAAGCCGGCGAACAGCAAGTGCTGGATCTGGGCTGGGGTGGCCAGATTATTAATACGGGCGGGGACTACCTGATGGTGGTGGCCACCAACATTGCCGGTCAGAAAACCGACGGGGTGATCAGGCAACAGATTGATCATGCTCCCACCATCGCGGTTGACGGTACCGTCACGGACACGGTCACGATTACGCGAGAACATCACGGGATCAAAAACGCTCCCTTCGACGGTATGCGTAATGTCAGTTACCTGCGGGTGTATGTCCCCGCTGGCAGTCAATTAGTGTCGGCCAGTGGTTTTGCCACCCCGGCGGCGGGGTTATTCGTCGAGCCGAGCGAGCCCCTGCAACAAGACGCGGATTTAGTCCGGGTCTCGGGCATTACGCGCACTGATAGCGCGACCGGCTTGAAGATTAATCAGGAGTTTGATAAAACCGTGTTTGGCGGTTGGACCCAAGTGGACCCGGGCCAGACGACCACCGTGCAATTAACCTATCGGCTGCCAGTCAAGCTCAAGTTCTCGTCCGCTATCACGCCTTGGCCGCTCATCAACCAGTGGTTAGGGTGGTTGCCACTGGGGACGCGGACAGCGCCCTATACCCTGACCGTCCAGCGGCAATCCGGCAGTCCCAGCGAGTTTACCACCCGGATCAACTACCCCCCGGTGCTTTACCCTGTTTGGTGGTCAGATCCGCGGATGAAGATTGACGAGGCCGCCATTCAGTTTGCTTCACCGCTGGATGCCGACCATCGGCTCGGCGTGCTGTTCACTAAACCATAACCATTGTTCAGTTGCCATCTATGTCGCCGATCAAAAACTCTCGGTCGCTCCGTTACCCCAAGAAGAACCGACTCACTCGTGAGCTGGAATCAATTTACGAAGACGGTAGTGGCCGAGTAGCTGATATCTCCCGGCTGGAACCGACCCGTCACCGCGGTCTGATGCGCTCGCTCCTGATTTTTGGTGGCGCGCTGGCCGCCCTGACGGCCGTGGCCTGGCTGGGCTGGTGGATGTTTCAGCAGTACGCGCCTGACACGGTCAAACAATTTTTAAATACCCAAGGCGACATCAGCATCACGATTGAAGCGCCGACGGAGGCCAAACCGGGAGCAATTGTGACCTACATCATTCGGTACCGCAATCAGGGTTCGGTGGCGATTGATCAAGCCACGCTCAACGTGCGCTATCCGGCTGGTTGGTTATTGACCGCCCAGCAGCCCGCGGCCGATGGTGGGCCAGAACTCGTTAGTGCCGGCGTCGCTCGTCGGGAAGACACTTGGCAGCTAGGCAAACTGGCGACCGGTGCCGCCACCGTCGTCCGCATTTCGGGGATTATGAACGCGCCAGAAGGCACCACCGCCAATCTCTGGGTCGTTTTGACCTATGTGCCGGCCAATTTTTCCTCTACTTTCCAAACCGAAGCCAGCGCCACGACCACCATCGCCGCCGCTCCAGTGGTCGTCGAACTTCAAGGTCAAGAACAGGTGACGGCCTCTGACCCGTATATTTTGACCATTCATTACGGCAATCCGACCGATCAGGCCCTGACCGATATCAACATTATCGCGAAGTACCCCAGCTCATTTACGGTCAAGAAAATCGAGCCCGCGGGCGTCGATCAGAGTAAAAACCGCTGGAGGATAGCCGAACTGGCGGTGGGCAAATCGGGCGATATCGTCATCAGCGGCAACTTTGCGGCCAACGCCACCGGCGACCAACTGATCACGGTCACTACCACCCAGACCAGCGGCGATGTCGAGACGACCCTCTCCGAAAAGATTAAAACCATCACCTTGGTCTCCGGCGAGGTGTTGATGGAGCTGCAGATCAATGGCAGCAATGAAACGGCGGCAGTTAATTTCGGTGACACCTTGTCATACACCCTGACCTACCAAAATAACGGCCAGCAAGCACTCAAAGATATTTCCGCCGCGGTCTTTTTCACCAGCTCGGCGGAGGTGATCAGCTGGCCGGCATTACAGGATCGCTATGACGGTACCTTGGATGAATTTGAAGCTGGTAAGTTTATCACTTGGACCAAACAGGAAGTGCCAAACTTGGCCGAGTTGAAACCAGGAGAAAAGGGCGTGATTGATTTCACCGTCAAGCTGTCCAGCAGTGCCGGCGAGTTGTCCGGTGACATCAACCTCCAAAGTGTCGCCACGCTGACAATCGGCAAGTTTGGTGCCAAGCCGTCTAACTTGCAACTTCACAGCAACAGCGTCAAGGTGTTGCTTAACTCCAACGCCGTGCTAACGGCGGCGGGACGCTACTTCGGCGACGATGGGGCCAGTATCGGCAGTGGTCCGATCCCACCGGCGGTCGGTCAAAGCACGAACTACATCATCAACTGGACCATCCAAAACAGCGTCCATGAAATCCGCGACGTCACCGTCTTGACGGTCTTGCCGGAAGGCGTAGTTTGGTCGGGTGCCCGCACGGTGGCGGTCGGCAGTATCGAGTATGAACCGGCTAATCGTCGCGTGGTCTGGTCCATCAACCGCATCCCGACCACCCTCAACCTTAATTACCAAGCCAGTTTTGAGATCGGGATTACGCCGCTGGCCAAAGACGTTGGCAAGGTGTTGGCCTTGACCGGCGACCAGACATTCAAAGCCACTGACGCGGTAACCAGCGCGCCGATTAGTCAGACCCGGGGATCAATCACCACTGATCTGACGGCTGACCCCCTAGCCAAAGGCAAAGGACTGGTCGTGGCAGAGTAGCTAGGAGTAGCTAGGAGTAGCTAGGAGTAACTGGATAAAAAGCTAATCGGCCACCCAGCAGCAGAGCTCTGCAGCTGGGTGGCCGATTTTAGTTTTAGGTTAGGCCAACAGCTTTTTGGCCAGTACATACCAGCGATAGCGACGACTTAAGGGGTATTCCCGCGGCGTGGGGTAGGTAATTCTTTCGCCACCGAAGCCGGCTTTGAAACGGCTGACGCCGGGCCAGATTTGTTCATCATAACCCCAGCAGTCATAGCGAGTAGCCCCCGCGGCCTGGGCGGCCTTGATTTGGGTCCATTGCAAGAGATGTGGCGCCATTAGTTCGCGGTGATCATGGCGGCTGCCCCCATGGAGATAAGTTACGGTTTCACCAAACCAAGCCACGAGATTGGCCGCGACGGCCCGACCCTGATGTTCAGCGATGAAGAGCTCAACCCGCAAGCCGTTAGTGTTTGTAGCGGTCTGACCCAGTGTCGCCAGCATCGTTTGGTAATAATGGCGATCATGGAGTCGAAGCTGTTGGCGGCTGGCCGTGTCGGCGGACAATTGCCAAAAGATATCGATGTCACGAGCGTCGACACTGCGCCGAACAGTCACGCCGTGCTTGGCGGCCAGCCGGATATTATAGCGGGTCTTCGGGTGACAAGTAGCCAAGAGATCATCCAGCGAAGGGGTGAGGTCCAACACTAAAGTTTGATGTGGTTGCCGGTAACTAGTGGGGTGCGACGGCAGGAGGGGAGGCGGATTCGGGGCCAGTGGCGGCTCGACGCGCCAAAACACAACGCCCGCCGCGCGGCCGTCAGCGACGATCTGCTGACTCAATGCCGTGGCGTTAGTCCCGACTGGCCCGCGCGGCGTGGACCAGTAGTGTTGGCCCAAAGGGAGGGATTGGTTAATCACCAGGGCCGCGGCGGACTGATCACGGTAGCGATGGACGGTTCGGCCCAGCGCGACCTGAAACTGGCCCCATTCCCATGATTGTAAAAACTCGCCGCCATGGGCGAGCACGTATCGGTTCCAGGTCTCGCGGTCAGGCATAATCATAAACTAGTGCTTGGACAACAGTTTCAGCGCGGCGGTCACCCGCTCGGCCGTGCCAGTGAGGCTGGCTGGCAAGCGCAGCAAGGCGTCGCGGGCATCGACCACCGAATAGCCCAAACTAACCAGCGCTTCAATGGCTTCGCCACCGCTGGTGCCGACTTGGGCGGAAAGAGTTTGCTTGTCCTGGAGTTTAACAATAATCAATTCCGCGGTTTTCTTCCCAATGCCCGACACGGTGGTCAGGAAGCGCAGATCGCCGCTGGCAATCGCTTGGCTGATCGCCAGATGATCAGCGATGTCAAAGATGGCCAGCGCCGAACGGGGGCCCACCCCGGAGACACTAATTAATTGTCGAAATAGATCGATATCAGCCAGGGTAGGTAGGCCGTATAACTCCAACACGTCTTCGCGAACATGAGTGTAAGTGTAGATCGCCAAGGCCTGACCGGTCGCGGCGGTATGAAGGAGGGGTTGGGGGACAAAGACACTATAACCCACCCCGCCGGTGTCGATAATCACCGCCCGTTCGTTTTTGGCCAGGACTGGACCGCGAATAAAACCGATCATAATGCCTCCATTGTAGCGCAGAAGGCCGCCCCTCGCCAGTCGCATCCAGTTAGACCGAGCGGCCGAGCAGACGTTATCCACAGTGATCGTCAGAGCACAAAAAGCGACCCTGCGAAAACGGCTGATTTAGGGCTAAAACTTCCATAACTGACAAATAATTGACATCCCAATATCTAGTGGTACAATGGTTAAGCAAACCACAAGATATTGTGATTTCCCGGTTGATGCCAGCCGCTCTTTTCACCGGGCAAACAGGCCAAAAATAAAAACAAAAATAAAACTCGAGGACGCGGAGCGGGTGCCGATCTGGCCCAACCGTCGTGCGCGATGGTGTTTTTTTAACGCTCAAAATATCTATTCTTTTGGGGGTTTCCTATGTCAAAAATCAAGCAAATCAAAAAGCGAACCGGCCAAATCGTTGATTTTCAGCCCGACAAGATCGTCTTAGCCGTCACCAGGGCCTATGGGGCCGTCCGAGGCAGTGTCATGCCGGACGCGGAAATTATTGTCGCGCAGGTCATCGCTGACCTCAACGGTCGGTTTACGGAAGAGCAGATCCCCAGCGTGGAAAATGTCCAAGACCTGGTGGAACTGCGGTTGATGCAGGCCGGGCTGTTTGACGTGGCCAAGGGCTATATCATTTACCGCTATGAACACACCAAGACCCGAACCCAGCGGACCGAGCAAGCCCAGCAGGCCATTTTGGAAAAGATCATCAAAAACGATTTGCAGGTGATTAAGCGCGACGGCCGGCCAGAAAAGTTCTCACTGAAGAAAATTGAAAAGACCTTATCGTTTGCCACGCGCGGTCTGGCCGCCACTATTGATCAAGCGGCGATCATCCAACAGTGCGAGGCCGGTTTGTATGATGGTGTGACCACGACGGACATCGCCAAAGCGTTGGTCTTGGCGGCGCGGTCATTTATCGAACGCGACCCGGCCTATTCCAAAGTGGCGGCCCGGCTCCTGTTTCAGACCGTCTATCGTGACGCCATTGGCGCCGCCCAGCTGGACTATAGCCAATTTGATCGGCAATATCGCCGAGCCTTTGTCGACAACGTCAAGAGTTTGGCCTTCGCCGGCCGGCTGGATCGCCGCCTGCTCGATCTCGACCTCGAACGACTGGCGGCCGCGCTGAAGCCCGAGCGCGATGATTTATTTGTCTATCTGGGCGCGCAAGTGCTAGCCGACCGATATTTTATCTCTGACCTCAAGACGGCGCGGATCATGGAAACACCGCAGGCCTTCTGGATGCGGGTGGCGATGGGGGTGGCGTTGTTGGAAGAAAACCGCGAAGCCCGAGCGATTGAATTTTATGAAACCATTTCTGAATTACGGCTGGTGCCATCGACACCGACCTTGTTTCATGCCGGCACGCCCCGACCCCAATTGAGCTCTTGTTATCTGACCACGGTCGAGGATTCGTTGGACCATATTTTCAAGTGCATCGGTGACAACGCCCAGATGTCGAAGTGGTCCGGCGGGGTGGCCAATGACTGGAGCAGTTTGCGCGCCACCGGCGCCACCATTCAAGGCACTGGTGTCGAAAGTCAAGGCGTCATTCCTTTCTTGAAAATTGCCAACGACACCACCGTGGCCATCAACCGCTCCGGCCGGCGGCGCGGTGCGACCTGTGTTTACCTCGAGACCTGGCACTTAGATATCGAGGATTTCTTGGAATTGCGGAAAAACACGGGCGATGAACGCCGCAGGACGCACGACATGAACACCGCCAACTGGATCCCGGACCTCTTCATCCAACGCGTCCGCGATGATCAGGAGTGGACCCTGTTTTCGCCAGATGAAACGCCGGATCTGCACCATATTTACGGGCAGAACTTCGTCAAGCGCTATGAGCACTATGAGCGCCTGGCGGCGGCGGGCAAAATTCATTTATTCAAAACCGTCCGAGCCAAAGACCTCTGGAAGAAAATGTTGACCATGCTGTTTGAGACCGGCCATCCCTGGATGACCTTCAAGGATCCGTGCAATGTGCGGTCGCCGCAAGACCATGTCGGCGTGGTCCACTCGTCCAACCTCTGCACGGAGATCACGCTCAATACGTCGGCTGACGAAACCGCCGTCTGCAACTTGGGTTCAGTTAATTTGACCAAGCATCTGACGGCCGATGGCCAGCTCGACGAAGCCCGGATCAAACAAACCGTTACAACGGCGCTGCGGATGCTCGACAACGTCATTGATGTTAACTACTATCCGACCAAAGAAGGTAAGACCTCCAACCTGCGCCATCGGCCGGTGGGTTTGGGCATCATGGGATTCCAAGACGTGCTGTTTACCGCTAACATCCCCTTTGACACCGACGCTTGCGTTCGATTTGCCGACCGTAGCATGGAGATGATTTCCTATTATGCTATTTTGGCGTCCAGCCAGTTGGCGGTCGAGCGGGGGACTTACCAGTCATATCGCGGCTCGAAATGGGAGCGCGGGATTTTCCCGATTGACACCCTGGACTTACTCGAACAGGAGCGCGGCGAAGCAATTCCGGTGGCGCGCACCACGACGCTGGACTGGTCGGTCGTGCGCGCGGCAGTCAAAGAACACGGCATGCGTAACTCCAACTGTCTGGCCATCGCGCCGACGGCGACCATTGCCAACATCGCTGGCGTGTCGCCATCAATCGAGCCGATCTACAAGAACGTCTATGTCAAATCAAACATGAGTGGCGAGTTTACCATCGTTAACGACTCCCTGGTGCGTGATTTGCAAGCGTTAGGGTTGTGGAACCAGGAAATGTTGGATCAGATCAAAGCCGCCGAAGGCAGTATCCAGGCGATTGATTACATCCCCCAAGCCCTGAAAGATAAATATAAAGAAACGTTTGAAATCGAACCGGAGTGGCTGATCCGGGCCGCCGCCTATCGCGGCAAGTGGATTGATCAGAGTCAATCATTGAACCTTTTCCTGCGGGGAACGTCGGGCAAGCGCATCGCCGATGCTTATATGTTGGCCTGGACCCTGGGGTTAAAGACCACTTATTATCTGCGCTCCTTAGCGGCATCCAGTGTCGAATCCAGCACGTTGGATCTCAAACAACAACAGGTCCGCTCCTCGGTCGCGCACCAGTTTCATCAGACGACAGTGGCCGTCACCACTACACCGGTAGTCGCGCCAGCCAAGCAGCCGGTCTTGGCGGCGGTGGCCGAGACCATCGAGCAAATTACCGAGACCATCGTGCCGAAATTATCCCAGTGCAAACTCGACGACCCCAGTTGCGAGTCCTGTCAGTAACCCCACCTTAACTTTGTCTGAACCTATGGCCAACCAGAAGGGGATTGTTAATAATGCCACGACTGATCCGAACAAGATCTTGCCGATGCTGTACCCGTGGGCGCGGCAGCACTATAAAACCGGCGTGGCCAATAACTGGGTGCCCGACGAGGTGCCGATGATGGACGACATCGAGCTCTGGAAAAGATCCGGCCCGGGCGCACTGACCGATGACGAGCGGCGGATGATTTTGTGGAACTTAGGATTTTTTTCGACCGCCGAAAGTTTGACCGCCAACAATATCGTCCTGGCGATTTATCGGCTGGTGACTAACCCGGAATGTCGCCAGTACCTCTTGCGGCAGGCCTACGAAGAAGCCATTCACACTGACACCTTCATCTATTGTTGTGATTCGCTGGGGCTGAATCCGGAAGAGATTTATAACATGTACCTGACGATTCCCAGCATCAAAGCCAAGGACGATTTCGTCGTCGACATGACCAAGTCGGTCTTGGATCCGACCTTTATTACCGACTCGCCGGAGAAACTCCAGCAGTTCATCCACGATCTGGTCGGCTATTATGTCATCATGGAAGGGATATTTTTCTATGCCGGCTTTGCCATGATGCTGTCGCTCTTGCGCAGCCGAAAAATGATCGGCGTTGGCGAACAATTTCAATACATCTTACGCGACGAGACCGTCCACCTGGCTTTCGGCTCGGACTTGATCAACACCATCGTCGACGAAAACCCCCAGATTTGGACGGTTGAGTTCAAACAAAAAATCACCGCTGACGTCAAACGCGGCGTCGAGCTTGAAACGGCCTATGCTCATGACGCCTTGCCCCGCGGCATCTTGGGCTTGCGGCCGGAAGTGATTCAACAGTACCTCGAATACATTGCCGACCGCCGACTGGAACGTATCGGCTTGGACAAAGTATACGACTCGGCCAACCCCTTCCCGTGGATGAGCGAAATTATTGATTTAAAAAAGGAAAAAAATTTCTTCGAGACCCGCGTGACCGAATATCAGACCGGCGGTAACCTTCAGTGGTAAGAATGCTAAAAAGGACAAACCCTCCGCCGGAAGCGGGGGGTTTGTTGGTGGTGATCACTGGAGAGTGATGAGTTGTTGGGCCTGATACCCGCCCAACTGCCAGAGCAGTGGTTGATCGGCGGTTGGTTTCGGATCGGCCGATTTGGTTTGGAGGCGGATGCGCCAGCGCCAACGGCGCGGGAGGACATCTAGCTCGATGCGGATTTCGACGTTGACCAATGTTCCGCCAATGAAGAACTTGCTCTGGGTGATGGCGGTCTTGACCGCCTCGATCGCTTCATGGCGCTTTTTGGTGACGATCAGCGTCACCTCGCCGGTCGTCGAGTCAAGGACAGTGGCAATCCACCGTCGGTGAAGGTGGGCGGCCTGGACGGTGGCTGCCGCTTGGTCCGTGATGTGGCGGACGGCAGCGGACGGGCCGAGTCGTGGTGGGGGCGAAAAGGGCAAAATTTTTGCCGTCATGGCAATACTCCATTTCCAATTTCAACAGGGTCACTCCCATTACAGCAGAAACTAAGAAAAGGGTCAAGGCCTCTCCGACTGTCATTGCGAGGAGCGCGTTCGCCGAAGGCGAAGGAGCGACGTGGCAATCCCGGCGAATATCCCACTACCCGGTTAGTGCGCTCGTCCTGGGATTGCTTCGCCCCCTTCACTTCGTTCAGGGTCCTCGCAATGACGGGGATGGGGTAGCTTATTATTGACATAGCCCTTCTCCCATGGTAAGACCAAGACAACCTAACGTCACGGCGGTG